>JAISYH010000027.1 GCA_031270015.1 Burkholderiales bacterium | reverse complement strand
TGCTGATGTTCCAACACCATGCGGACAGCCCGCTCTTGGATTTCCGGGGAATATTTATAGGTCTTCATAAGCTCCATTCTCTCAAAAGGTAGAGCCTCCGAAAAATCAGGGGTGGTTCATTACAAAAGGGGGCTCAACAGCAAGATACCTCTGATCGTGGATGCGCATGGTATGCCGGTCAGAATGCTTGTTACAGCGGGTACCACAGCGGATTGTACAAAGGCTTCCGCATTGATCGAAGGGCTTGAAGCGCAGTGTTTGCTGGCGGATCAGGGTTATGACACAGACGCCATCGTTGAGAAAGCGGAAGAGGCGGGAATACAGGTGATCATTCCGACCAGGAAGAACCAAAAAGAACAGCGCAAATACGATAAACACCTATATCGACATAGACATCTGGTGGAGAATGCCTTCTTGCCTCTGAAGCGTTGGCGGGGCATTGCGACCCGTTATGCCAAAAATGCAGCCTCTTTCGTGGCTGCCGCGCATTTTCCTGGTGTCCTTTTCCATCACTTCCAACGAAGAGTCCATCAGGGGCACCAGATCGGTCTTGTTGATGACCAGGAGATCGGAGCGGGTAATGCCGGGACCGCCTTTCCGGGGAATCTTGTCGCCAGCGGCAACATCGATCACGTAGGTCGTGAAATCGGAAAGTTCTGGCGAAAAGGTCGCGGTCAGGTTGTCGTCACCGGATCCGACGAACATCACCTCCAGACAGGGATAGCGCGCGCATAGCCGCTCGACGACTTCCAGATTGATGGACGCGTCCTCCCTGATTGCCGTGTGCGGACAGCCGCCGGTTTCCACGCCGAGGATGCGACCGGGTTCCAGCGCCTCGTGGCGGGCGAGGAATTCGGCATCCTCCGCCGTGTAGATGTCATTGGTGACGACCGCGATCTGGTAGCGTTCGCGCAGGGCGCGGCAAAGCGACAGGGTGAGCACCGTTTTGCCCGATCCCACCACCGCTGATGTTGACGCGCAGGGGTTGAGAGGTCATATCGTTTTCTCCAAAAAAACCAGCGGCACGAGCTTGACCGCCGCCATCACCTAGTTTTCGAGCCAGGTCCCAGAGGTAGACGCCGAGCGCGTCTGCCTCGGCAAGTTGCCAATGCGCGGCAGCGGCGGTCCAAGCGGACGGATAGGCAACCTCTTTCCATTCACGTAAGGCAGCCCCGCGGCGGGCGGATCCAGGCTGGCGGGCAGGCGCATCAGCGAATGTCCTATCTGGATGGTTTCCGCGCGCTTGCGCCGTTTCGCGCTGGGCGAGAAAGATGTCATTCAGGCGCGCGACGGAAAAGGCGATCCAGTCGGCGGCGTTCGCCCTGTTGCGCACGCGCCCGCTTCCACCTCCCATTCCAGTCCCTGCGAATAAGAAAACGCGCCGACCGGCAGAGCAGGGCTTGCCAGATGACGAAGGCGGATCAATGATAAGGACATACTAATCGGCGAGACGGAGAAAAGCGTTACTCCATCTCATGGATGTGCGCCCCGCCCGCGCTGTGTTCCGAATGATGGTGCCCGTGCGCGTAAGCACCGGCTTCCGGTTCAAAGGGCGTTTCGCGTTCCTTCAGTTCCGCGCCCAATCCTGCGAGCATGTGTTCCAGCACATGATCGGGATAGAGGCGCAGCCAGTATGCCCCGTTCTCTCAGGGTTCCCGCCCCGCTTCCACTGTGACGTGGCGGTTGCCCGGGTGATAGGCGGCGCGCGCCAGAGCGAGCGGAGCGGCGAAACGCGCTTCCAGGAGTTTCTCGTTCGCGGCGGCGCTGCCTACCGCTGACGCTACTGTCGAATTTGCCGCTGTCGATGACGTGGTTGCGAAATCAACGCCGCTCGATTGATTCAAAGCTTTTGCGACGCGGCTACCGATACAAGTGCCATAGGGCGAGCAAGGCGCACTCGCACCGGGTCAATAATCACAACGATATTACGGGTTCTTAATTGCTTAAATCTGAAAGCCATCCTAGCTCAAAACCACAAATAACATTATTGATATTATGGGCTAATAAGAATAGTTTTGACATGGCATGATCTATTAAGTAGTCTATACAGGTTTCCATCTCTTTCATCGCATATGAGGTAGGGTATGAGGAAAAATTCTCGGGGATTCAATTTGATTGAGCTTTTGATAGCCGTAGCGATATTTAGTATTTTAGTCGTAATGTCGATCCCGTCTTTCAATAGTTTGATAGCGCGAAGCCGACAACACGATTTAGCGCGCGCTTTGGTGGAGACGATGATGATTGCCCGATCAGAAGCAATCAAACATAATATGCGCGTCAATGCTTGTCCCTCTCGTGATTTGCGCACATGCTCGGGAGGAGACGATTGGGAGAATGGCTGGATTGTTTATCGAGCGATCAATGAGACTCGGAATCTGGATGTCGAAGAAGAACCGTTGCATGTCGTCAGCGGAGGGACTTTTGGCAATGCTACGGCACGCGCCAATCAGGGATTACCCGGATATGTTTCTTATGTTGGTTCCGGCTGGTCGCAACGACTGACAGGCGCGAGGTTGATGGGCACGATTTATGTTTGTACGCCCGGACAAAATAAGATTGATGTGATCATGTCGGGTGGCGGTCGCCCGAGAGTCGAGCGCACTAATACGTCGTGTTAAAAGTTATTATTTATCAATGATGCTGAAGAAGGATAATTCAGTTTTCCTGTTGCGTCAGTTTCGGTTTGATACCAGTCAGCATATACTCGATCAGTTCTTTGGCGGAGCACATTTGATCACCGAATGGCAGTGTCGATGCGCCACGGAAAAATAAGCCTTTTGCGCGGTCGCCATGCAACGCAAAAGCCAGTTGCATATCGATGCAAAATTGACCGATCTTGGCGATGCCGTCACGCAAACCGCATTGCGACAGGCAATCGAATTTGACCGAGCAACGAGGTTTTTTGTGCGCGACCGCAGTCAGCTTTGGTAAAAATTTCAAGTAGTTGTCGAGCCATGGCGTGCGCACGGCGCGAGCGGGCAGCCCGGCGACGCTGATGAATTCGACCATTTCGTCCGGCTTGGCGTCGAGCAAAACTTTTTTGAAGCCATCGGCGGCGTCGCTTTCTTTGGTTACGGCAAAAGCCGTCCCCAGTTGCACGGCGGACGCGCCTATATCGGTAAGCTGACGTACACGTTCATGGGAGTTGATCCCGCCGGCGGCGATTAGAGGAATGTCTTTTTCGCCGATACCTTCGGCACGGAAAAATTCTTGAACATCGGGAAGCACATTTTCAAAGTCGAAGCGGGGATCATTGATATCGTCGATTTTAGAGGCGCCGAGATGGCCTGCGGCATAGCGTGGATGTTCGATCACTATTGCGTCTGGTAAGCGACCTTTGCGCGCCCATTTTTTGATGATAAGTTTTATACCGCGCGCGTCGGACAAAATAGGAATCAAATTAATATTGGGTTTTTCATCGACTAGATCGGGCAGATCAAGCGGCAATCCCGCGCCCATGACAATCGCGTCAGCGTCACTGCGGCAAGCCTGACGTACATGCGCGGCGTATTCAGTCAATGCCTTCATGATATTGACCGCAACCATCCCGATACCACCAGCGATTTCTCGCGCCATCGCAATTTCTCGATCCAAAGCGACAAGGTTAGCCTGATCGACGATTTCCTTATTGGCATGTTTGCTGGTTTCCATCAAATCGGGGTGATGGCGACGCAGATCGACACTGGCGATCGTGCCTACCGCGCCAAGACTGGCGACCGTTCCTGCCAGACGGTGAGCGGATATGCCGACACCCATGCCGCCTTGCACGATTGGCAAAAGCTCACGTCCTTTGATTACGAGCGGAGAAAGACGGTTTTCCACTATTTTTTTGAAAAGTTCTGACATATTGTCCTACGGTATTTTTAGATAAATGGAATCAATAATCGTTCTCATAATGCCGCCATTCAACGCATCATAGCAGTTTTTCTGATTGAGGGGTGAATTCTAAATCCCGCGATACAAGAGGCAACAGAAATGCGTTTGTAATTTTGCTCAAGATTCATCATGTCGGCAATAATGAACAATAACGGGAAGGCGTCGAAAGAGTATCAAAGCGAGCGTGAAAAGCAACTTTTTATAATAATGGCGTCCCCAGGGGGAGTCGAACCCCCGTTACCGCCGTGAAAGGGCGGTGTCCTAGGCCTCTAGACGATGGGGACCCAGGTTTTATTTCCTTGTAGAGTCTCAAGTGGTGGAGGTAAGCGGGATCGAACCGCTGACCTCTTGCATGCCATGCAAGCGCTCTCCCAGCTGAGCTATACCCCCACAAGGAACCCCGCATTATACGGTTTTTCTTTGGTTGCGCAAATACCATTTTGCGGTTTTTTTAAGAATGCGCTCATGTGAAACGCAATTTTGCGGACGCGGAAATGTGCGCTGACCTTCGTATTCACGACAAAGGCGACGGCAACCCTCACGCCCATATTATGCTCACCATGCGCCCGATGGACGAGCGTGGCGAATGGGCGACAAAGTCGAAAAGAGAGTATCTGACCGACGAGAACGGCGAGCGTATCAATCGGTCCGGGATCAGCAGCAGTATCAGCAGTAATGCCATCAGCAACATTATCGGCATGACCATTCCCGGAACAGAGGGGGTGTCTTTTGAGTATCTATAAGTAATGACAAAAGACCGGAAGCCCGTGATCTCGTCAATCGGCGATTAAACCTTCACTCTCTCCCCACACCAAGAACACCGAAAATTCGCTTCGCTATTCAAACGTTTCACCCAGCGCCACAGTTTCAAACGCTTCGCCCAATATCGTCAAACAGGAGCCGATGAAAACGCGGTACGTCTCTTCAAGGATCGATCTCTTCGAGGATCGCCTACGATAGTTCTTCCAGCAGTAAATACCGTGGATTATCCGATCTCGTCAGAGACCGTGACGGTGTTTGTCTACTCTCGATAAATACGTGTTTTACAAATCCAGATAGCTCAATGCTCGGTCTTGATTTCGCCAGCTCGTTCGTCGTCTTCGCGCTTTTGTTTCGGATTTCCGTCCTCGTCCTCAACTCTTATAAATATAAGCATACTGCCTGCCACATCGTCAATTTTTCCGAAAACGGCATCGTGTTCGCTGGACTGGTGGACGGCAACGAGAGACATACCGGCGCGTAATCGCCGAGCGTTTTTAATTGCCGCATCCCGATTCTGGTCGCCGTGTTCCCATTGAACGCAATCGCGCGTAAATTTGGCAAAGTTTCGATCAATTCCGTCAAAGGATTCTCGGTGATGTTCTTCAAATTCTGATCGAGGCTACCTTCTCTTTCCGCTTGCGCTACGACATCCCATAAGCCAATACGGTTTTTCTTCAAAATACGCAAACGCCACGCGTAACTACGCGCAGCAAAGTTTTCTTCGTCAAGCAACATGCCCATAATACGCCAGAAATGATTGCGCGGATGCGCATAATATGCTTGCGCCGCAAGCGACACGGCTCCCGGCAAACTGCCGAGAATCAGAAGCCGTGTATCGCGGGTAGTTTCTGGCGCAAAGCTGGCATGTTTTTTCTCCATTCCGTTCGTCTCGCTCATCGATGAAAATATAACCCTTTCCGATTTCAAACTGCTAAAATAATCGTCATTACCATACAAATTTTCTGTCATTCCACCATTCATCGTTTCTGTTTGCGATCACTATCATGCGTTATATCGTCTCATCGATTCCCGGAAGAATGCGTATCCGACACAGTGAATTGAAAGACGCTCGCCGTTTTGCGCGTATTTACGAAGCCTTGTCATCTCTTGAAAACATTCGTGAGATCATCGGCAACCGTACCTCTGGAAGTTTACTGATTTTCTACGACGCAAAGCGCACACCGCAACGGAAAATCGAAAACGATGCCAATCAGATATTAAAAACCGAATTGAGCGAGACAACTGTGTCCCGAAGGAAACGCTACACCTCAACGACACTCAAAATTAATCGTTACGCAAAATACGGTATGTACGGAAGCCTTGGGCTTTCTCTACTGATGGCGGCGATCAGCAATAAGCGCGCGCATGCCGTTACCGGACTCATTTTTACCGGCTGTCTCGCCACGCATCTGGCGATTCATCGCCATCGCCTTTTATCCTGACGAACACATGGAAGAAAACTTCCCGACAAATTTCGCGCATCATCTGGCATGCGCCGTTCGCATCGCGCATCATATTTCAGGGAGAGTGCGCTTGAAACTTATCGACGATTCGCATTTGCGCGCATCGGAAAAACTCGATGTCAAAACCATCGGTAAAAATTTACCTTATATTATGAGACAGCTTGAAAATATTTTGGGCATTCGTTCGATCACGGTCAACCTTTTGGCGCGTTCTTGCGTCGTTGAATATGATGTGAACCTGATCCCCGATTCGGCTTGGACAGATTTATTGTCGGAAAAAAACTCTCCTGAAGCACGCACGCTGTTGGATGCGTTGATGAGTAAATCCCAAGAAATCAGAAAAGAATTGACATCATAACTAATACTGACTATCCTTTATTATATTGTCCTTAAGAAGAGAAAATGCCATGTTGCCATTGATCCCTTTTGTTGCCGGTATTGCCGTTGGCGTTGCCGCCATTCGATTTTACAAGAATGAAGATGTCCACCAAGAATGGGAAAAAGTCAAAAAGAGGTTGTGCGCTTCTACTGATTCCGCCCGCAAGAAATTGCGTGACGGTACCGTCGAAGGGTTGAGCCGAATCGAGCAATCGTCGGCGCGTTTACGTGAAAAACTCGACGATGATGCGCAACCGTCCAAAGTCAGCGCGCGTAAGTCCGTCAAAAAAACTTCCGCGCAAAGAAAATCCCGAAAAGCCTGAGCGTCAATATGAAACGCTCTCGAAAAGCCAAAAAACGCGCCGCCAAATCGTTGTCCGTCAATAAAACCAACGATTTCGTGCGCGGCTTCGTCGCGTGCGCGTTGATTGCCGCATTGGAACGTAACGCGCAAGGACGACGCGCCGGTTTTGATCGCCGCGTTTTGTGCCGCGCCACGCAAGGCGGCATCGCGCTGGTTGCCGGTGTCGCTGCCGGACACGCCACGCAACGTCGTGAATACACCACCGCGTTGACGGCAACGGTTGTCGGCTTGGCGGGCGTTTACGCGACCGATCGTTTAATGAAAACAACTTCTTTACCCAAGGAGTAATAAAATGTCGAAAAAATCAAAATCCAAAAAGAAAAAAATCAAAACGTACGATTACAACTACGCCAACCCGCAAAACGGATTGTTTGCCGGACTACGAGAAATGCTCCCGTCGCGCAAGAGCGATCAGTTTTTAGCTGGTCTACTTTTGGGCGCGGCTGCCGCCTATATTTTGAGTGACGAGGAAATACGCGCGCGGCTGATCAAAGGCGGAATCAAACTTTACTCAGGGATTGCCGGAGGCATCGAGGAAATCAAAGAGCAGTTTGCCGATATTCGCGCGGAGCTCGAAGCCGAAAACTCAATCGCGGAATGAGTTCGAATCGCTGGTTCTTCCGGCTGGAAGTCGTTCACCAAACGCAAGGGCGCGTTCGCTTCAAGTATGTTTTGCGGCGCGGAACGAAGCTTGACGGTCGGATCATCCGCGCGATAGAGTTATTAATGGGCGTTCGCTCGTTGCGTATCAATGAAAAAACCAAATCGCTGATCATCGTTTACGATCCGAAACAAACCGGCGCCGATCATTTGGCGCAACAAATACTGACGCTTACCCCGCGCAATACGTCGGCGATTTCCAACTATCAAAATCGCGCTGCCGATACTTCGGCGCGCGCACTGGCAGTCAGTCTGATGGCGTTGTTGCTTTCCGGTCAGTTGCCGCAAAATATTAAATTGCCGGTCTCAGTGTTCGCCGCTTTGCCATTATACGGCAAAGCATTGGATGATTTACGAGAGAAAGGTATTGGTTCTCATGTGTTGGAAGCGATGGCTTTCAGCATCTCGCTGGCGCGGCAAGATTATCCCGCCGCCAATACCACCATTTTCATGCTTTCGCTGGGCGAATATCTTGAGGCGGGTATCGCGCGCCGCTCCGATGAATTACTCAAACATCTGTTGCGCCCTGTCGAAAATAAAGTTTGGGTGATGCGTGACGGCGAAGAAATCACTGTCCCCGCAGAGGATGTGCTCGTCGGCGATACCGTGATCGTCGGCGCAGGCGCAATCGTTCCAGTCGACGGCACGGTATTGAGCGGCGACGCTATGGTCAATGAAGCGGCAATGACCGGTGAAGCCACGCCCGTTCGAAAAACACGCGGTAAACGCGCTCTTTCGGGAACAGTCGTCGAAGAAGGACGAATGTTGATTTACGCCGAAAAAGTTGGCGCAAAAACAGCGGTAGCGCGTATCGCCGATTATGTCGAACATTCGCTAACCGCCAAAAGTAATACTCAGATCAAAGCCACCCGATTGGCTGATAAGTTAGTGCCCGCCGTACTTGGGCTTGCCGGTGCGTCTTGGCTGATTTCCGGTGACTGGCGACGCGCCGCCGCCGTATTGCAAGCCGATTATTCATGCGCGTTGAAGCTGGCTACGCCGGTGGCGTTCAAGTCGGCGATGTACGGCGCGGGACAACAAAACATTTTGGTCAAAGGCGCGGATGCGTTGGAACGGTTGGCGGAGGCGGATACATTTATCTTCGATAAAACGGGAACACTCACCAAAGGTGATCTTGAAGTCATCGAATCTGTTACTTTCGACGACGCTTATTCGCCCGAAGAACTCATTTTTTTGGCGGCTTCGGTGGAAGAGCATTATTTCCATCCTCTCGCCGCCGCTGTCGTCGCCGCCGCGCATGCGCGACAGGGACATCATTTCGCGCATAGCGAAGTCGAATTCGTGGTAGCGCACGGCGTCACCAGCGTCATCAATGGCAAGCGCATCGTTGTTGGCTCGCGCCATTTTCTTGAGCAACACGAGCATATCGATACCACGCCATACGCGAAAGAGATCGAGCGCGTCTATCATGAAGGAAAAATATTGCTTTTCGTCGGTTACGGCGGACACCTGCTCGGCATGCTCGCGCTGAAGGATTGTGTTCGTGATGAAAGCCGCGTTACCATCGATAAGCTGCGTAAAATGGGTGTAAAACAAATATTGATGTTGACCGGCGATTATCATACGCGGGCAGCGGAACTCGCGGATACGTTAGGATTGGACGGTTTCCACGCCGAATTGTTACCGGAAGACAAAGCTAAAATCGTGCAATCGTTGAAAAAACAGGGCGCGAAAATTGCTTTTGTCGGAGATGGCATCAACGACACGCCCGCGCTCGCTGACGCTCATGTCGGTATCGCCATGCAACGCGGTGCCGATGTCGCCCGCCTGACCGCCGATATCGTACTATTGGAAGATAATATTCAGAGCATCGCTGCCGCCAAAAATATCGCCAATGCGACGATGGCACGAATCAACGCCAATTACAAACTGACCATTGGCTTGAATTCGACCATTTTATCCGCCGCCGCGTTAGGTTTGTTCACGCCTATGGCGACGACCATTTTACATAACAGCAGCACCATCGCCATTTTGCTCAACGCCTTCAGGCACAATAGCGCTTTTCAAAAATCGTCAACACGGTGTTGAACCGCCAATATCTTTTAACATCTGCTTTTATCGGAACGATTCAGGCAGCGATATGTTATATTTCGGCGTATTGCTCATTCGATGAAGTATACTCGACCGATCATTATCATCGCCTGTGAAAAATATTGCTATTCCTCCTCTGGTAACTTCGTTCGCCGCCTTTGTCGTCGGGGTTGCCATGCTGCAAATCAGCGCGCGCCTTCCGCCGTTGCCGTCGTTGATCTCCTTTATCGCAATTGCGGCATGGTCAATCTGTTTAGTCATCCTTAAAAAGAAGCAAGACTCACCGCGCTGGATGTGGTGTTGGTTCACGTTGATGTTATTCAGTGCCGCGCTTACTGGTTACGCTTATGCTGGATGGCGCGCTGCATCGCGCATGGCGGACGAACTGCCGTCATCGTGGGAGGGTAAAGATATTAAAATCGTCGGCGTAATCGACGATTTGCCGGCTACTTCGGAACGCAGTGTTCGTTTTTCTTTTACCGTTGAAGAAATATTGACGCCAGACGCAATAGTCCCGTCGCGCCTTGCGCTTACTTGGTACCGCTACGGTTTCAACGATACCACGTCCGCGCAACCGCTTCCCGCTTTACGCGCCGGCGCGCGCTGGCAATTAACGGTTCATCTCAAACGCCCGCACGGCAACGCCAATCCGGGTGTTTTCGATACCGAAGCATGGTTGTTGCAACATCGTTGGCGCGCGACTGGTTATGTACGTAACACACTGGATAATATCGAATCAGGAGCGCCCTCGACAAGCCCGATGAATTATATACAGCGTATGCGCGAAAATATCCGAACGCGCATCGAAACCGTTCTGCTGGATAAGCCTTACGCGGGCGTGATCGTCGCGCTTGCTGTCGGCGAACAACGCGCCGTCCCCAATGAGCAATGGCAAATATTTAATCGAAGCGGTATTACGCACCTGATCAGTATTTCTGGACTGCATGTGACCATTTTTTCAACATTGATTGGTGGACTACTATTTTTTATTTTTCGACGTTTTCCTCGTCTGACGACACGATGTCCTGCTATCAAACTTGCCATCATCGCCGGATTCTGTGCGTCCGCGTTTTATGTGGCGCTCGCCGGCGCAGGGATTCCGGCGCAACGTACGCTGATTATGTTGGCTATCGCCGCTTGCGGTTTATGGACGCAACGATTGAATCAGCCATTCCGCATTTGGTTATGGGCATTATTGATCGTCGTACTTTGGGATCCCTGGGCAATATTGGCTCCCGGTTTCTGGCTTTCATTCGGCGCAGTCGGTTGGCTTTTGTACGCGGCGCAAGGACGCTACCTTGCCATCGCGCCCAAACAAACTTTGTTGAAACAAGCCCGACACTCCATGTTGCTCGGTGTCCATACGCAATGGGTGGTCACACTTGGTCTGATTCCGTTGTTGCTGGCAATTTTTCAGCAATTCTCTTTGATCTCGTTACCCGCCAATTTATGGGCGATTCCCTGGATAACGCTATTAGTCATACCCCTGACCTTGATCGGTATGTTACCCGGACTATCCGCGCTCTGGATCCCCGCGCATTTTCTGATCGAGTTTTTGATGAATGTTTTGGCGTTCGCCACACAATTGCCGATAGCCGTTTGGCAACAACATGGCGCGCCGTTGTGGACGATTTTCACCGCAATCATCGGCGTACTTTGGATGCTCGCTCCACGCGGCGTACCCGGTCGCGCGCTTGGCGTGTTTTGGTGTTTGCCCGCGTTATTGATCGTTCCCGTCAAGCCACCGTTAGAAAATGGTTTCGAGGCAACCATACTCGATGTCGGTCAGGGTTTGTCGGTATTGGTTCGTACCGCTAACCATACGCTGCTTTATGATACGGGTCCCGCTTACAACGAAACCAGCGACGCCGGCAGCCGCATTGTCGTTCCATTTTTGCGCTATCACGCAATTTACAAGTTAGACGCCGTTATCGTCAGCCACGCCGATAACGATCACGCCGGTGGAACGCGCAGTATCGTTGCGGCGTTGCCTATTACCGATTTCTATGTGCCTACCTCCGATACCGTTCCCGAATTACCCACGCAAATGTTTTGCCGCAACGAATACGTTTGGCGTTGGGATGGCGTCGATTTTCGGTTTTTATCACCGGATGACGAACTTATCGAAAAATCGTCCAGCACGAATGATCGCTCGTGCGTGCTCAAAATCGAATCGCCATACGGCAGCTTATTGCTTACCGGAGACATTGGCACGCGAATCGAAAAACATCTCATCAAACAGAATATGGACGCGCTGAAAAGTAATATCATGATCGCCCCACATCACGGTAGCAAAAACTCGTCGTCGCGCCAATTCATCGAAGCGGTCGCTCCTGAATATGCGGTATTTAGCGTCGGTTATCGCAATCGTTATCAATTTCCTCGCGCGGAAATCGTTGCGCGTTATGAAAATCGCGGCGCCGATACTTTGCGTACCGATCAACTCGGCGCGGTTCGCTTTACCGTCGGAGAAAAGGGCATTCAAGGTGAAGGTTTTCGCGTCATCGAACCGCGTTATTGGCGATGAATGGATTAGAGAGCTTCTATCGTAAACGCGGCGCTTTCATCCTTACCCAATCGCCGAACAAGATACAGCAGCGTTTCTTTCAAGTTTTCCGCAAGCGTCCAAGGGGGATTGCCGATAAACATCGCGCTTCCATGCATGCCAAAACCGTCCATCGAAGGTTTTTGCACGGTCAATGTCGCGTAAAGCCAATTTTTGAATGGTAGCCGCCGCAGCGTACCCGTCAGCAAATGTGTTTCTCGCTTTGCCAAACAAGGATGCCAAACGGCGTAAACACCGGTGGCGAACCGCTTCATTCCTTCACGCAATACGGCAACCACGTTCGTATAATCGCTTTTGGCTTCGTAAGCGGGATCGATCAATATGAGTCCACGTCTACTTGCCGGCGGAAGTACCGCTTTGATGCCGCCAAAACCGTCTATCGTTTGAATTTTCGTTTGTTTCGAATCCAGAAATACGCCGCAATTTTGTCGTAATAGCCGACCATCCGCTGGATGCAGTTCAAATAAACGCAAGCGATCGGAAGCGCGTATCAGCTTTTGCGCGATCAAAGGCGACCCTGGATAATAGCGCAAAACACCATCTGGATTGAACGAACGCACGATATCGACGTAGCGTGCCAATGATTCCGGCGCGTCGCGACGTTGCCAGAGTTTGCCGATGCCGCTTTCGTATTCGGCGTTCTGCGCGGCATAGCCTTCGGTCAGCGAATACATCCCAGCGCCGGCATGCGTATCGATGTAATAATAAGGTTTGTCTTTCTGATTCAGATAAGTCAATAATTCGACCAGTATGTGGTGCTTGAAAACGTCGGCATGATTGCCGGCGTGAAAAGCGTGCCGATAACTGAGCATCAGGACGCTCCTTTTCGAGCGGCGATATTTCGAGCGAGCCTTTCTAAAGAAATATCGAGCGACTCGAATAACGGCTGCAACAGTTTTCGTAATTCCACCTCGATTTCCCGTCGTTGATCGAAAGTTTTTTCGTCGAGAAAAATACACATCACCTCGGCGATCTTAAGCGTCCCGCCATTCTTTTTGAGTACCCATCGTTCTCCGTTGTCGCTACCGCCTTCCTGAACAAAATCTTTTCGCGCCATCATATCGAGAAGATAATGAAGCTGCCCGTCCGCCGCGCTCACCTCACGACGAATCTGATTCACCGTCAGTGATTTTCCTTCAAGCTGCGCGGAATAAAGCAACAAAAGGATTTCGACGGCATCCTGAAAATTACGGCGCATGTCCGCAGAACGGCGCCAAGCCGCACCGCGCCAATAAGACATCGACGCCGCAATGATCGCTCCGGCTAATACGATCAACCAAAGGCAATATAACCAAAGCAAAAACACCGGCAAACTAGCGAATGCTCCATAAATCAATTGATAAGACGCCACCTGTCCCACATACCAAGAAAAAGCGGCACGAGCGGCTTCGATGAACACCGCCGCGATCAATGCGCCAGTAAGCGCGTGTTGCGCGTAAACGTATCGGTTGGGCACAAAACGGTAAATCAGCCACAAGCAAAACGTCGTCAACACCAATGAACTGGCATATTGAAACAAATGCGCCAACAGGAGCAACTCTTCTTCGCCGCCGAATTGACTGCGCAATGAATGCCACACCGTAAATCCGACCCCGATCAATAATGGACCAAGCGTTAAAATCATCCAATAAACGAGCAGTCGATGCAATTTACGACGTGAACGGCGCACGCTCCAAATATCATTGAACGCGTCCTCAATCGTATTGAGCAACAACAAAGCGGCGACCGCCAGAATAATCAGACCGGGAGCAGTCAAGTTGCCGACGTTGTTGATAAAGCTATTAATGTACTCGCCCGCTTTTGCCGCGTATTCAGGAACCAGCGTCCCGAATATGAATGTCTGAAAACGCGCACTGAATTCAGCGAATACCGGAAACGCCGAAACGACCACCAAAGCAATCGTCAAAAACGGAACTATCGCCAGCAGCGTCGTAAATGTCAGACTTGCGGCGACCCGAGTCATTCGTAAATCCAACATGCGGCGAACGATGAAACGAGAAAAATCGAGAATGCGATAACGTTGCCAAAAGGCATCCGAGCGAATTGCGTCTTTGAGTGTCATCGTTCAATCATCCAAACAAAAATACGGAATCGATAAAATAAAGTCTCATAAACAATTCCGTCGTACATTCAAGCAATAAATTAAACAGCGTTATTCTCACCGTATCAATCTTTCTCTAATCTATTTTGTTTGAAACAAGAAGAAAAATAAAAAGTCTTCTCATTTTGCAACCTTGCCCTATCTATTTTATGTCGCAGCCCTTCTCTCTGCGATATTACCTCTTTTCTCCAGCCCGCTCATCCTAATACGCGACTTCGTTTTCCTGATCAACAGCGCGGCAAAAAAAAGCAGTATCATGTACGATATCGCACTTGAAGGAGCAAAAGGTATGAATGTAACAACACCGCTGGTCGGCGTCGTGATGGGATCCGCTTCCGACTGGACTACCATGCAAGCCGCTGTTGACATACTGCGCGATTTTTCCGTCCCTTACGAAGCGCGCGTCGTTTCCGCGCATCGCACCCCCGATCTTTTGTTTGAATATGCCGAAACAGCCGAAAAACGCGGATTACGCACCATTATCGCAGGCGCGGGCGGCGCGGCGCATCTGCCCGGGATGCTCGCTTCCAAAACCACGATTCCAGTACTGGGCGTTCCAATACAGTCCAGAGCACTATCCGGTCTGGACTCGCTGCTGTCGATTGTGCAAATGCCCAAAGGCGTACCGGTAGCGACTTTCGCCATTGGCGAAGCAGGCGCGAGTAACGCCGGATTGTTCGCCATAGCGTTGCTTTCGGGGCAAAATGCCGAACTCGCCGCCGCACTTAACAAATTTCGTAAAAATCAGACTGATAGCATTTTGTCGGCGAAATTGCCTGACTCTGCCTGATCTTTAAAAACAGATTATAAATCAGAGTGTTACTATAGGCATAATTATGCTTTTGGAAATTATTGAGTGCCATTACCATATTTACGACATCGAAAAATTTTTTGATGAATTAATTTTTTTCTTTATATTCAATAAGTTATCATAAATTTAGAGACTTTGCTGTAAAGTCCTTCGGACACTGTTCAATTGCTCTAATCCCCCCTCTATGGTTAAATCTAGTTTCCTGTCTGGGTTCGCTCGGGCGGTTAGCTCAGCGGTAGAGCACTGCCTTCACACGGCAGGGGCCACTGGTTCGATCCCAGTATCGCCCACCAATGTAGAACCAAGGGTTATGTGGATTTCACATAACCCTATTTTTTTGCTTGCGCGAACGCCGCTATTCTTTTCCTTGCAGACACGGCGCAAGCAGATTCATCAGTTGCGCAAAAATTTTCGGATTGGCGGCAAGCACTTCACCGCCGAAGAGGAAGTTTTCTTCGCCATGGAAATCGTTGATCAAACCACCGGCTTCTTGTACCAGCAGGCTGCCCGCCGCCACATCCCAGATATGCAAATCTAGTTCAAAAAACGCGTCGTAATATCCCGCCGCGACATAAGCAAGATCAAGCGCCGCCGCACCTGGACGGCGTAAACCCGCCGTCGATTTGAATAGCGCGCGCATCATTTCGAGATATGCGTCTATCGGCGTATTTTCACGGAACGGAAAGCCCGTCCCAATGAGCGCGTCGCGCAGTCGCGTTTGCTTAGAAACGCGGATACGGCGGTCGTTCAAAAACGCGCCGCTGCCGCGAGACGCCGTAAACAAATCGTTGCGCACCGGATCGAAAACGACGGCATGCATCACTCGTTTCTGCGTCGCCATGGCAATGGACACACAATATTGTGGAAGCCCGTGCAAAAAATTCGTCGTACCGTCGAGTGGATCGATGATCCATTGATGTTCCGCGTCGGGATTGATTTCCGCCGCCGATCCCTCTTCAGCAATGAACCCATGCTGTGGATACGCGCTATACAACACGTCGATGATGGACTCTTCCGCCAGCCGGTCGATTTCACTGGCGTAGTCGGATTGACCTTTGGCATGGATCGTCAACCGATCGATCTCCCGTGAACTGCGAACGATAATGCTTCCTGCGCGACGAGCGGCTTTGACAGCAATGGTAAGTATTGGGTGCATTTGTTTTTCTCAAACTGTATTTCGTTTATTTTACCGTTTTCGGCAGATATTGGCATCTTGCGCGGCGATGTGTTACTCACGGCAACGTACGCGCTTCTTTTCTTCGCCCTTTTCATCTATAATCGGTTAACGCTGGTTTCGTTAAACGAAGTCGGCGTTTTTTGTGTCTCTCAGGAGAAAAACATGCGTATCGAAAACGAAATCAAGCTCGATTTCAAAGATGTGTTGATCCGTCCCAAACGTTCAACGCTCAATACCCGCTCCGTCGTCGATATTTCCAGAGATTTTACGTTCCGACACGTCGATTATCCTTATCGCGGTTTTCCGGTAATCGCCGCCAATATGGACACCGTCGGCACATTTGAAATGGCATTGGCGCTGGCAAAGCACAATCTGGCAACGGCGTTGCACAAACATTACGAGGCTGAACAATACGTTGCCTTTTTCAAAAAATTGCCGGACGATGCGACCGTTTTTTACTCGCTTGGAATCGGTGAACACGATGAAACCAAATTCAAAAAAGTGATGGATGCACTCGGGAAAAGACTGCGTTTCGTCTGTGTCGACGTTGCCAACGGCTATACTGAAAAATTCGTCGATTTCGTTCACAAAACCCGTCGGCGCTATCCACACATCGTACTGATGGCGGGCAATGTCGTCACCGGCGAGATGACGGAAGAGCTGATTCTTTCCGGCGCGGACATTGTGAAAGTTGGCATTGGTCCCGGTTCGGTATGCACCACGCGCAAAATGACCGGCGTCGGTTATCCGCAGTTATCCGCGATCATAGAATGCGCCGATGCCGCGCATGGGCTCGAAGGTCATATCTGCGCCGATGGCGGTTGCGCGACCGTTGGCGATATCGCCAAAGCGTTCGGCGGCGGCGCGGATTTCGTGATGTTGGGCGGCATGTTGGCAGGACACGATGAAAGCAATGGCGGAATTGTCGAGCGGGACGGCGAACAATTCATGAGCTTTTACGGAATGAGCAGCAGAACCGCGATGGATAAATATTCTGGCGGCATCGCTTCTTACCGTGCCGCCGAAGGCAAAGAAGTATTGATTCCTTATCGCGGTCCAGTCACATATACGGCGCAAGACATTCTCGGCGGCGTTCGCTCGGCGTGTACTTATGTCGGGGCACGCCGTTTGCGCGAACTCTCCAAGCGTACGACATTCATTCGTGTCACGCAGCAATTGAACGAAGTGTTTGGGAAAAGCTGATCAAGATTGACTTGCCCCGCGCGAACGACCCCCATTCGTCCGCGTGGGTACTTACCGATCTTCGGTACCTGAACTCACCACCATCGATAGTAATGATGTAAAGGACCGATTCCTGAACCGACTTCAAGCCGCTCCGCTTGCTTAAACGCGCCGACCATCCATGACTTGGCGGCATCAATCGTTTCCGACCAGTTTTGATGACGTGGTCGCAGCGCGGTCAACGCCGCAGACAACGTGCAACCTGTGCCGTGCGTATGTTTCCCGGCGATACGCGGCGAAACGAAACGTATTTCTTCATCGGAAGTAATCAACCAATCAGGACTTTCTTCACTTTGCAAATGCCCGCCTTTGATCAATACCGCTTGCGCGCCCGCCGTCAGTAACGCTCTTCCGTGTTCGCGCATGGTTTTTTCATCGCGGGCAACGTCGGCGCGCAACAACGCGGCGGCTTCTGGCAAATTCGGCGTAATAATATCGGCTAGAGGTAATAACATCTCCCGTAACGCGCTTATTGCGTCTTGCGCAAGCAGTGCGTCGCCGCTTTTGGCAACCATCACCGTATCCAGCACGAACAACGGAGGATGATAACGCTCAAGGCAACGCATCACCGTTTCGATGATCTCAAGGTTAGCAAGCATCCCGCATTTGACGCCATCGATACGAATATCGTCGAATATCGCCTCGCATTGCCGTTTGACGAAATCAGCGTCCACTGCCATGATGCCGTGTACCCCTTGCGTATTTTGCGCCGTCAACGCCGTAATCACCGACGCGCCATATGCGCCCAACGCGGAAAACGTTTTGAGGTCTGCTTGTATACCCGCGCCACCGCCAGAATCAGAACCCGCAATAGTCAAAGCATTGATCATCATCACGCGATGTCCACTTCTGCGCGCAACACGCGCGCCGCTTGCGCCGGATCGTCCTGCCCACAGATCGCCGATACTACCGCAATACCCTCTACGCCACACCGCAATACATTCGCCGCCGTTTGCGCAGTAATGCCACCGATCGCCACCGCCGGACAACGTTTATACCGCACGAGATCGTCCAACATATCCAAACCAAGCGCGGCAGGCGCATTGCGTTTGGATGATGTCGGATACACGGGACCTACCCCCAAATAATCGATCACATCGAACGGTACGGCTTGGATTTGTTCGAGATTGGATACCGATAAGCCAAGCCATTTTTCTTTGCCGATGAGACGGCGCGCTACATCAACCGGCAAATCGTTTTGCCCGACATGCACACCTGTCGCGTCTATCGCCAGCGCGACATCGATATGATCGTTGACGATCAACGGCACATTCAGCGGATCAAGCGCCGCTTTCAACGCCCGCCCCGCTTCAAACCATTCGCGTTTTTCCATTGTTTCCGCGCGAAGCTGAACGATAGTCACGCCATTTTGAACTGCCGCCAACGCAGTATCGACCATGCCCTGTCTGCCACGACATAACACGGGGTCTAAAACTAAATATAAGCTCAGATCAAGCGCGCGCATGGACGATCTCCTCAAGATGATCAGGACGAATCCGATACAGTGTATCGATAAACAAAGGAACGAACGATCCGGGACCTTGCGCGCGCCGCGCCGCATCACCACCTGCCAACGCAACCACCGCGCATGCCGCCGCCACCGCATCCAGCGTATGGTCCTTTTGCGCGCAAAATGCCGCCACCACCGCCGACAACGCGCAGCCTGTTCCAGTGACGCGCGTCATTAATATATTTCCATAAGGTAGCGAATATGTTTTTTCCCCGTCGGTAATGTAATCCGTAGCGCCAGTGACCGCGACGACGGCATCGGTTTCCTGCGCCAGTTGTATCGCCGCATCCAACGCGACATCCGAACTATCCGCGCTGTCCGCGCCACGCCCTGCCGCGTTGCGTCCCGACAAAGCCAATATTTCAGACGCGTTACCACGAATCGCCGTCGGTTTTTGCTCCAACAATTCGCGCGCGAAACGGCTGCGATACGCGAGCGCGCCGACGGCGACCGGATCGAACACCCATGGTGTCGCCGCTTCATTCGCCGCGCTCACCGCTGCTCTCATCGCCGCCTCGCGCGCCGAATATACCGTGCCGATATTGATCAATAAAGCATCAGCGGCTGCAGCAAATTCCGCTACTTCTTCTTCCGCCACCACCATTGCCGGTGACGCGCCCAACGCCAAAACGGCATTGGCGGTAATTTCCTGGACAACTTCATTGGTAAGACAATGCACGAGTGGCGGCGCAGCGCGTAATTGCGCCAGTCGCTCGGCGATGGATGCTACGGGAAAAGGTGTAATAGTCATTCGCGTTCCTTTCTTTCGATACCGGCTCGGCGTTATCAATAAAGCATACCGAATCGTGAAAGCAAACGCATCTCATTGAAAGCGACTTTCCTACGCTGGCATGATCCAGATCAGGTATGCGGGTATTTCTCTCAGTCTGTTTTATAGACACCCCGAGCCACGATGTCGAATTGTCCGGCAATTATGCCGTTTCGTCAAGAAAGAACTGGGATCGATTTCACCGCTTCACTCGTGATCAATGTCTTCAACCAATCCTGCCAGCAGTCCCGCGCCATAAGGAATTACTTCATCATTAAAATCATATTCGCTATTATGTAAGAAAGTTTCGCGCGACGTTGCGCCGAGTTGTCCGATCCGTAAATACGCGCCCGGTTTTCGTTGCAACATATAAGTAAAATCTTCCGCGCCCATCGACGGCTTCAGGTCTGAAATAATATTGTCGTCACCGAATAGCCGCGCCGCCACTTTCTTGGCGAAAGTCGCTTGCGCAGCGTCGTTAATCGTCGCCGGATCAATTGTGATATAGCGCAACGTCGCGGTTGCGCCAAAAGCCGCCGCGATGGAAGTGACCACTTCATGCAATCGCTTTTGTATCATCTCCTGCACTTGAGGTTTGAACGTGCGTACCGTTCCGATCATACGCGCCGTTCTCGGAATGACGTTCATCGCGTTCATGTTACCCGCTTCGACACCACAAATACTGATGACGGCACTATCGAAAGGATCTTGATTACGCGCGACGATCGATTGCGTCGCCGTGATGATATGTCCGGCAACCACGACCGGATCAATCGTCAAATGCGGATGCGCCGCATGACCACCGCGCCCTTCGATATCGATGAAAATTCTGTCGCACGCCGCCATCACCGCGCCAGTTTGTATGGCGACTTTGCCCAGCGACAACGATGGCCAATTGTGCAACGCAAAAACACGATCTATCGAAAAACGTTCGAATAATCCATCACGGATCATCGCTTTCGCGCCACCGCCACCCTCTTCCGCCGGCTGAAAAATCAAATACGCCGTACCGGAAAAACGGCGCGTTTCTTGTAAATAATGCCCACAAGCAAGCAGCATCGCCGTATGTCCGTCGTGTCCGCAGCCGTGCATCCGCCCACGAATCGTAGACGCATGATCGAAATTATTTTCTTCCTGCATCGGCAGCGCATCCATATCGGCACGCAAACCGATACCACGCGATTCGGGATTGTCTCCGTGAATCACTGCGACCAAACCGCCGCCGATATGATCGTGAAACTCAATATTCAACGCTATTAGTTTTTCGATGACTTTTTGCTTGGTTCGCGTCAATTCGAAACCGATTTCGGGATGCGCGTGCAAATCGCGCCGAAAGGCGACGTATTCTTTTTGTAAACGGCGAATGCCCTCAATAGGATTGTTTATTGGCTTTTTCATTGCTTTCGCTCTACGTGAAGATGATGACGACTCGCCTGTGTCGCCGCGAGACAAATACCTGCGGCGACGGAAACATTCAAACTTTCGACCATGCCTTGCATCGGGATGCTTATCACACGGTCGCAACGTTCACGTGTCAGCCGCCGCAAGCCGTTTCCCTCCGCGCCCAGCACCCACGCCAACGCGCTGCCCAATTCGGCATCGTAAAGACATTCACCATCGGAGTCGGCTGCGACGCACCAAACGCTGCGCTCTTTGAGATGCTCCAGCGTACGCGCCAGGTTCGTGACGGTAATCACGGGAACGGTGTCTGCCGCGCCGCAGGCGACTTTCGCCACCGTCGCGTTGACGTTGACCGAACGATCTTTCGGCACGATCAGCGCGTCGACACCGAACGCGTCGGCGCTACGCAAGCAAGCTCCGAGATTGTGCGGATCGGTCACGCCGTCCAATATCAGCAACAACGGTTCGGCGACTGTGTCGAGAATATCATCGAGCCGCACCTGCAAAACAACGGCGCGCGCGAAAGCGACGATTCCCTGATGCCGCGCATGATTGGTCAATTGATCGAGCCGCTTGCCGTCCACCGCTTGCGTCATACAATCAACGAGTCTGGCGCTCGCCAATACGCCTTGCAAGCGAGCATCCCGGCGAGCAGCATCGAAATAAATGATCTTGATCGTTTCCGGCTGCTGGCGCAATCTTGCCATCACCGCGTGAAAACCAAATAACAGTTTATCGTTGCTTGAATGATTCATTAAGCCCATCAAAACATACACGCGTTTGGATTAGATCACATAAAAAAGAATACAGAGAAAATGGCAAATGCTTCCAGCCAACACGAAAAGATGCCAAATTCCATGTCCATGCCGAATTCTCTCATCGAAAATATAAAAAACGATACCGCCGGTGTAGCACAAACCACCCGACACTAGCCAGATCAACCCCCATAAAGGCAACGCGTCAATCAGCGGTTTGGTCGCCACAACGATCAGCCAACCCATCACGACGTAAATCGGCAAAGACAATACGCGCGTTTTTTTACCGAGCAAACATTCCTGAACGATACCGAAGATCGCCAACCCCCAGTTGATCCCAAACAACGTCCATCCCCACGCGCCGTGCAGCGTCACCAACGTGAACGGCGTATAGCTTCCGGCGATCAACAGATAAATTGCGCAGTAATCGAGCTGCCGAAAAATATCTTTTATCCGCCCGCGAAAAGAATGGTATAACGTGGAAATAGAATAAAGCACGATTAGCGTCGCGCCGTAAATACTAGCGCCGACAATCTGCCATACTGTTCCGTACAGGCTGGCGAACGTTACCAAAATCGTCGTGCCACACAAAGCGAACACCGCGCCGATAAGATGACTGATCGCGTTAAATCGTTCCCCGTAATACATTGCAACTAAATGCTCCCCGCATGCCACTAAATGTTATAGTGGATATTGTAGCGTCTTTTTATTTTTTGAAAGGAGTTGTTGACATGAAATTATATTTCTCTCCGGGTTCGTGTGCGTTGGCGACACATATCGCGCTGGCGGAATCCGGCTTACCCTATGAAATCGAAGCCGTCAATTTACGCGTCGATCCGCATACCACAGCGAGTGGCGCGGTGTTCACGACAATCAATCCCAAAGGTTACGTCCCGGCATTAGTTCTGGATAACGGGGAAATTTTGACCGAAGGACAAGTTCTCCTTCAATACGTCGCCGATCAAGTGCCCGATAAGAAGCTCGCGCCCGCCGCCGGAACGATCGCGCGTTATCGGATGATGGAATGGCTCTCGTTCATTTCCACAGAAATTCATAAAGCATACAAGCCGCTGTGGATGCCAACTGCTTCGATGGAAGCCAAAGACGCGGCTTGGGCACAGCTCTCTCGGCGTTTCGACTACCTAAACCGTGAGCTTTCCGATAAAGATTATCTGCTCGGCGCGTTCAGCGCCGCCGATTGTTACCTTTTCGTCACTTTGTCTTGGGCTGATAACGCGGTGATCAAGCGTTCCATAGACGGTTGGACCAATCTGTCGGCGTTCATGAAGCGGATGAAAGAACGCGCCAGCGTCCGAAAAGCGATGAAAGAAGAAGGATTGCTGTAACTGGAAAAACATTTCATTCAATATTTGATCGCGCTCGCCGCGATCAAATATTGGTTTTGTTCACATCCGCGTCTTATGTTTTCTCCTGCAAAATTCTGAGCGGGCGCAAAGCGCCTTGACGCGCTTCGGCAATCCCCACCAATTCTTCCCCAGCATATACCGAACACATTGGCAACTGCGCCGTCAAAGGCAAATCGACTTCGCGTAAATTGATTCGTTGCCCGTGACGGAAACGCGCCGCCAGTTCCGGCGTCAACACTACACGCGGCAGAGTCGCCGTCAAAACGTCGGCAGGCAGTAAACAGGAAAAACGTTCATCATCATTCATCGTTTCTAATGTCGCCAACGAATAAGCGCGAGAAAGATCGAACATGCCGCTGCGTGTGCGCCGGAGCGCCGTCAAATATGCGCCCACGCCTAAATCATTGCCGATATCTTCAGCCAGCACGCGGATATACGCGCCTTTACTCACCTTCACATCAATGACGACATAAGGTAAAGAGAATTCGATCAGAGTTAAGGAAAAAACTTCGATATCACGTTCCTTGCGCGGAATGTCGATTCCTGCGCGCGCATAATCATAATAGTTTCGTCCTTGATATTTGAGCGCCGAATATTTAGGCGGTATTTGCTTTTGTGTGCCCAAAAAACGAGACAACGACGCCTCGACATTCTCTCGAGTGATGCTGAACAAAGCCTGCTCGTCACAGCGCGTGATCATTTCTCCTTCGGGATCACCGGTAGCGGTCGTTTCTCCCAAGCGCAAGGTTGCCTGATACGTTTTATCCGCTTCCAGTGAGAAGCGCGACAATTTCGTCGCTTCGCCGAACGCAATCGGCAACAACCCCGACGCGAACGGATCGAGCGTTCCTAAATGCCCCGCCTTTTCCGCGCGCAAAAGACGACGCGCCCTTTGTAAAATATGATTGGAAGTCGCTCCTTCCGGCTTATCGAGCAACAATACCCCATCGATACGGCGCCACGCTAACGCGGATTTCATTCCCGATCTTGCGCATTATTCTCATCGCGCGGACCCTCGAGCGCCACGGCCTCGTCGATCAAACGCGACATCTGTATTCCCTGCTCGATCGACGTATCATAAACGAAGTGCAGTTGCGGCACGGTATGGCTGCTTAAACGATGCGCGATTTCCGAACGAAAAAAACCCGCCGAACGCGCCAGCGATTGCTCGGCTTCCGCAGCCGACTCCATCCCCATCATACGCGTGAAATACACTTTGGCATGTGATAAATCATTGGTCACATCGACGCCGGTAATCGTGACAAAACCAATACGCGGGTCTTTGACTTGATTACGCAAGATTTCGCTCAATTCACGTTGGATTTGATCACCGATACGGCGAATTCGCGCAGAATTTTTTTTCATAGCTCAATGATATAAGTTATTATTGACAAGATATTGCGCGGCGTGCTTTACGCGCACATTTTTATATTTTATATGCAATTGTCGGTACCGTCAAGCTGCGTTTCGCCATCATTCTTTATCAAGAATAAACGCTTTTTGATTTCATCTCTGCCCTTCGCTATTTATAGAAGATAACGATTCTTTTCATATTATTCGCCCTTCGTAATTTTCATATGATTGCCCGATATAGATTAAAAAATAATTATCCGCGCTCGCTTTTTTCTCCCTCTCATCACAATGTATCTATATTGTGACAAATACCTACCGCCCTTGCGCAACAGCCAGCGCGTCCTCAATCCGATCTACCGTGATGATTTCCATATTGTCGAGCGCTTGTTTCGGTTTATTAAGTTTAGGAATAACTATTTTCTTGAATCCCAGTTTAGCCGCTTCTCGAATCCGTTCTTGTCCGCGTTGGACAGGACGAATTTCGCCTGCCAGACCAACTTCTCCAAATACGACGAGTTGTCGATCCAACGCTTTGTTGATAAAGGAAGAATAAAGAGAAAGTAATATCGCCAAGTCGGCGGCGGGTTCGTCGATCTTCATTCCGCCAACCACGTTGACAAAAACGTCGGATCCGCCGACTTGTACGTTGCCATGCCGATGCAACAAAGCCAATAAAAGCGCCAACCTTTGTGCATCCACGCCCACCGCCAAGCGACGCGGAGGTAAGCCTCCCACGACGGGATCGACCAACGCTTGTATTTCGACCAACAGTGGACGCGATCCTTCAAGCGTTACCATCACCGCCGTTCCGGGCACCGGTTGCGCGTGACGCGACAAAAACAACGCCGACGGATTGTTCACACCTTTGAGTCCGCTTTCGGTCATTCCGAACACGCCCAGTTCGTTTGCCGCGCCGAAGCGGTTTTTGACGGCGCGAATCAGTCGATGATTGGAGTGCATGTCGCCCTCGAAATACAACACCGCGTCGACGATGTGTTCCAGTACGCGCGGTCCGGCAATCGCGCCTTCTTTTGTCACATGTCCGATCAGCATCAATACTATATTGCGCTCTTTGGCAAAGCGCGTGAAACGCGCCGCGCATTCGCGGACTTGCGATACGCTGCCAGGCGCGGAAGTCAATGTTTCCGTGTACATCGTTTGAATCGAATCGATGACAACGATCTCAGGTTTGTTTTTTTCGAGTGCCGCCAAAATCGTTTCCAGCCGCACTTCAGCAAGTAAAGTCACCGGCGCGTTGATCAACCCCAAGCGCTGCGCGCGTAGCGCGATTTGCTCAGCGGACTCTTCGCCGGTGATGTACAACGTTTGCCGTCCGGCGCCAAGTGCGGCAACGACTTGTAGCAATAGGGTCGATTTGCCGATTCCTGGATCGCCGCCGAGCAATACGACTTCGCTGGACACAAAGCCGCCGCCGAGCACGTGGTCGAATTCTTTCATTCCCGTGACGATGCGCGGCTGTTCACCCGTTTCGATGGAGTTCAATGCGCGCACTTCGGAATGCGCGCCGGACAAATTGTCGAAGCGTCTGGAAATAGGCATGACCGCCGTTTCGATCAGTGTGTTCCACGCGCGACATTCGGGACATTGCCCCTGCCATTTCGAGACCTGCATACCGCATTCAGCGCACTGAAAAACAGTTTTCGTTTTTACCATTTGAGATATAAATCGTAACGATTGTTGCAAAGCTGCTAAACAATACCAGATTTATTATCCAAAGTGAGACATTTTCTTCGTCAAAGGTATCTCTTTTTTCGATTTTTACAGTGACTTCAGTATTTTTCCCGCCTTCCGGCAAGTTATTAAGGTACTATTTCTGGTTAATAGTACGATATTCCACTGAACATGAGTTTTTTGGTCAAAATCATTGCCGCCGCCATTATCGCAATATTGCTGATCGTTGCCGCGGTCCTGTTTACCTCGAAAGTCTGGATGAGACGCCAGACGAGCAAGTATGAAGCTATCGCCAATCTCGTGCCACCAGCGCTATACCATCCCGCCCGAATCGCTCTGGAGCGCAGTCACGCCATAAAACTCAGCGAAAGCACGAAATCTCTTTGGCGTGTCTATGAAAAAATGGGATTCATGGTCCTTGCCGATTATTCTGAGAAAAATAACGCTTTTGCCAACGTGCGTCTTGCCGGACACCCTACCCTAAAAATCGGTTTGATCCTAATCGAAGACAACGACGGACAATCTTACAGCGTCGTACTGGCGATCACTACAGACAATCAGGTGGAAGCCAGAGGCAATGGACCAGCAACTGATTTGTACAGTGGTACGATACATTGGGTCATGAATAAAAATTATCTCCCCGACCAATGTTTTGAAGAAGTAAGGCTCGCTGTAGAAGGTAAAACGCTGTTGAATCCCGACACACGGTTATTACGCGCGATCTGGGCAAGCATTTATGCGTCGAACGCCGACGCCGAAATCGCCTCCGGCTTGTGCACAAAAGAAAAAACAATGCAGCACGTCGCGTCGCTCATATCGAAACCCGACGAGCAAATCATCGACGAGGTACTCGAAGCCAGTACCACCGCGTGGCGGCGGCGCATGGAGGAAGCGGTTCTTGATAATTGGCGGCACGAAAACCGTATCGACGACGCTTACTGGGAAATCGTCAAGAACCGCATCCATGTCGTCGATAATTTTCTTGAGCCCGACATGATCAAAAACATGTTGAGTGAAAATGAGAACGCCGATATTTTGGTGGATCGGTTGGATAAATCGGGATTTTCCGGCATCCGCTTATATGAAGAGGCTCAAAGACAATTACCGAACGAGCGCCGTTATCAAAGTATCGGCGAAGTACAGCATCCGATTTATGCGTTGATTTACGCGCCTGTGGACGAACCCGGCGACCGCATCGGTGAACATACTGATACGGAAAGCGATCACGATATTTATCAAGAAAGAACGCAAAGTGTCGGCGTGTTCGATACCCAGCACGTCGAAGACATCGTCGTGACGATCTCACAATTGACCGCCCAATCTTTCGCCGAAACTTCGGGGAAACTATTGTGGAAAAGCGCGTGGATCTGGCTTCTGCCATTGTCGCTGTTGATCTATTCATTTATTGGATCAGGACCTACAGGATGGATAAACTGGCTTATCTATATTTATGCGCTGGTTGCCTTTATTTTTCTTCTCTTCAGCGTCATTCCGCTATTCTTATTCCATCAAATCATGTTTGCGCGTTTATATCGGCAGCCCAGAAAAGGATTGTTGCTTTTGAATATTCTCGCCAAGATTAAACCGCTGAAAATTATTACACCGATACAGTTACTGGCGGAAAAATGTAAATTCTGGGCATCTATGGATAAAACCAACGAAGCGCTCAATTTGTGGGAGCAGCAAAAAGGAACTCTAAACGATGAAACTTTTTATGCGGAGTTGGCGCAAATTCATGATGAAGCTGGACAATTCGACGAACAACTGACCGCCTTGCGCCAATTGCACAAAGTTAGCGCGGAGTCAAACGTCAGCACGATCGATTTGGCGCTCGCTCTGCTGCACTATAAAAAAACGAGTAATGAAGCACAAATGCTCATCGACCGGTTTCAACCCTTACAACTTTCTGGCTTGACGCTTGCCGAATATTGGCTTTGCCATGGGCTGATAGCAACCTTGCACAACCGATACACGGACTCTTTCGAATTTTATGAAAAAACGATTGAAGAAACACGACCATTTGTCGCTCAGAACCCATTGGCGCTCATTTTGATCGCACAAGCCAACGGTTATGCCGCGTTGTCGTTGCTGGCGCTTGGGAAACGTGAACCTGCGATCAAGCTCATGCAATCGATAAGACCTATTCTGCGTCTTCATCCTTCCACCCGCATCATCGTAAAACGTTTCGCTAACCAGTTAGCCAGAAGCGGTCCATTTTAATGAGAAACAATACTTTCCCAGATTTTTTCGATTCTCTTGAACGAAACGGGTTGCGGCGTTTTTAACTCTTGCGCGAAAAGCGACACGCGCATTTCTTCGATCATCCAGCGGTAATCCTCCAACGCGGGTTCGTGAATACCGATTTTCTTATTATGCTTTGCCCGATCTTGATAACGCCGCCAAAGTATCGCTATCTGTTCTCCGTGCTTCTGATCGCGTACCGCCCGGTCGGGATACTTTGCCAGCCGTCTGTCCATCGCCTTGATATAACGCGGAAAATGCGCCAGTTGCGTCCACGGTGTTTGAGAGAAAAATCCTGTATACAACAATGCGTCGCGCTGGGCGCGAACTTCGTCGACTAACTGCCGTAATGTCGGAGAAGCCGCGTTAATGCGCGTGATCAGTTGCTGATGTTCCGCGGCGATTTCGCTCAGTAAACGAAACGCCCCTTCGGCAACAGCGGGGAAACGCGTCCGCGCTCGTTTGATCTGTTCGTTAAATGATTTTTCATTGCGCGGCAAAACATCCTCTCCGATGAATGCACGATCACAAACAGCATTCATAATATCGTCCAATAATCGATCGGTTGGGATTTGCGTTCTTAATAACAACGCGCTTTGCTGAAAAGTCGGCGTATTTTTTTCCCAACGCGCCAATAAATCTTTTAACATCAATCTGATCAAACGCACAATCCCTTGCCGCGTCGCCGTCAATGCCGATTCCGGTGTGTCGCACAGCAATAATGATACGCTGGTCAGCTCGTCGACCAATGCCGGGTACGCAGTCATTTTTTTCCCATCTCGTTCAATCGCAATACTTTCCGGCAATTCCCCAAAATCCCAACGAGTCAAACTGCGTCTTTCGAGATGAAGTTTGTCTTCATGCATATCACTGAAACTCACCTTGATCATTTCTTTGAGTTCGGCACACAATATATTGAGATCACGTCCATCGCGCAGACAATGCCCATCCGCATCGACGACCTCGTAACGCATTTTCAGATGTTCGGGTAAATTGCGCTCATCCCAAATATGCGCGTCTATCGTATCTCGATATGTTGCGCGATACCATGCTCGCAGTGCGTCAGGCAATGTTTTTTCTCTCACCGGATTCGTTTCGAGAAAAGCGGTAACCACTGATGGAACCGGCACCAATCTATTGCGAATTGTCTTGGGAAGCGCTTTGATGTACCAAGTGATCTTGTCGCGCACCATACCAGGCACCAACCACGATAACCGCGCTTCTTCAAGTTTATTCAGTAAATGAAGCGGAACGGTCAACGTAATTCCGTCACAGGGATGTCCGGGTTCAAAACGGTAATTCAGTTTGAGCGCGTTCTTGTCCACGTTCATCGTTTCCGGGAAAAGGTCCTCTGTGATCCAATGCGCCGCGTGACGCATCAGATATTCGCGCGTCAAAAAAAGGTACTGCGGATGCTCGCGTTCCTTTCCTTCGCGCCAATACTCGAACGTCGCCTGTGCCGCTATATTTTCCGGAACGCGCTCAAAATAAAACCGAGCAATGGTATCCGCATCAACCAAAACGTCCTGACGGCGCGCTTTATGCTCGAGCGCGCTGATTTCCTCGATCAGCTTCATATTGTGCGCGAGAAACTTGCCACGTGTACGCAAACGACCATGGACTAACACTTCGCGCACAAAAACTTCGTGCGCCACACTCGGCGCAACGCGATTGAACGATACGCGACGTTTACCGACCAACGTCAATCCGTAAAGCCGTACACGTTCAAAGCCGGATACCTCGCCGCGTTTTTCATCCCAATGCGGATCATAATAATCACGATTGACCAGATCGCCGGCTACGGCTTCGACCCATTCCGGTTCGATCTTGGCGGCGCAACGGGCGAAAAGCCGCGAAGTTTCGGTCAATTCCGCCGCCAATAACCAGCGGTTACCTTTTTTGATACCGCTGCACGGATGCACCCAAAAGTGAACCTCTCTCGCGCCCTGATATTCGTCGCCATTCTCCGTTTTCAAACCAATATTAGACAATAGACCGCTCAATAATGATTCATGCAACGCGCGAAATTTTTCTTGTGAGAAATTGTCGCTCAATTTATCTTCCCACTGCCAGCCAGCCTCTTTCAATTCATTGGTCAGTTGAAAATGGATATCGCGCCATTCGCGCATCCGCAAGTAATTAATGAACGACGCACGGCAGCGTTCCACATTTTTACGATGCGATAGTTTCTCTTTGAGCATATCGTCGAAAAAACGCCATAACGCGATCAACGACACGAAATCGGAATGATCATCATGAAACCGCGAATGCGCCTGATCCGCCGCCTGTTGTTTTTCAAAAGGACGCTCTCGCACGTCGGGAACGGTCAACGCGCTGGCGATAATCAATCCTTCCGGCAAACATGTTTTTTCCTTCGCCGTGAGTACGATCTTGCCGATGCGCGGATCGAGCGGCAAACGAGAAAGTTCCCATCCGCTCGCTGTCAAATTCCCCGTCGCGTCCATAGCGCCCAGCTCACGCAAAAGCTGATAACCGTCGGCAATGGCGCGTGACGACGGCAGATCAAGAAACGGAAAATTTTCAATTTTACCTAATTTCAACGCCGCTAAACGTAAAATCACCGACGCCAACGACGAGCGCAAAATTTCAGGGACAGTATAAACCGGTCTTTGGGCAAAATCATCCTCATCGTATAAACGAACGCATATGCCAGCGGCGGTACGTCCGCATCGTCCCGCTCGTTGTTTGGCTGCCGATTGTGAAATTTTTTCGATGCGCAACAGTGTAGTTTTATTACGCAAACTATATCGTTTGATTCGTGCCAATCCCGTATCGATGACGTAGCGAATGCCCGGAACCGTCAGTGATGTTTCCGCTACATTGGTCGCCAACACAATACGGCGCTGATTACTGCGTGAGAAAACACGTTGCTGTTCGGCAACCGACAATTGAGCGAACAAAGGTAATATTTCCATTTGCGCAGCGTAAGGGCGCGCGCGCAAGGCTTTGCGCAAAATATCCGCCGTTTCGCGTATTTCCCGCTCACCAGGCAGAAAAACCAAAATATCACCAGCCCCTTCACGCCATAAATCTTCGACAGTATCAGCAATGGCATCTTCAACATCTTCTTCATCGTCGCCGTCTTGACTAACATCATTATTGCCGTTCAAAGGACGGTAACGTACCTCGACCGGATAAATCCGTCCTGAAATTTCGATGATCGGCGCGGGTTTGCCATTTTCAACGAAGTGTGCGGCGAAGCGCTCGGCGTCCAGCGTCGCCGATGTGATAATGATTTTAAGTTCGGGGCGTTTCGGCGCAAGCTGTTTGAGAAAACCCAATAAAAAATCAATATTGAGACTTCGTTCATGCGCCTCATCAACGATGATCGTATCGTACGCCGAAAGCCAATGGTCGTGCTGCGCTTCCGCCAACAGGATACCATCCGTCATCAGTTTGATGTATGCGTCGTCACTCGTTTTGTCAACGAAACGAATCTTATAACCGACCTTCTCACCGAGCGGCGTATCGAGTTCTTGCGCGACGCGCGCGGAAACCGCTCTTACCGCCATACGGCGTGGCTGCGTATGTCCGATCAAGCCCGCTTCACCACATCCGGCGGCAAGGCAAATCTTCGGCAATTGTGTCGTTTTCCCCGAACCGGTTTCACCGGAAACGATGATGACTTGATGATTGCGAATCAACGCTTCGATTTCATTGGCGCGTTGCGCCACCGGTAATTCGTCCGGGTACGTAATATCCGGCTTGCCTGCGGCACGTTGCTTCCTTTTCTCTATGGAATGGATTACCTCTTGTTGCAGTTTCTGCCATACCGCTTCCGGCGCATCTTCCGCGCGTGCGCGACGGAAGCGCGACAGCAAACGATAACGGTCACGGGTCAATGTTCGCGCAATTTGCGCGTCGAGTGTGTCCAGTGGCGATAATTTCATGCGCAAGTATTGTAAACCGGAATCGATCGATCTTTGATGATGTTCACTGTTTTCAAGTTACAATCATCACTTAATCACTTTCACAAACAAAAACATGTCTCCGTCGTCAACACAAGACACACGCCGCGCTGTTTATGAAGAGAACAAGCTCAAAAAACGCTTGCGCCGATTGGTCGGTCAAGCAATCAATGATTTCTCAATGATCGATGAGAACGACAAAATCATGGTATGTTTGTCCGGCGGTAAAGACAGTCACGCGCTATTGGACATTCTGATTTCTTTAAAAGCGCGCGCGCCCGTGCCTTTTGAACTGATCGCCGTCAATCTCGATCAAAAGCAACCTGACTTTCCCGCCGATGTTCTGCCAAAATATTTCGAATCTATCGGAATTCCTTATCGAATCATCGAACAAGATACTTACAGCATCGTCAAGCGCCTCATCCCCGAAGGCAGAACGATGTGTTCGCTGTGTTCCCGTTTGCGGCGCGGCGTTTTGTATCGCGTCGCTCAAGAAATCGGCGCAACTAAAATCGCGTTGGGACATCATCGTGACGATCTGCTGGCGACTTTTTTTCTAAACTTGTTTTTCTCGGCGCGCATCAAAACCATGCCGCCCAAGCTCCGCTCAGACAACGGAAAAAATATCGTGATTCGCCCGTTGGCTTATGTCCGTGAACAGCTTTTGATCCGCTACGCCGCGTTGAGACGATTCCCGGTGATTCCATGCAATCTATGTGGTTCACAAACGCATTTGCAGCGCCAACAAATCATGCGCATGTTGCGCGAATGGGAAAAGCAATACCCCGGACGGCTCGATTCCGTCTTCGGCGCGATGACGCATATCGCGCCATCACATCTGCTGGATAGACAATGGTTTGATTTCGTTCACCTCGAACCGCGCAAACCCGACGTATCAGAACACCCTGAAGATATTTCTTATCCAGAGGAAAATGATACAGAATTTTGAGAACCGCCGCGACCTCACTTCAAAAAACGAGGCGGGCGGGAAACATGGGTCACCGTCAAAAGTGCAAGCAGCAACGCCACGCCAATAAATATGAATACATTACGCGACGCGCCGTGATCCAATAATAGCCCGATGACGAAAGGTCCCGTCATCGATCCAACGTCCATACCTGAATACACGAAGCCATAAACACGCCCGGCGGCGCCCTTCGGCGTAACGCCACGAACGATCAAATCGCGTGAAGGACCTATACTGCCTATAGCAAATCCCATCACGAAAAAAGTCGTAAGCAATAATCCGGGAAATATCGTCGTTGCCGGAATCAAAAACGCCATCAATGCCGCAACGGTCAAACCGGCGGCAGCGACATAAACATGATTTTTCGTGCGCGCGGCGATCGCGCCGCCACCCAAAAAACCGATGGTCGATCCGGTCAAAAACACAGTAACCGCGGTAGCCGCCAACGCAAGCGAAAAATCAAATCCTTCGTGCAATACCGAAGGCACAAAAGAGGAAATGCCGGTAATCGCGCATGATTGCACTAGGAAAAACAGAAAGCACATCACAGTCGCCCATTGCCACCAGCTTACCACCGCTTTTCCTTCTGTGTTTCTCTTAAACACGATTTCCGAATTAAGTACATGGCGCTGAGAAGCCAATAAAACCAATATTAACATTGAGATTACGCCCATGACCAATAATGCGCCACGCCAGCCCAATTGTGCGGAAAGCGCATAACTGACGACCGGCGATAACGCCCAGCCGATGTTGCCGCTGAATCCGTGTATCGCGTATGCGTAACTTAGATGTCGCTCAGGAACGTTGGCGTTCATGATCGCAAAATCGCAAGGATGAAAAGTACCGTTGCCCAATCCGATCACAATCGCCAACAGATAAAATACACCGATACTCGGCGCGACGGAGCAAACCAATATTCCTATCGCCATCAGAAAAACACCGCTGAACAGCACCGGTCGCGCGCCGAAGCGATCTACCAAAAATCCCGAAAAAAATTGCGTGATCCCGCTAACCACGAAAAATATCGTCATGATCAAACCGAGTTCCGTCCACGATACGTCAAACTCGCTTTTCAACAGCGGGAAAAGCGGCGGGAGCGCCAGTTGAATGAAATGGGAAACGCTATGCGCCAGACCAATTGTGCCCGCCACGCGAAAACTCTTGGAACGCAAAATTTGCGCGGCAGACATCATGAATCTCCACACAATGGAAGAACGCGATTCAAAAACACGCCGACGTCACATAATTCTTCGTCCGTCGCGGAATGCCCCATCGGATAATCACGCCACTCGACTTGATAGCCGTTCGTTTTCAAAAAATCCCGCGAAGCCATCGCCCATTTCGGCAATACGACTGTATCGCTATTGCCATGCGCCATAAAAACTGGGGTCGCGCGATTCGCCGCGCTCGCTCGTCGTGGAAGATTTTCAGCATCCATCAAATAAGTCGATAACGCAACGATTCCGGCGAATGATTGCGGATAACGCAAGCCCGTATGCAACGCAATCACGCCACCCTGTGAAAAACCTGCTAAAACCATTCGCGTTGTTTTGATACCACGCTCGATTTCCCGCGTGATCAGAGCTTCGATACGCTTTTGCGAAGCGCAAACGCCCGTGATATCTCCGTCGCCATTTTTATCTTTTTCGGCGATGTCGTACCACGCGCGCATTACAAACCCGTTGTTGATCGTTATCGGCATCATCGGCGCATGCGGAAAAATAAAACGGATACGGGCGTTTACCGGCAAACCCAAGGCATCGACCACCATCGACCAACCGTTCCCGTCGTCGCCTAATCCATGCATCCAGATGATAGAGGCGTCCGGTTCAGCGCGCGTTTCTATTTCAATAGCGTCCAATAAAGAATCGTCTTTGATCACGTCGTGTTCCTGCTTAAAAAGAAATTGTACTTGTTTATTTTAAAACTGTGAAATACTTCAGATTTTTCGTCTGAAATATACAAAATAACCATACGCTAAAGAAGGTGATCGATTTTTATCGCTTTGAGAATATTTTTACTGAACTAACCTATTTCTATTGCGAAGAACACGCTCTATTGAGGTTATGCAATATTACCGGCGCGACAATCGGAGACGCGAAATACCATACGAACGAGCTTTTTTGCTCAGACTTTTCCAGAGTTTCCAATGTGTTTTTTTTGAGATCGAGGTAATGACTCAACTCCGCTTTTTCTGAAAGGAGTTTCTCAAATGTCTTTATTTCTCCTTTGTATTCCGCTATTTCGCATTTGAAGTTTTCTTGATAAGCGAAAAACGCGCCACACCAGAAAACGCTCCATATACAGATCACGAGAAGCGCGCTATATAAGATTCTTTTTTTTATCTTTGAAAAGTTCGAGGGTGTGTTCACAAATGGTTCTCCTATAGTTCTCGAATGATCGCGGTTCGATACATGGTTTATCAATATTTAATTACGCGCTGAATGATACTTTTTCCTTGGCTCGCGCAATATCGGTATTCTTGATATACGGCAATAAAATCTCGATCAACGCCACAATCCAAGGATGTGTATCGTTGAGACATGGAACGAGATTGAATTCTTTGCCACCGGCTTTCAGAAAAATTTTGCGTTCTCCGATACCGATTTCTTCCAACGTCTCCAAACAATCGGAAACAAAGCTCGGACAAATCACATCGACACGTTTTACGCCTTTTTGCGCGAGCTTGGTCAAAACTTCAGTAGTATAAGGTTGTATCCAACGCGCTTTTCCGAAACGTGATTGAAACGCGACCGACCATGCCACGTCTTTGAACGGCAACATCTCCATCAGCAAACGTGCGGTTTCCTGACATTGATCGTGATAAGGATCGCCGTCCCGCCGCGTTTGTTCGGGCGCGCCATGAAACGAAAACAGCAAATGGTCAGGACGCCCCTCGCCTTTCCAGAAGTGCAATAGGCGTTTCCGCAACGCGTCGAGGTACGAAAAATGATTGTGAAAGCCATTGAGTATCGTAATCTCCGGCACATTGCGTATGCGCGTCATGTGCTGTACCACCGCATCGAAAGTGCTGCCGGTCGTGCTCGCGGAATACTGAGGATAAAGCGGTAATACGATAATGGATGTCGCGCCCGCCACGCGCAACGTGTCGAGCCCTTTGGCTATCGACGGATTACCATAACGCATCCCGATTTCCACTGCGACGCTGTCCGGTTTGAGTCCTTCTTTTTTCAACGCTTCGCCGAGATAACCGCGCACCAGATCGCGCTGTTTGATCGAATAAACCATCAGCGGCGATCCGTCTTTTGACCAAATTTGCCGGTATTTTTCCGCCGACTTTGCCGGTCTCATCCTCAAAACGACGCCGTGTAATATTGGCAACCAAAGCAGACGCGGCGTTTCGATCACGCGCCGGTCACTTAAAAACTCGGCGAGATATGCGCGTAGCGCGCCGACCGTCGGCGCGTCGGGTGTGCCAAGATTAGTCAATAAGACTCCGACTTTCGGAGACTTTTTGGAAGAAGTGGACTCGGCAAGATAATAAGGCATAAGTCGACACGAAAGATCAATTGTCGTTTACGGTCATGCGTCGCTTTTCTTTTGGCTAAGCGCATTGGAAAGCAGTTGCGCGGTAACATCGACTATTGGAATCACGCGCTCATACGCCATCCGTGTTGGTCCGATCACCCCCATCGTGCCCATCACCTCACCATCCACTGTGTAAGGCGCGGTAATTATACTGCATTCGTCTAGCGGCATCACACCCGCTTCGGCGCCGATATAAATTTGTACCCCTTTGGCACTCTGCGAAGCATCCAGCAAATGTACGAGCGATGTCTTTTTTTCGAACACCTCAAACAGATAACGTAATTTTTCCATGTGTTCGAGCAAATCTTGATGGGTCAACAGATTTTTCTCGCCGACGATCACCGCCTCCGTTTCACCCATCACTTCTTCGCTCAGGTCGATTGCGGAACTCATCAAGGTCGCAATATCTTGTCGCAGCATTTTTAATTCTTCCGCCAAACGCAAACGGATCGCCGACATCGGTAGTCCTGAGAAATTGGCATTGAAGAAATTGGAGGTTTCTGTGAGTTCGTCCTGCGAATAATCCTGATGCGGTTGCAAAATACGGTTTTGCACATCGCCTTCCGGTGAAACGATGATAAGCAGAATACGCCGTTCCGACAACCGCAAAAACTCCAAATGCCGAAAAGCCGCTTCCCGGCGTTTCGGCGTCAGCACGACACCAGCAAAATGCGAGAGCTGCGACAGCAGCGACGCAGCATTGGCGACCATCTGTTGCGGACGCGCATCGCTGTTCAATTCGATCTCCAACCGTTCAATTTCTTGCCGCGCGATCGGCTTGACCACCATCAAACTGTCCACGAAAAAGCGATAACCACGCACTGTCGGCATTCGCCCCGCCGAGGTATGGGGGCTGGTGATAAAACCCATTTCCTCCAAATCCGCCATGACATTGCGTACCGTCGCCGGCGACAGATCGAGTCCCGAATGACGAGACAATGCGCGCGACCCCACCGGATGTCCGTCCGCGATGTAAAGGTCGATGAGCGTTTTCAGCAGATGCGTTGCGCGAGGTTCAAGCATAAAAGGAATTGTACCGCGTCCGCCATGTTTGGCGCATCGTTTTCACACTACCCATTTTTCTCAAGCTGTGAAATAATGATAAAATGATTAGAAAAGAATTGCCTTTTTCTCGTATTGCCATTGCCGGACGTCGCCATACGCCCGACCTGTTTGGTCCTATTTCGACGCTGGCTTCGTTGCTGTCTGATCGCGGCTTCCAAGTTTCGCTGGAGTACGAAACCGCCGAAATGACCCAAATTTCCGGTTACACCGTCCATTCCGCTGAAACGCTGGGGGTAAACCACGATCTAGTCATCGTGATCGGCGGCGATGGTACCATGCTGTCCTTTGCGCGCCGTTTGGCGCCGTTTCGTGTTCCGATTGTCGGTATCAATCGCGGGCGGTTCGGTTTTTTGACCGATATCCCGCAAACGTTCATGGAGGTGATGGTTAGCGATATCGTCGATGGGCGTTTCTTGGAAGAAAAACGAGTGATGATTTCGGCGACGGTTTCGCGTGATACAGAAGCCATGCTTACCGAAATTCACGCGGTCAACGAAATCGTGATCGGGCGCAACTCTTGTGGTCAGATCGCCGATTTTTCCATCAGTATCAACGACGCATACGCTTATTCGCTACGCGCCGACGCTATCATCGTCACCACGCCGACCGGCAGTACGGCTTACGCGCTGTCCGCAGGCGGACCGATCATCGCGCCCGGCTTGCCAGCATTCGCCATTGTGCCCGTCGCGCCTTACGGATTGACGCACCGCCCTATCGTGTTGCCCAACACGATCGATGTGCAAATCACTGTCGAAAGAGGGCATGACGTTTCGCTGCACGGTGATTCGCATATGCGCGTCGCGCTCCAAGAAGGCGAAAAAGTCGTATTAAAACGTTCGCCTTACCATATGTATCTGCTGCATCCTGAACGTTACGATTATTTTTCGATGTTGCGTCAAAAGCTGCAATGGCCGGAACTGCCTGACCGCCTGAGTAAAGAAATTGATCTGGACTCTTCCTCTGTTTCTGACAGTTAAACGACGATGCTGCTCTGGCTGTCAGTACGCAATTTCGTTCTGGTCGAGTCACTTGAAATTGAATTCGAACCGGGATTTACCGTTCTAACCGGCGAAACCGGCGCCGGCAAATCCATATTGCTCGACGCTATCGGGTTGCTGCTCGGCAACCGCTTTGAATCGCGCCAATTTCGCAACAACGCCGAACGCGCCGAACTCGCTGCTGGTTTCTCTATTTTAGCGAATGCCCGCGCATACACATGGTTGACCGAACACGATTTTCTCGACGACAATGATCCGGCAACGCTGGTTTTGCGCCGCGTACAAGACACCAACAATAAAAACCGAGTTTGGATCAACGGGCGTTCCGCGACGCTGGCGCAGCTTAACGCATTGGGCGCGACATTGATCGAATTGCATGGGCAACACGAACACCAGTCGCTAACACGCACGCCGACGCAACGACAATGGCTCGATGCTTACGCGCAAAACGCCGATTTGCTCGCCTCCGTTTCTGACGCTTGGCGCGCTTGGCGTTCGGCAAACGAATCACTCGCGATAGCACAACGCTCACAAGGCGAACGCGATGCCGAAAAAGCGTTGCTCACGCAACGCCACGAAGATTTGAGCGCGCTCGCGCCGCAACCTGACGAATGGGAAAACTTGAATATCCGGCAACGGCAATTGAATCATGCTGACATGCTGCTTGCCACTATCGAAGAAGGACAAACGCTTTTGCAAGACGCCGAAGACGCGATCTTATCAAGACTCTTTCATTTGAGCCACAAATTGCGCGTCGCCGGAACACATGAACCATCGATGGAAAGCGTCGCCGCGCAACTCGACAACGCCGCCATCGAAATTGAAGAAGCGGCGCGCACGTTGCGTGATTATGCGCGATCCGTCGATCTCGATCCAAAATCATTGGCGTCCGTCGAAAACCGATTGAGCGCGTTGCATGAAATTGCCCGCAAATATCGTACGCGCCCCGAGGATTTACCTGTGTTCGCGCAAGAAACGCTAGCGGCATTGGTTCGGCTTGAACAAAGTGTCGATATCGAAGCGTTGACGCGCGCGACCCTAGAAGCTGAAAACCATTATCGCGAATACGCGACTGAACTCACCGCCGCCCGCCGACGCGCCGCCGAAAAACTCCAACGAGAAGTCGGCACCGCGATGAATGAATTGGCGATGCCCGGCGGACGTTTCAAAGTTCTCATCGCGCCCGCGCCGCGTCCCGAAAGTCATGGCATCGATATTATCGAATTTCAAATTTCGACACATCCAGGGCAGATGTTGGCTCCATTGGCGAAAGTCGCCTCGGGTGGCGAACTATCGCGCATTTCTCTGGCTTTACTCACCGTACTTGCGCAAACCGGCGGCGTGCCGACTCTGGTTTTCGACGAAATCGATACCGGCATCGGCGGCGCGACTGGACACACGATTGGACAGCGTTTGCGCGCGCTGGGCAATAACCGGCAAGTTTTATGCGTCACGCACCTTCCACAAGTTGCTGCTTGCGCGCATCAACATTGGCGCGCCACTAAAGAAGGAGATCGCAGGGAAGTTGTCAGTCGTGTCGATTTGCTAAATCAAAACGAGCGCATCGAAGAAATCGCCCGCATGCTCGGCGGCGCGACTGTCACCACAAAAACTAGAGCGCACGCTAAAGAATTATTGGCTCAGACGACAAAGGATTAAAAGCTACTATCAAAAAAGCCCGAATCTTTAGACTTTTTTATCTTCCGATCTCCGAGTTTGCCAAGACATGAAAAAGCTGTAACCGCTTCGGGTGGATTTGTCCGTCACGTGTCGCCGCTTGTACCATGCAGCCTGGCTCCTGTCGATGACGACAGTTCCGAAACTGGCACTGCACGGCGAACGGCGCGATATCGACAAACGCCCGCGTTAATTCACTAATGGAAAAATGCGCGAGACCAAAAACCCGTATTCCCGGAATATCGATGATCCAGCCGTTATGCGGTATAGGCAATGGATACAATGTCGTCGCCGTAGTCGTATGGCGACCACCGCCGAGTGACGCGGAGATCTCACCAGTCTCCGCTTGCGCAACGGGAATCAGGGCGTTAATCAGAGTCGATTTGCCCATCCCCGATTGCCCGACCAAAACGCTGCGCTGATCAGCCAAGTAAGGCAACAACGATGAGGCGTCGCGCGCCGCGCAGCTTGCGATGGTAGTGATTCCGAGCTTCGTTTGATAAAACGCGAGGCGGCGGCGAAGTTCCTCGAATCCGGGTAAATCGCTTTTATTCGCTATCAAAATGAAACGGCAACCCGTCGCTTCAGCAGCCACGATCCAGCGATTGAGCAACATTTCGTCGAGCGCGACATCTGGCGCGGTCATGCCGATGATCTGCGTCACGTTGGCGGCGATCAGTTTTTGCTTCATCGCGTCGGAACGGTAAAAAAGATTTCGACGTGGATGAATCAAACTAATAATACCTTCGTCGCCTTCACGCATCACATCGACTTCATCGCCACACACCGGGATCATTGCTCGGCCTTTGATCCGGCAATTGATTTTTTCGCCATCGCGCAAGTCGCCCGACACCACCCAATATTGGCGGCGACGAACTTTGATCACCAGACCAGTTAAAACTTCTCGCATAATGGTTTGGTTGCGTCGCACGTTTACGTTTTCAAACGCTGCAAATGGGCAATCCGTACTGCTGCGGGCGGATGCGAATCATAGAACGAAGAATGCACGGGATCGGGCGTCAGCGTCGATGCGTTGTCTTCGTATAAGCGTACCAGCGCGTTGATCAAGCTCTCTGGCAATGCCTGCGCCGCCGCGAACGCGTCAGCTTCAAACTCGTGACGGCGCGAATACGCCGCGCTCAATGGCGTCAACAGAAACGCGAAGGTCGGTAACACCAACAAGAACAGACTCAACACGACACCGGAACGCGCCAACGCTTCCGGCAACACCGCTGTCGGTATGCCCAGTCCAGTGAAAAACCAAGTCTGTTTCATCAGCCACGCCAAAAGCGCGAAAATCGCCAACGACAAAAATGCTGAAAAAACGATGCGCTTTTTGATATGATGTCGTTTGAAATGTCCTAACTCGTGCGCAAGTACCGCTTCGATTTCATCATCGTTGAGCCGTTCCAACAGCGTATCGTAAAACACGACGCGCTTGGTTTTGCCCATTCCGGTAAAATATGCGTTACCGTGTCCGCTACGACGGCTGCCGTCCATCACGAAAAGCCCATTCGCTGTAAAACCGCAACGTTGCAATAAATTTTCAATCCGATTACGTGTCTCGCCTTCGGGTAATGGTTTGAATTTGTTGAAAAGCGGCGCGATGATCGTCGGATACAGTACCAACATGATCAACTGAAACGCCATCCACACCGCCCACGCCCATATCCACCAGTAAACGCCCGCCGTTCGCATCAACCAAAGCAACAATGCCAGCAACGGTACGCCGATGACCAACCCAATCAATACGCCTTTGATTAAATCGGTAGCCCACAAAAGCCGCGTTGCGCGATTGAAACCGAAACGAGTTTCGACGCCAAATGTTGCGTAATAAGAGATCGGCAACGTCAACACGCTGCCGATCAGCGAAACCAACACGATTAGCACGACATCGTTCCACAACGCCGGCAGAGTGGAGGTCACTCGCATCAATAATGCCAGTCCCCCCCCCAACGTCCAGACCAGTAAGATCACGGTATCGACAGCTATTTCCAGACGCATCAGCGATTGTTTTGCCGTCGTGTAATCGGCAGCTTTTTGATGCGCTTCCAGAGAAATTCTTTCTGCGAAGGCGGCTGGCACAGTCTCACGATGTGCCGCGACAAAGCGAACTTGCCGAAACGACAGCCAGTAGCGCAACATCAGCGTCAACGAAATCACCGCTAGAAAAATCAAAGTAAACCACGAAAATGTCATCAGAACTTTCCTGAATAAAACGCACGAATATGCGACAATAGGAAGCTATTGTAGCTCGAAAAGGAAATGTGATGGCAGCATCTGCGGAACGATTGATTTGGCTCGATTTGGAAATGACCGGACTCGCCCCTGATACGGATCGTATTCTGGAAGTTGCGATGGTGGTCACCGACCACGATCTGAATACTATCGCCGAAGCGCCGGTGTGGGTCATCCATCAAGACGACGCGACACTCGCCGCTATGGACGCTTGGAATCAAAGTACGCACAGTCGTTCCGGTTTGATTGAACGCGTCAAAGCCTCGACACTCGACGAAGCCGATGTCGAATGCGCGGCGTTGACTTTTCTGGAAGCGCTTGTTGATAAAAACATGTCTCCGATGTGCGGCAACAGCATTTGTCAGGATCGCCGATTTCTTGCTCGCTGGATGCCGCGACTCGAAACGTTTTTCCACTATCGCAATCTCGATGTTTCAACACTCAAAGAATTATGCAAACGCTGGCGACCCGATATCGCGCGCGGTTTCGACAAAAATATGCGCCATGAAGCGCTTGCCGACGTGTATGATTCCATCGAAGAAATGAAATATTATCGGGAACATTTTCTGAAAATAGACAACCCGTCCTGACTTTTCGACGAGAATAAACGTGGCGATGAATTTTTGCAGTGACTGCGCGGGAAAACTGGAACTTCGCATTCCAGAGAACGATAACCGCGAGCGTTATGTCTGTGCGACATGCGGTATGGTTCATTATCAAAACCCAAAAATCGTTGTCGGTACGATTCCGTTATGGAAAAACAAAATACTTTTGTGTCAGAGAGCGATAGCACCGCGTTACGGTCATTGGACGTTGCCCGCCGGCTTTCATGAAATCGGCGAATCGGTCAGCGATGGCGCGTTGCGCGAAACGCAGGAAGAAGCGCGCGTAAATGTAATGATCGACCGCCTTTATACTGTACTGAGTGTCCCTAATATTGGTCAATTACACTTGATGTTCATCGCGCGGCTTACCAAGCCCGAATTCGCGGCAGGTGACGAAAGTTTGGACGTGCGCCTTTTCGATGAAATGGAAATCCCTTGGGGAAACATCGCGTTCCGCACCGTCAGCCGAACGCTGCGCTGTTTTTTTTGGGATCGCAAACAAAACGACTTCCACCTTCATGTTTCATCGTTGACCCGTAAACATCCCAAAGAATGGTTATAAAACGATTATTCGACCAATCCAGTAAACATCTGTATATCCACCGTCTCACCCGCTGATAATTTCCCGGTTTCTCTCTGCAGAACGATAAAACAATTGGCGCGCGTCATCGACGATAAAATGCCTGATCCTTGTTCCGGCGCAGGCGTAACAACCATTTGCCCTCCGCGATTTTCGCAAACGCCGCGTTGAAATTCCGTACGCCCAGCCGATTTTTTCACCGATGCGGTCAGTGTCGCCCGCCACAACGTCGGCGACGGTACGATTTGCCCCTGTAAGATGAGCAACGCTTCGCGCACGAATTGATAAAAGGTCACCATCGCGCTGACCGGATTACCGGGCAATCCGAAAAAATGTGCGTTACCCAAAACCCCATACGCCAACGGTTTTCCCGGCTTCATCGCCAACTTCCAGGATAAAATCTTGCCTCGTTTTTTCAAAACTTCTTTGACGAAATCGGCGTCTCCCACCGACACGCCGCCGATGGAAATCACCACGTCGGCATTTTGTGCCGCGTCGGTCAACATGCGATCTAGCGCGTCGGGCGTGTCGGGAACCGCGCCGAGATCTATCGGCGTGACTTCCAATTGCCGCAACATACCGTAAAGAGAATAACGATTGCTATCGTAAATCTGTCCGGCGGCGAGCGGCGCGCCGAGCGGCGTCAACTCGTCGCCCGTCGAGAAAAATGCAACGCGCAAACGTCGATACACAAAGATTTCAGCGATTCCCAACGAAGCCAATATACCCAATTCCGGCGCGCCAATACGCTGACCGCGCGTAAACACGATTTCGCCCCGCACAATATCTTCTCCGGCAAACCGGCGATTTTGTCCAGCGGCGGCGACCGAGTTCGCCGCGATACATACTACGCCATTCATTTCTTCGGTTTTTTCCTGCATCACGACCGTGTCCGCGCCATCCGGCATAATCGCGCCCGTAAAAATGCGTACGCATTCGCCAATGCCGACCATTCCGCAAAACGGACGACCAGCAAACGATTCGCCGATACGTTTCAGACACGTTTCGCCGTCCGCGATCACATCGGAAAAACGCAGCGCGTAACCGTCCATAGCCGAATTGTCGTACCCGGGTACATTCAGCGGCGCGAGAATATCTAAAGCCAACGTACGACCAATCGCCTCTTTCAATGGCACGCATTCCACGCCGCACACAGGTCCTAAAGTGCGGTGTATGAAATCGCGCGCCTTTTCAACCGCCATAGAATGCGGATCGTAATCTTCGGCATTTGCCAGCGTATTCAACAAACAATCTGACACCATGTTTTCCTCGTCCTTGTAAATAATAGTTTCAACCGTTTTTCCACAAATCGTTTTCAGTATTGATGTTGTCGAACGCTTCCTGTTGATCGTCAAATATCGCTTCCGCCGCACCGCAATCTCGACACCAAGTTTCCACTCTCCGTCCGCCATTTTCGAGATAATGCGTCAGTCGCGTCAACAAATCGCGATGCAGCAACGCAAACACCGGATGCGCGCGCGCTTGCGTACACGCGATGGCGATAGGCGCCGATTTCTGTATCGCCGCCCGATAAAGACGCGCCACAAGATCATCGGGGAAACGCGGAGAATCGCACGGCACGGACGCGAGCCAAGAAGTTTTTGTTGCGCGCAACACCGCTTGCCATCCGGCAAGCGGTCCTGAAAAATCTCCGGTCATGTCAGCGACGACCGTATACCCCAGCGTCTCATAACGTTCGCGGTTGCGGTTGGCGCTGATGATCACCTTATCAACCTGCGGACGAAATCGTTCCAACACATGCGCGATCAACGGACGGCCTTGAAATGACATCCAGCCTTTGTCACGCTGTCCCATGCGCCGCCCTAATCCACCGGCGAGAATCACCCCGCTGATATCGTCACGATGATCCTCTTGCGTCTTCATATCTGATCGCGTCGAAAACGGTTTTGTTTGCCAAATACCCAATATCCGTCACGCCGCGCCCGACCGATGATCGTCATGTCGAGGCGCTCGGCAATGTCGAAACCTCTTTGCGTCAACATCGAGCGCGAAACAAGAAATGGAATACCCATATGCGCGATTTTCAGAACGATCTCGGAAGACAATCTGCCGGTCGTATAAAATATTTTATCTGTTCCCGAAATGCCGTTCTTCCACATCAATCCGGCAACCGTATCGACGGCATTGTGCCGCCCGACATCCTCGACAAAATAAATAATTTCTGATTGCGCTTCGGCGTTCGTCGTCAGAGCGCAGCCATGCACCGCGCCGGTTTTTTTATAGACCGTTTCAAGATGATCGACGCGTTCGAGAATCGTCGTCAATGTTACCGGCGACAGTGAGATGTCTTCGGATAACGAAAAAGGCATTATTTCATTTTGCGATACCGCAAAGGCGCTACCGATGCCACAGCCGGACACCGCAACCGTCACTGGCAACGGTACGCGCACACGCACGGAAACCATATTACGCCCCGTTTCGATACTGATGATTTCCTCGATCCCGCGCAGCAACCGCTGATTGCGCAAATAACCAATCGCCAACGCTTCAGGAAACGCGCCCAATGTCAATAACGTAATATAAGGTTTATCGTTGACACAAATGGTCAACGGTTCCTCATCCGCCAGAAAAATTTCGTGGGCATCGCCATTTTCGTCCTGCGCATATACGGAATGGTCAAGGTAATCGCCCATTATCAACCGCCGATATACGACATTTCTATTTTCTGCGCGCCGCGATCGAAAACAGTATTGGACATCCGTATTTCCGAGTAGTGATCGCCGCGCATCTGCCATAATGCCATGACTGTACGCATCAAAGTCTCGTCATCCGCGCCCTTACGCAACAATCCGCGCAAATCATAGCCTTCTGTCGCAAACAAGCAAGTAAATACCTTGCCGTTGGTAGACAAGCGCGCACGCGTGCAATCGCGGCAAAACGCTCGTGTCACCGACGCGATCACGCCGATTTCACCGCTGCCATCTTTAAAGCGCCAGCGGCTGGCGACTTCCCCGTGATAATTCGCGTCCACCGCTTCCAACGGATACTCGGCATCAATCTGGCGCACGATCTCTGCCGCCGATACCACATCATCCATCCGCCAGCCATTCGTCGAACCGACATCCATAAACTCGATGAAACGAACAATATGCCCACTGCCTTTGAAGTGCTTGATCAACGGCAAAATCGCGTGTTCGTTCAAACCGCGCCTAATTACCGAATTGATCTTGATCGACTCAAAACCCGCCGCCGTCGCCGCGTCGATGCCTTCCAGCACCCGCCGCAGCGGGAAATCCACATCGTTCAAACGGCGGAAAGTTTCATCGTCAATCGCGTCTAAACTTACCGTGATTCGGCGCAGTCCGGCTTCGCGTAACACGCGCGCTTTCTTCGCAAGCATTGATGCGTTCGTCGTCAACGCAAGATCGATGTCACCATCTATCGCTACTAACAGTTCCACCAAATTTTCGAGATGTTTACGTAACAACGGCTCGCCGCCAGTCAAACGAATTTTACGTACACCGAGATCGACAAAAATTTTTGCCAGCCGCGCGGTTTCTTCAAACCGCAAAACCTCATCATGCGATAAAAAAGGATGATCGCGCCCAAAAGCATTTTTGGGCATACAATAAGTACAACGGAAATTGCAGCGGTCAGTAACGGAAATTCGTAAATCGCGCAATACCCGTTGTTGCTTGTCAACAGGAACAGCGGACGGCGGATAAGGTATCGCTTCGGCTTGGTCACGCCAACGCCGCATCACCGCCGAGCTTTCCTGCTCTCCAGTATCCGCAAAAAAGATAGGTTTTTCCATAATCCCGTCAATATGCGCGCAGTTTGGTCCAAAATGCTACGCCCGACGCATTCTATCAGATACCCAAGCCGCTTTCTCGAACAAAAGACGGTAAGAATAAATGACAAAAAGCTAAACCGTGCCGACGTTTCAAAATGTCAACCGCTGAATCCGTCCTTGTACTGTTCAAAATCCGTTTACGAAACATGCAACAGTTCTTGTAAACGCAATTCCAAGACAGCGCGGTTTTCGGCACTATGCAAAGTTTCGCCTTCAATGACAAAAATATCTTCGACACGTTCGCCCATCGTATTGATGCGCGCGTTTTTGACATTGACTTCGGCGTCGACCAACACAGCGGCAACATGCGCCAGCAAGCCGGTTCGATCACCGGCGACGACTTCAAGCACATAACCAATATTGACATCGCCGGAAGATATACGAATCTGTGGAAATAACGGAAAATGACGCGACCGCCGCGAAGGTTTTCCAAGCGCAGGCAATGCCGACAAAGGTTGGCAAAGAAATGTTCGCAAGTCTTTTTCAAGATCGGCTAATACATTGTCTTCATTCTCCAGAAAGCGGCTGTCGCGGGTGTACACGGTAAATGTATCGAGCGCATAACCGTGTTGTGTAGTATGAATGCGCGCTTCGAGAATATTTAACTGATGCCCGCCGAAAAAGATACATAATTGCGCGAAAAGTTTCGAGCGATCTGGCAAATAAACGAGAAATTGCAAACCCGCTTTTTGGGGCAACCGGCGGATATCGACCAAAGGCGTTTGTGTGGTCAGACACGCATGAAGTGCCGATACGTGCCAAACCATTTCGTCGACAGAATGGCGTTGAAAATAGGCGATATCCAACGTTTTCCATAACGGTATTTCCGCGTCGCGTTCCACCAAGGTATCGAGTCGTTCGCGCGCGAGCCGTTGTTTTTTTTCGATGGTATCATAATCGCTACGTTGGTGTAACCGTGCGTGCGTGGCAAAGAAAAGACTTTCGAGCAACTGCGCTTTCCAAGGATTCCAAACTTCCGGGCTAGTTGCTCTAATATCCGCAACCGTCAACAAATACAACGCGACTAACCGACGTTCGGTTTTGACCTTGCGGGCAAAAGTGTGAATGATTTCGGGATTGGAAATATCCTGTTTTTGTGCCGTCAGCGACAACCACAGATGCGCTTTGACCAACCAAGCGATCAGCGTAACATCCTCTTTGGCAAACCCGCATTTTCGAGCGAAACGGCGCGCGATTTCCGCGCCCTTGAGCGAATGATCGCCGCCTCGTCCTTTGGCGATATCGTGAAAGAGCGCGGCAAAATATAATATTTCTTTAGACGCAAAGTCCATCATCAGCCGTGAACATAATGGATACTCGTGCGCGTGCGCGTCTAAACTGAAACGGCGCAGATTGCGGATCGTCATCAGGATATGCTCATCGACAGTATAGACATGAAAAAGATCATGCTGCATCCGCCCAACGATCTGACCGAAGGTAGGCAAATACGCACCGAGCAAACCATACAGATTCATGATCCGCGTGCCGTGCGTGACAGCGCGCCCGCCACGAAAAAACGTGATGAATTTTCGTTGGTTGCGCGGATCGCGGCGAAACACATCGTTGATATAAGCACGGGCATGGTTGAGCGCGCGTAACGTATTCGCCGATAAATCGGATATTTCGGGTTGCCGTTGCCAATGTAAGAACACATCGAAAATAGCCGAAGGGTTGCGAGAGAATGCCGAAGAATCGTGAACGTCGAGCGACGCGCCGCGTTGCGTAAAAACATCGTCGAGCGTCTTGGATTGGGATAATGGATAAAGATGTTCAGCGATCACTTGCATGAAAAGAAGATTCAAGCGTCGGATTTTTTGCGCGGCGCGATAATAGCGTTGCATCAAGGCCTCGCCGTGATGTTGCTGCAATTTTTCCGGAATTCCCAAGACTTCAGCCAACGCATTTTGGTGATCGAACAATAAACGTTCTTCAGCGCGTCCGGCAAGAAGATGCAAATGAATACGTAAATGATTGAGATAATGTTCTTGCTGTCGCAAAATACGCGCTTCGTCGGTCGTCAGCCATACGTTCCCATCGGTTTCGGATTGTATGCCCGCCAACGACGCGGCGCGTATGAGCCAGCGAACCAAATGCACGTCGCGCAATCCGCCCGGACTTTCTTTCAAGTTGGGTTCGAGGTTATAGAGCGCATCGCGGTATCTGAGATAACGCTGTTCCTGCTCGAACCGTTTGGACTTATAGAAGGAAGGAAAATCCAAGCGTCTTTTCAACGCCTGTTCAAAATATTGAAAGCAAATACGACTGCCGCCGAGGTAACGATACTCGAGCAACGCAGTTTGCGTCGTGATGTCCCATTGCACAAATTCTTCAAACTCATCCAACGTACGAACATTATGTCCGACGCGCAAACCAAGATCCCACAACGCGGTCTCAAGCGCAACCAACGCGCTCTTTTCCGTATCTGTCGGCGTTTTCCCAAGTACGATTACGGTGTCGATATCGGAGTGTGGAAATAGCGTGTTGCGCCCATATCCACCAATTGCCAATAAAACGCCATTACGGGTCAGTGTAGTGGGAAGTTCCCGCCACAAGCGACGCAGCGCGCGGTCTACGCAATGCGCCGATTGGCGCAGAAAAACGGCGGTATTATGCTTAGCAAGAAAAATATTATTTAGGATTGTGCGCTCTTCGTCGAGCCGTTTGCGAATCACCACCAGAGCGTCCGACGTGAACCATAGCGCGGAAGAACGGCGGATGCGAACGGCCATGCGTTTATTCTTCGGGCGGCAGCGGTGTGTTTTCAGAAACGGTCAGCACTTCTACGCCGTCTTGCGTGACAAGCACCGTATGTTCCCATTGCGCCGAAAGCGAATGATCGGCGGTAACGACGGTCCAACCATCGGCAAGCATCCGCAGTTGCGGGCGACCCGTATTGATCATCGGTTCGATTGTAAAAATCATACCAGCTTCGAGTTTCAAACCGCTGCCAGCGCGACCGTAATGCAATACTTGAGGATCCTCGTGAAACCCGCGCCCGATGCCGTGTCCGCAAAATTCACGTACGACCGAAAAGCCTTGCGCTTCAACATACGTTTGAATCGCGTGACCGATGTCTCCGAGCCGCGCGCCCGTGCGAACGACGCGAATGCCGTGCCACATCGCACGATAGGTGACATCGATCAAACGCTTGGCGAGTATCGTTGGTTTGCCAACACAATACATTCTACTCGAATCGCCGTGGAAGCCATCTTTGATGACCGTCACGTCGATATTCAAAATATCGCCGTTGCGCAGTTTTCTCGCGCCCGGAATGCCATGGCAAACGACATGGTTAAGCGAGATACACACCGACGCCGGATACGGCGTATGCCCAGGCGGCGCATAGTTGAGCGTCGCCGGAATCACGCCGAGTATATTGATCTGGTAGTCGTGACAAAGTTTGTCCAACTCCGCCGTCGTCACGCCCGCCTTCACGAACGGCGTGATGTAATCCAACACTTGCGCTGCCAGAGCGCAAGCGACGCGCATCGCGGCGATTTCTTCCGGCGTTTTGATCGATACGCTCATTATTAGCTTCTTAAAAGTTCGTTGATGCTCGTTTTGGCGCGCGTTTTCGCGTCTACTTGTTTGACGATCACCGCGCAATACAGTGAGCAATTGCCCGTGCCGGAAGGCAAGCTGCCAGCGACCACGACCGAACCGGCGGGAACGCGCCCGTAAGTGATTTCATCGGTCATCCGATTGTAAATTTTGGTGCTTTGCCCCAAGAAAACCCCCATGCCCAATACCGAATTTTCTTCGACGATCACGCCTTCGACAACTTCCGAACGCGCGCCGATAAAACAATTGTCTTCGATGATCGTCGGATTGGCTTGCAGCGGCTCGAGCACGCCGCCGATGCCAACACCTCCGGATAAATGTACATTTTTACCGATTTGCGCGCACGAACCGACTGTTGCCCAAGTATCGACCATCGTACCTTCGTCGATATACGCGCCGATATTAACGTACGAAGGCATCAGCACGACGCCGGACGCAATATACGCGCCGCGTCTGGCGGTAGCAGGCGGAACGATGCGCACACCAGTCGCTGCCAGCGCATCGGCTTCCATCGCGCTGAATTTCACCGGCACTTTATCGTAGAAAGTCAGCGCACCCGCTCGTAACGGCTCGTTATCGGCAAGACGGAACGATAACAGCACTGCCTTTTTCAGCCACTGGTGCGTGACCCATTCATCGCCGATTTTTTCGGCGACACGCAAACGCCCCGCGTTTAATTCGTCGATGGCGAATTGCACAGCGCTGCGGATTTCCGCTGGAACCGATTTCGGCGCAAGATCGGCGCGATAATTCCATGCTCGTTCAATAATGTTTTGTGGTGTAGTCATGTAGTGATTCTCAATAGCGTGCAAAATTTATATTATAACGCCGGAGTCACAACCGACACACAGCGCTCGTCGACAAACTCGCAATGTTTTATTATTGTAAAAAACGCTTTGTGTACAATACTTGTGTTGCTCGATCCAGTTTGTTATGTCTAGATCATTTTTCTCGCGTCTTGAAAATCTGCCTTCAGCTATTGCCACACTTGCGGCAACGGCGTTGTTGATCGTGGTCGCGGTGCACTGGGGTTGGTACTTTTTTGGACCGTCCCCGTTATACGTTGTGCCGCCCATCACGGAAGATCCGGCGGCGACTCTGCGCGCCGCGACTTTGTTTGGCGCCACGTCCCATCCGACGACCAATACAGAAACTTTGCCGGTCACAATCAATGGCAATCTGCGGTTGCTTGGCTTGGTCGCGCAAGATGACGGACACGGTTATGCGGTGTTTCGCAGGGGCGGCGATATTTTCGTTGCGCGGGCGGGAGATGATATCGGCGACGGCGCGATGCTGCTGCGCGTCGAACTGAACGCGATGACGATCCGTGAAAATGATGGCGGCGAACGGCGAATCATCTTGCGTGATGAACGTGCCGCCTTGCCGGAAAGCGCGATGCGGGCGACACAACCCGTCGCGCTTTCTTCGTCGTGCGTTCCCGTCGATTTCAAAGGTGTGGTGATCCGTTTGAATAGCGAGCTTTTGCAAGGCGCGTTGACGCAACCGGAAGCGTTCTACGCGCTGCTCGACGCGCAAAACGACGGATTGATCGTGCACGCCGACAGCGGACACGCGGCGATGCTCGGCTTGCGCGGCGGCGATAAGCTACAAATGGCGAATGGTGTCCGGTTACGACAACCGGAAGATATCGGCGCGACCATTCTGCGTCCGTTGGCGGCGGGACAAAACGTGCATCTTCGCGGAGCGCGCGACGGGAAAAATGTGGAATTGCTTTTGGTGAATGCGAGTACTTGCGGTGGTTAATTCTTCGGCGCTCGTTTTCGGCACGAGTAATATCGTAGCGACTTTGGTCTTGCGCCGCGCTAACTTTTGACAGACTTGTGATGGCGCAAAACGATAAGACGAAACGATACATGTCGCATGGCATTTTTTCTTCGCGGAGTTTTGCAATGGTCGCGCCCATCGCGCTTGATGAGAGGGCGGCGCGTCTTGATGAAATTTTGCCGCAATATCAATGTGGGCGTTGTGATTACGTCGATTGCGCGCATTACGCACAAGCGTTAGCGCAAGCGTGCGCGCCGCCAACGTCTTGCGCGCCCGGCGACATAGAAGTCGCTCGCGCATTGGCGCAAGCCATGAATGTTTCGTTGCCGGAAAATATTACGTTTGAGCCAGAGACATTGCAATGCGTCGTCATCGATGAAGCCGATTGTGTTGGTTGCACGCGCTGTTTGCGCGCTTGCCCGCTGGACGCGCTGATCGGCGCGGCTAAAAAAATACACGCGGTACTGCCATCTTTATGTTCGGGTTGCGGTTTGTGTTTATCGGTGTGTCCGCTCGATTGCATGAAGCTGATGTCTGTCGGGCGGCAATGGACAAAACAAGACGCAGACGCGGCGCGTGATCGTTATCGGGCACGTCTGCACCGTCTAATGAAACAAGCAACGCGACGTATCATCAAACACGATAGTGAACGAGACGAACGTGAAAAACGCCGTCAAGCGGTTTTCGACGCGCTGCTCAAAGCGCGCGCCCGTCGATTGCAATGGGCGCAAAGAAAAGAAGACAAGAAAATACCGTGAACCCGGAGAACATTCAACGTTTTTTCGATAGGTTGTCGGCAAACGACCCGCAACCAACGACTGAATTAAAATTTCGTTCCGTGTACGAATTATTGGTAGCAGTCGTATTATCGGCACAGGCGACCGATAAAAGTGTCAACAAAGCGACGGCGCGTTTGTTCAAAATCGCCAATACGCCTTCAAAAATGATCGCGCTCAGCGAAGAAAAACTGATCGATTATATTCAATCTATCGGCTTATTTCGAACCAAAGCGCGCAACATTATCGCGTTGAGTAAGATATTGCTGAGCGATTACGGCGGTAACGTGCCAAATACGCGCGAGGCGCTCGAAAAGTTGCCGGGCGTCGGACGAAAAACGGCTAACGTGATATTGAATACGGCTTTCGGGCAACCGACGATCGCTGTCGATACTCATATTTTTCGTGTCGCCAATCGTACCGGATTGGCAACCGGAAAAAACGTTCGAGAGGTCGAAGACAAACTGATGCAGGTCGTGCCAAAAAAATTTCAGCAGTACGCGCACCATTGGCTCATTCTGCATGGACGTTATATTTGCACCGCCCGCACGCCGCGCTGTTTGGAATGTATTGTCAACGATTTGTGTGATTACCCCTGAAAACGAGCCGATTTTAAGGATTGTTGAGCGTCCGTATAACTGGTGACAAAAAAATTGGGGAAAATCAACACACATCCTCTATTGCGTATATGATTAATCAGTAAGGATCAATCCAGATAAGGAGCACTCCATGAAAAAGTTCTTATTGGCAACTTTGACAAGCATCGCTGGATTACTACTGTTTTCGGCGCAAACCACCGCTCAAGAATCCGATACGACGGTTGCCGTAACGACGGCGTCCGCCGAAATTTCCGACCCGATTTCATTGGAACGTCTCGACGCGTTACTGGCGCCGATTGCGCTGTACCCGGACGCCTTATTGGCGCAAATTCTCATGGCAGCGACCTATCCGATGGACGTGATCGAGGCGGCGCGCTGGCGAGAAAGCAACCCCAATGTGGATGGCGAACGTCTACAAGACTCATTGAACGCAATGGATTGGGACGCCAGCGTAAAGTCATTGGTTTCGTTTCCGAACGTGCTGGCGCGAATGAACGAACAACCGCGCTGGATGCAAGAATTGGGCGATGCGGTGCTCGCCGATCAAGCGCATGTGATGACGCGCGTTCAGTTCTTGCGACAGAAAGCGCGGGAAACGGGCACACTGACCAGCAATGACAAGCAAACGGTCGAAGTCAAACAAGATGAATCTGCGACGGCACAATATATCACTATCGCGCCGACTTCGACGCAAGTGATTTATGTGCCCGTGTACGATCCGGTGATCGTCTATGGAGATTGGTGGTGGGCTTCACACCCTGTGTATTGGCGTCCACCGCGCGGCGCGTATTTTTCTTCTGGTTTTTATTGGGGTAGCGGTTATCGTCCCTTGACCATGCTGTGGGGTGGTTTTTATTGGGGCGGCGGCGTGATCACGATCAACGCGCCGCTTTATACACAATATTACCGTGTAACGCCAACGGTGGTTGGTCCGTACAACGCATGGTGGCGTCCAGCGCCAATGTACACGCCGCCTTATTACTATCACGGCGGGCATCGCGTGATCGTTCAGCATCGTCCATGGTATCGCCCTTCGGCAAGACCGCCGCACTATGACCGTCCTTCGGCAGTAGTACCGCATCCCGATCATTGGAGAGAAGATCAAGGTGAATATCCTGCGCATAGTCGCCCTATCCATAATCGTCCTTCGGTGAACACGCCTAATACCAGTATCAAGCCGCCATCGATCGGAACGACGAATAAGCCACGTCTGACGATCACACAGCCAAATACGAATAATAACGTCAATGGCGGTAGACCGCCGCACATCATGAGCGAACCTGACAAAAGACCACAGCATCTCGACAATGGGACTCGTCATCGTGTCGGAACACAAACCAATAACAACGTGGTATCGCGTGTGACGAACGAAAGCAACGGGAGAACACAACGATCGAACGATGGGAGTCGTAATAATAGTATCGGCAATGTACAAGTGATCTCGCCCAACACCAGAAACCACTCGCCGGTATCTATAAACACCAAACCCATTGCGACGGACGCACATCCGAAAACGCCGACGCGCTCGCAAACATCACGTCAATCCGTTCCCGGCGCACGAGCGTCCGACGCGCTACAGCAGCAGCGCGGAACAACGATACAGATGAAAAGAGAGTAAAAATCAGCGATAGCGTTGCGCGGCAATCGCTCGGGCGAGTTGGGCGACAGCGGTGGCGTACATATAGCTTTTGTTATAGCGCATGACTACGTGAAAATTATCGTGCGCAAGATAATAACCGGTATTGTTTTTGGCAATCTCAAGCGCCATCAAGCTAACGGACTCGTCGTCGTGAATCGCGATTTCATCACTGGACAAAATGACTCCGAGCGCTCGCCATTCTTTCCAGCTTCTGGATTTACTAAACCCATCGTCTAAAAGAGGCAACACCGCCGCTTCATTGAGAATCATTGCGCCCGAAAGCAAACGTCCGCTATGTTTCCAGCCGTGTTCATGCAAATAAAAACCGATACTGCCGATTGCATCTGCCGTTTGCCAGAGGTTAATTTTCCCGTCACCGTCAAAATCGACCGCATAATAGCGATAACTTCGCGGCATGAATTGCGCGATACCCATCGCGCCCGCGTAAGAACCTCTGAGTTGCGTAATCTCGAACTGATTGTCTATGGACAGAAGAAAAAAGTGCTCCAACTCAGCGCGGAAATAATCGGCACGGCGTGGATAATCGAACGCGAGTGTGGAGAGCGTATCCAATACGGGAAACTTGCCCATATTGCGCCCGTAATGAGTTTCAATACCGATGATCGCGACAATGATTTCTTGAGGCACACCGAAAAAACGCGACGCTTGTTCAAGATATGGTTTGTTGACCATCCAGAAGAGAACGCCGCCGTCAATACGTCCTTCATTCAAAAAACGCGGCGCGTAGCTATTCCAACTCAAAGGGGCTTTTATCGGTGCATCCATCAAGGACAGAACATTGGATTGCGGTTGCGCCTTCTGCAAATAATAGGACAAATATTCAGGGTTGATGTTTTCCCGTCTGGCGAAATCGGCGATCCATGACTGAATATCTTCGCGCTCGTCGTAATGAGCTCTGGCGAAAGCCGGAAAACAAAATACGCCAAACGCCAGAACCGCCAGAAAGTAACGCAAAAAAATAATCATCCCTTCCGGTACGGCAAAACGGTCAGTGAAGAAAGCGCGCCGATCCAAATACCGGCATTATCAGCCAATGAAAGAACACTATAAAAAGAGCGCATCGGCGGGAACCGAATGAACAAAATCGACTTTTCTAAAAAGAGACCGATAATCGATGGAAAGTTTGGACAGCAGCAAAATGAAAAATCCCGACACGAATCCATGCCAGGCGAGCGGGCGCATAAGCCTAGCCCAAATATACGCGCAAATCATCAATAAAAACATGCCGCCAATCGAAATAGCGGAAAGCGCACTGAAAGGAAAAATAGACATGAGAATGACGCGATAACAATATTATTAATTGACCGTCCGTCTATTTTATCACGACATCTTCCTCAATTTTGCGACTGCGCGACAACATATAACCGGGGTCGATTTCTTCCTATGTCGATGTGAGCTGGCTGATCGCGCGCTATTCACCGGAAAATACCTTGACTTTGTTTGTGCCGTATCCGTCGGAACGGCACAACGACTGAATAATGGCGTTGCTCTGTTCCAGTGCCCAAAGCAACGGGGTTCCTCGCAGCGCCTGGAAACTTCGATGGATATGATCGGGGATACACCGCAGCCGCCTGTGAAAATACAAAACGCGAAGTATCTAGTAAACGCGCGTAAGCAAATATGTCTCACGCATCGGTAACCAGAGACAATCATTGATGCTGTAGTCATGTGCTTGTCGTCCTGTTCGACCATAAAGGCGACACGGAAGAATCGTCATCACCACGTTGGCGATTAAGGATGAGATCGGTTAAAGTTTCATTCTCGTTTAATTTAGCGTTCGCCAAAGGATGGATGAACATCATGCTGGATATCAACTTATTTCGTCAAAATCTGAATGCCGTCACGGAAGCGCTTGCCAAACGCGGCTTCACATTGGATGTGCCCCTATTTGAGCGCCTGGAAGGTGAGCGCAAAACGATTCAAACGCGAACGCAAGAATTGCAGACGCGGCGCAATGCCGTTTCCAAACAGATCGGCATTGCGAAAATTAAAAATGAAAACACATCGGCATTGATGGTGGAAGTCGCCGGATTGGGTGAAGAATTGTCAGAAATGGAACGCAAACTGGCAAGCGTGCAAACGCAACTGCGCGATTTCATGCTCATGATTCCCAATCTTCCGCACAAAACGACGCCGGTCGGAAAATCGGAGGAGGAAAATGTTGAAATACGCCGTTGGGGGACGCCGCGCAATTTCTCATTCACGCCGCGTGACCATGCCGAGCTTGGCGAGGCATTGGGAATGATCGACTTTGAAACGGCGGCAAATTTATCTGGCGCGCGTTTTGTTTTCTTACGCGGCGATATCGCGCGTTTGCATCGCGCATTGGCGCAATTCATGCTTGACATGCATACGGAAAAACACGGTTATACCGAATGTTATACGCCTTATATTGTCAACGCCGAAACCTTGATTGGCACTTCGCAATTACCGAAATTCGAAGCGGACATGTTCTCGGTAAAAAAAGGCAACGCGGAGGACGATACCTTATATTTGATTTCGACTTCAGAAATTACTTTAACCAATTCGGTGCGTGATGAAATATTGCCTCTCGACGCGCTCCCGATCAAATTAACCGCGCAAACGCCATGTTTCCGCTCTGAAGCAGGCAGTTACGGCAAAGACACCAAAGGTATGATTCGCCAACATCAATTCGAGAAAGTCGAATTGGTACAGATCGTTCATCCCGAGAAATCGTACGAAGCATTGGAAGAACTTACCGATCACGCTGAAAAAGTATTACAAACATTGGAATTACCTTATCGCGTCATGGCGTTGTGTACCGGCGACATGGGGTTCGCCGCGACGAAGACTTATGATCTGGAAGTCTGGTTGCCGGCGCAAAACACGTACCGCGAGATTTCATCGTGTTCTAACTGCGAAACATTCCAAGCGCGACGGATGCAAGCGCGCTTCCGCAATGCGCAAGGCAAAACTGAACTGGTGCA
>JAISYH010000018.1 GCA_031270015.1 Burkholderiales bacterium | reverse complement strand
GGTAAACAATGCAGTCGTTCGCAATATCATCGGTTTCGCCGCAGTCCCAAGCGTCGCTGCGATGGCGGATGTAGACGCCGCCGTTTTCGGCACCAATGAGTTCGCCGCAAGTCGAGTTGTCCGCGTTTTGGGTTTTTACGGTAAACACGCCGGTAGCGCCGGTTGCCGGATCGACTGACGTCACGGTGCAATGTTCCGGCGCGCCGGTTGACCGATCTTCATCGTGATGTTTCAGTTCGTATAGCCTGGGCAACGCGCCGATTTCAATCGCGGATAGCGTGGTGATCGGCGAGGGCGTTCTTTTTTGGCGGGTTATTTTTCCGGTGGTCTTCTGCCATTCCAGACCTTCTTTGCTGACGGATACGGTGATATCACGAGCGATGTCCGCTTCTCCTTCCAGCCCCAGTGTACGACCGTTAATGACGCCACCCAGTTCTATGTTGAACCATTGTCCCGTGAACGGGGTTTCGTTGTCTTTGTGTTCGGAAATCAGCCATAATCTGTTCAGATCGGCAAATCCACCTTCCAGAATCAACGTGCCTTCAACTTTGAGAAAATCAACAGGGTTTTCATTATCGCTAAGAGTAACTTCGGCTTGATCCAATGGTTGACCATAATTTTTTAACCGATGATAGCTGTAAGCGGTCAGTTCACCAAAAGCATTGTAGGTCCGCTCGTCTTGATCACGAGAGTTCCAGCCTTGGACTTTTAGTAACCTGAGTGTTTCTGGATCGCGTTCAAAAGTGATGGTTCTTCCTGTTTCCTGCCACGGATTATAACTGTATGCCTCAAGCTTCATCAGCGAAATGGCGGTAATCTCGTCATCTTCTCCATAAGTAAATTTCTGGCGCAGCACGGCATCGTTGCTGCCGGTGGCTTCGATGCGGTTGATTCGATTTCGGGAATATGCGAGCCAGTCAACATAAAACATATCATCATAATAAAATCCCAACGCGCCGTTTATTTCGCCTTCCCAACGTTGCCCAGCCGCTTGCCCGAAACTGTTATATGATTGATGTACGCTATTATTACCTTCACTGACTTCAGTGATCCGTAATCGATCATCGTAATGTATTGTCCGCTCACCTTCAGAATAGGTATCCTTAAGCAAACGCCCGCTGGACTGTTCATAAATCCAGCCAAGCTCGCTGCCGCCGGGCAATACGGTTTTAACCGGCTGGCGTTCTTTGTTGTAATAGTAGTTCGTTGTGGTGTTGGCAATTTCAGGCGGAGCATAAGCGGATTTGTCGCCCATCGTGTCGTAATTGAATTGATGTTTTTCGCCTGAGGGCGTAGTCAGTTCAATGAGATTGCCCATCGCGTCGTATTTTTGTTGCGCCGAGCGGCCATCGGGCAGCGTTTGTTTGGTCAACCTGCCAACGGCGTCGTATTCATAACTGACTTTGCGTCCCAGTGGGTCGATGGATTTGGCAAGGTTGCCTTTATCATCGTATTCGCTCTTCCAGACGCGGGATATGCCTTCACTGTTCGTTGCCTTGATTTCGGTGACTCTGCCTTGGTCATAAGTATATTCGGTCGTCGGCAGCCCCCGCATTTCTGTTTTAAGCGGGCGATGAATATCATCTACCCAGGTTTTGGAAGTCTTGCCCGCCACGCTGATATTCGTCCATAGACGCTCTTCATGATCATATATTTGCTGAGTCGAGCGAGTATCGTTATACCAGCTCTCTTCACCCCAGCGTTTGACCGGGAACAAGCGATCGTCTTCATAGAGATCAGTGAAGCGGGTACGGCTGCTGGTACTAATCGTGTATTGGCTTCCGATCTGATGTGTCGTTTGATTGCGGCTTGTATAAGAAGCCGCCAGACCAAACCGGGGATCACCTGCGGTCCAGGCGTTTGAGGAAATGGTCAAATCACCCTGTATGGTTTTAGCGCTTGTCCCATAGTAATTGGGGGAGGACTCGCTTGAGGAACCATCCGGATTTTGCGAAGTACGGCTCTTGTTACTGGATAAGCTGTTGTAGTTCTGATACTGGGAGACGCGCCCTTCTTTTGAGGTCAAGATGGTATTCCGGAGCTTGGTTTGTGCATTAAAAGTTCCCGAAATAGTCCATCCGCCGCCATTAGGCCAAGTGTCCGTCAACAAGCGGCCCGTTTCATCATAGGTGTACTGGTTGCTTTGCCCACCGGGGTTCGTGGTCTTGAGCATCAATCCGCCATCGTCGTACTCAAATTTCCAGGTTTCATTGTTGGGGTTGGAAACCGCCGTCAGCAATCCATTACTGTCGTAGGTCAGTCGGGTCTGATGACCGTCGGCGCTTGTAATAACGGCGCTGTTGCTGCTTCGTGTGATGGTGGTTTTTCCGCCGTCAAAGTCAGTGATTGAAGAAAGAAGCCCTGAACCATCATAGTCAAACTGATAAATGGCCGCCCCCGTCAATGCGTCGATCGTTTCCAGATGGCGACCTGCAGAATTGAAACGGTATGCTTTTCTGCCGTTGCTTTCCGGCACCAGAACATCCTTTCCGTCAAAACCGGGCAAAGGCGATGGTTTGAATGTCAGAATATCAAAGTACGTTTGGTTGAACAAATAAACCGAGTCATCGCCGCCTATGGTCAAAAACCCTTTGTTGATTTTCTGGGTCAGCGTGTTGAAAGTATCGTTGACCCCGGATGAACCTTCCGAGACTATCGATGTCAGATCTCCGGCAACGACTTCTTTTTCTCCCTCATCGTTTATTTTGAACAACACCGGCGTTGTCGAGGCGTATTTGTAGTCAGCAATAAAATAGAGGGCGTTTCCTGAAACAGCCAGCTTATCTGGAAACAGGCATGATTCAAGAGGAGCGTCTGCCAAAAATAGCATCTGACAATTTTCCGTATCGGAGGCAACCGCCGGATCGCCGATTCCGGCATAGGGTTCAATCGTTCCATCAATATGGATTTTAAAAATCTGATAGCGCAACTGATCGGCAATGTAGAGGTTGCCGGTAGCATCCTGTGCCAAACCCACCGGGTAGTAGAGTAAAATCTGATCGGCCAGTGTGCCCGCCGGGACGTCAAACGGTTGCGTTGTTGCCCACCGCTGTCCGCATTGCCCCGCTACCGTGCGAATTTTATTGTCGGTATCCAGCTTCTGGACACAGGAACGACCCGCATCCGCAATATACAAAACATTGTCCATCCCTAAATGGATATCCGTGATATTGGAAAAACGTATCTCGTCGGGAGATGCTTCGGAAGCATAGTTCCAACCAGAAGTAAGGGGGAGTCCCGCAACCCAGGCAATATCGCCACTGCTCTCGCGATAAAATATTCTGCTGTGAATATCCACCAGATAAACTCCGCCGTTGTCGCTCCGGTGATCATAACGAATGAGTTTCCACGCCAGAACATCCAATGTGTTGACATTGTTGAGGGCTGTCACATTCCCTGTTTCTGTATTCCAGTCATAAATGCTCAAGCCGGATATAAACCGCACGGAGCCATCAGGAAGAACGGTGGCGTCCGACATACGGGAGGAAGAAAAACCGCCTCTTTTTAATGTCGTCAGCTGTTTGTGCGTAAAACTGTTCTGGTTCTTCTTCATCCCGTTGCCCAGATACAGTTCTTGCCGGACAGCATCATATCGATGCACTTCATTCAGAGACCACGGGGCAACCTCGTTGCGATTAGGAGAATACAGTTTTCTGGTTTTGGTTTTGACCACCGGCACATAGGTTCTAGCGTTTTTATTTTTGGGCATGGCGAAACTTGTCGAGCTGCTGTATTGAGCGAATACTCTTTTAATTTCTGTGGTATGCGATCCATAATATACCGCCGGAATGTTATAAGTAACGCTGTGTTTTGCGTTGGCAGTCATATCATGAATCTCTCTGCCGTAACGGTCTTTGCCGTCCCACATAAATTTGTCAATTTGCCATTCAGACACATTTTCCGGAACGTCAGAAAAAGTAGCGATAGAGCGCCCTAATATCTGAACTCCCGCTTCTATGCTGATGATGGATTTTTTGAGGTTACCATCTCCGCGCAAATAACTTTCCGAAAACGAAACTTTTTCCAGAAAACCGAAAGAGCGGCTGGTGTTGTAGTTGAGCGTAAACGGTGTTCCAGTGACAGGAACGCTTTCACTCATCGTCCTGCTGGATACCTGGATTTCGCATCCGGCCACCTTTTTACACGGATCAGGGTCAGGGTCGCGATCAGGATCGGGTTCTTCATCGGGATCTTCACACACTTCGCCCTCTTCACAAGGCTCAGGACCATAGGGCCAGTTATAGTCATAGGTCGTAAAATGGTTCGCGCCAACGCGCCACAGGGTTTCTCCTGCCGGATAAAGATTGGCGATGGCTTTTCGTTCTTCGGTGGTGACGCCTTCGGCGTCCAGCTCTTCCGCTGTCGCGGCAACGCCCGATCCCGTGACGTCCAGAACCGCCAGATTATTTTCGATACCCAATACTTGAACGATTCTGCCGTTATCGTCTGGCACCCAAGCTGCCTGCTCTGGATCGTACCAGCCTGAAGGCACAATCACGCCAACCGGGAATTCAAGGAAATTATCAACATAAACCGTTAGCGTTTTATCAAAATCAACCCGTGTCGCACCCGCCTGCACAGCCTGATCAACGCTGTATTCCACCGCATAGGTATACCCTGTGGCTGGCGGCAGTTCGCCGGGCATCGCGTTGGGACCGTTTTCTCCGATGGTGTATTCGGTGGCTCTGACGTTTAATACATCAAGGTTTTGCGTACTGCCATCGGGCAGACGCATGGTTGCCGTGGTTCCTTTCGGGAACAGGATGGCGACCTGGCGCTGCCCATCTTTGTCTTCGATAATGCTGCCCTGATGAACTTGAAAATCGGCTTCGCTCTCTCTCAGGTCGATCACGCTGACTTTATTGTCCAGCGGAATCATCACCACATCGGGCAGATAACCGTAATCCTGCCATGAAACTTGGACTTTTCTCTGGACGGGCAGGTAACCTTCTTTGGTGTATTCAACGACAAACCACTGCCCACCGTTGACGACCAGGTCGAGTTGCCCGTCGGCTCGGGTCAGGGTGTAGCCATATTCGTCGTGATCTTTGATTTTGACGGTGACGCCGGATAATGGGGTGTTGTCGCGTTTTAGTACTTTGCCGACGATCAGCGATGAGAACTTGGGCTTGATCGTTTCAGGATCGACGCCGATCTGGATCGGGGGTTCATTGGTGTAGAGAAACTTCGTGGAATCGTAAACGGTGTAAATATCCTGCGGATTGAGTACGGGCGCAACGTTGGGATCGTTGATCGGGTCTGGGGGTAAGGTCGGTTCTTGCGCCGTGCCTTGTACTTGCAGGTAGATCGAACCGCCTATTTGGTCGTTGGGCGCGATCGGAGTAAGCTCAAGCAGATCGCCCGCTTGCGCCGGTAGCGTGACTTGCCAGTTGTCGTCGACGAGCATGGTGGTGATTTGGGCGTTGGTGGTGACGTTTTTGACGCGCACTTGTTTGGCAATGCCGCGGATTCTAGTCTGGTCGCCGGAGGCGGTGATTCTGTTTTGTTCATTGGGTTCGCTGATGTCGGCGCCCAGCAGACGAAATTCGGCAATTTCCGACACCGGAACAATGGGTTGTTCGGGTTGTTGGGCAATGTGGAGTTTCAGGTAGAGACGGTTGTCTTGCAGCGCGCCGTAGATCTGCGTCAGGTCGATTTCTTGCGGGGTGGCGTCGCCTGCCGGGTCGGTCGCCAGTAATGCGGCGTTTCCCCAATCGTCGCCTAATCCATCGAGGGTAATGCGCAGCGCGCTGTATACCGCTCCGCTCAAGCCTATCAAGCATAGCGTCAGGGCGAATACGCCTAAACGGTGTACTTTGGGATGGCGCAGAAAACGCGCCCCGAGGATGCCGAGAGTCAGGGCGATCAGCAGCAGAATGATCGGAGGCGCCCAGGGAATCGGAACGCCGGATGCGCCTTTCAGTAGCGGCAAAAGTAGAATGGGGTCGCCGTTGCTGGTGAAGAGCAGGTCGTTGTTGGCGCTGAAATCTTGGTGGGTTGAGGACGCAAAGCCGACGGTAGTATTGGCGTTGATGGTGATGGCGTTGGGTAGCCGGTATTCGATGAACGCGCCGCTGAGTGTGTAAAGAGGATGGATAGTGTCGTTTTGCCAGGTAAGCGCTGTCGCGATATTGGCGCTGTCGATGTTTCCGGCGGCGCAGGTGGCGGTCTGGACAGTTGAAAGGTTTCCGTTATTGACGGTGGCAAGGAGAAGAAGGTTGACCCCAGACATGGTTTCGGGTCCGCTGCCGCCTGTAATTTCCACCGAGCATCCGCTTGCCGGATTGCCGTCTTCGTTAATGAGGGTCAAATAGTAGAAGGTTTGCGCTTGCGCGTGAAGCGCGCCAATGAACATGAAAGCGATAGCTGCCAAAAGGCATTTGAGGCGCGTTTGCATAGGAAACCTTTGCGATTAGCTAAAACGAATACACAGAAAGTTAACTATATATTACGTTTGTGTCAATCCATTTTTTGTTTACCGCTATTTTATAAATATATGATCTTATAAGCATACTTCCCTATATGCGATGAAATCACGGTATAGCGTCATCTCTATCAAATTACAAGTACGCCTTTGTGTTCCCGACGATTCTGTGTAAGCGCCCTGAAAATTGAGCAGATGAGCTAGAACTTTCTGATTCACGGATTAAAACAGCAAATTTATGCTTATGGAAAGATGAGGGGTTATTGTTCTCCGACAAACAACTTGTGAACCCTTGTGTCTGACGTTAACTCCGGATGGAACGCCGTAACAAGTATGCTGTTTTGGCGAGCGGAAACGATGCTCCCTTCTTTAAGAAGCAAGCCGCGCTCGGTCGGATGAGCATTGATCGTGGCAAAAACGTGCTCGGTTCGTTGGCGTTCCTCAAGCCGTCGCCGGAACTTCAGCAATGTCGTTGCGTCAGGAGCAGGTTCACGGTTAAGATCAATGCCCACGAAACCACGGATCGCTTGACTGTCGTAGAGAGTGTCTTCTGTCCCTTCGTCAGACAGTCCGAAGCATTATTGGGCAATGTCCATGCGCAACATCCGCTCCAGACCAATCGGCGGGTGGGCACGACCTTCGCCACGCGGATGCTCAATCTCCTTGATCAGCTTCTTACCGCCTCAATACAGCTCAGAAAACGATCCCGGCGGGTTATTTTTCTTCGCGGCGTATTCCTGGTCTGAAAAACTGATCTGCATCGTCGTCTCTCGATAGGTTCTCAATGTCTTGATCTTCTTATCTTGTCACGGCTTTTTGCGTAAAATAACCGAATTAATTAGAGCTTCCCTAAGCAAAAGAACGAAGCAACTTATAGAACGCAGCGCGTTACAATAACGCGCTATGGCGAAAGAAAAAACACCCCGCAAAAAACGGATACGCCGTTTGCTATGGCGCGCAATTTTGCTTGCGTTGTTGCTGCTCGCCGCTTATTTTTTCTGGATTTTCGCGCATGTGCTGTGGTGGAATTACGCAAATCCGTCGGAGACGCGCTTCATGGCACGGCGGTTGGCGATCATACGACAGCATGATCCACAAGCGATATTGAAACACCAATGGGTCAATTACGATCAGATTTCGACGCCGTTTAAACGCGCCGTCGTGGCGGCGGAAGACGACCGTTTTATCGAACATCACGGATTCGACTGGGATGGCATCAGTCATGCGCTTGAGAAAAATCTGAAGCAAGGAGAAACCATCGCCGGCGGTTCGACGATTACGCAACAGCTCGCAAAAAATCTTTTTCTCTCCTTCGAGCGTAATGTGTTTCGCAAGGGCAAAGAAGCGATGATCACGGTGATCATCGAAACCGTGTGGACCAAAAAACGTATCCTTGAGGTTTATCTCAATGTCGCCGAATGGGGCGACGGCGTATTCGGCGCGGAAGCGGCGGCGCGTCATTATTATGGCGTATCCGCCGCGCAAATCGACGAGGCGCAAGCGGCGCGTCTGGCAGTAATGTTGCCGAATCCAAGACGTTATGAAAAAGTATTCCCCGAATATCTGGCGACACACGCTGACCGCGTACAATCTCGGATGCGCTATACCGTACTACCATCTGAGGAATGAGTCATCAATCCCATAAATTCTCATCAAACGCTTCTCGATAATCGCGCGCCAATGCGTCGCGGGTCAATAGGTGGTTTTGTGGTCCGTTGGAGGCGATTTTGATGCTGCCGAGCAACGCCGCCAATCGCCCGGTTTTGCGCCAATCCCAACCGCGCGCGATACCGTAAAGCAAACCGGCGCGATACGCGTCTCCGCAACCGGTCGGATCGACTTCCGCTTTGGCTTTGACCACTGGAATGTCAATCTCTTTTCCTTTGTAGAGAATTTTCGAACCGCTGCCGCCATAAGTGATGACCAACGCGCGCACGCGATTGGCGATTTCGGCGACTGTCAAGCCGGTACGCTCGCTCATCAACCCAAGTTCGTAATCGTTGAGCGCGGCGACATCGGCAAGCTCGATCATTTCCAATAACTCTTCCTTGCTGAATAACGGCATCGCTTGCCCGGGATCAAGAACGAAAGGGATATCCTTCTCGTGAAACTGCCGCGCATGTTGCAACATACCTTCCTTGCCGTCGGGTGATACGATACCCAGCGCGATATTTGAAACATCCGCGACATTCAAGCGATGTGACTCGTTCATCGCGCCCGGATAAAACGCCGTGATTTGGTTGTCATCGAGATCGGTCATGATCGTCGCCTGCGCCGTATACGCGCCGATAATCGACTTGACGCCATCACAAGCGATTTTTTGATTGGCAAGACGCAGCTCGTAAGGCTTGCCGTCCTCAGCGCCCAATGTCGCCATAACCACCGGTTCGCCGCCAATCTTCTTCAGCGTGTACGCGATATTGCCAGCGCAACCGCCCCATTCGCGGCGCAAACTGCTGACGTTGAAAGAAACCGACAATCGGTGCATTTGATTGGGCAACAAATGCCGCGCAAAACGGTCGGGGAAAACAGTAATGATGTCGTAAGCGAGCGAACCGCAAACCAAAGTACGATACATAGTCAATGCCCAATTTTGAATAGAAACATGAATGCCGACAGTCGCAAACCGTCACGCGACACCAATGAAATCATTTTACCGTGTAATTGACGATTCACTGATTATTTTTTGACATTGGTAGGCGCTAAGCGAGAAAATATACGCGAATTTTGTCTCAAAAAAGCCGATGACCCCATGTTGGCGCCGACGACCGACAAAATGAACGATAGGGATATAATATCAAGCGTTTACCCGAAAACGTTCCCTTAATAGGAGAATAATCGCGGCGCAATTCAAAGAGCCAACATTTGCCAATACACAATGAAAAGATGAGATGATCTTAAATATTACGACGACGCGCCAGCCGGCGACCGATCTGGGCTATCTGCTTCATAAACACCCCGATAAGTTTCAGACTTTCGAATTATCAGTCGGTAAGGCTCATGTATTCTATCCCGAGAAAAGCGAAGAAAAAACGACGATCAGTTTATTGCTTGATATCGACCCTATCGATATGGTACGTGGCGCGAGAAATTTAGGTGGAGATGGATTTGCGCTCGGTCATTATATCAACGACCGTCCTTATGTCGCCTCCTCGTTCATGAGCGTAGCTTTGTCAAAAGCTTTTTCTTCGGCGATGAACGGGAAATGCAAGGATAAGCCCGAATTGGTTGACGTCAAGTTTCCGCTCAAGGTCACCATAGCGGTGATTTCCGCGCCCAGAGGCGGCGAAATGTTGATCAGAAAAATTTTTGAACCTCTGGGATACAAGGTAGAATTGACCAGACACCGATTGGATGAAAAATTTCCAGAATGGGGAGAAAGCAAATACTATACCTTGGAACTTTCGCATACCGTGACGATAAAAGAATTGCTTTCGCATTTATATGTTCTGATCCCGACGCTAGATAACGATAAGCATTATTTCGTCAGCGCGCAAGAAATAGACAAGCTTCTGAAAAAGGGCGAGGGCTGGTTGAAAGAACATCACGAAAGGGAGCAAATCACCAGACGCTATCTCATCGGTCTCGATTCTCTTTCTAGACAAGCGCTTGAAAGATTAAGTGAAGGAGAGGATGTCGATGGACCGGGTGATGAATTAATCGAAAAAACCGGAATACAAAAACGCAAAGAGACTTTGCATGATGAGCGCATCAAGCTGGTCGTTGAAAAAATTGTGGAATCGGGCGCGACGAGAGTTTTGGATTTGGGGTGCGGCGAAGGAAAACTAATCAAACAGTTAGTCAAACAAAAACAGTTTTCTGAAATTACTGGAATGGATGTTTCTTATCATGAATTATTGAAAGCAAAAGAACGGTTGCGCTATGATGAAATGCCCCCTAAGCAAAAAGAGAGAGTCAATTTGTTTCAAGGTTCTTTGACTTATCAAGATAAGCGTCTAGAAGAATTTGACGCAGCAGCGGTCGTCGAAGTGATCGAACATTTGGATTTGAATAGGCTCAAGGCGTTCGAGCGCGTTTTGTTTGAATTCGCAAAACCCAAAACGGTAGTTTTGACGACCCCCAACCAAGAATACAACATAATGTGGGAAAATTTGGATGCCGAAGACGTGCGGCACGGCGATCATCGTTTTGAATGGACGAGAAAAGAATTCGCCGAATGGGCAAACAAAATAGGAAAGGTCTATCATTATGGTGTAGAACTCTTGCCGGTCGGGGATGAGGTCGAAAACATAGGCGCGCCATCACAAATGGCAATATTTAGTTATGGAAATTAAAGTCCCCGAACTTTCGCTGGTCGTGCTGATCGGGATTTCTGGATCAGGAAAAAGTAGTTTTGCCCAAAAACATTTCAAGCGCACAGAAATATTATCTTCCGATGAATGCCGAGCTTTAGTATCAGATAATGAAAACGATCAGTCGGCAACGGATGATGCTTTTGATGTGTTGTATTACATCGCCGGAAAACGGCTCAAGAGCGGTTTATTGACTGTGGTGGATGCTACAAATGTGCAAAAAGAAGCGCGAAAAGGACTCATCAACCTAGCGAAATCCTATCATTGTTTGTCAGTCGCTATCGTTTTGGATTTGCCTAGAAAAGTTTGCGAGGAGAGAAATCAAGGTAGACCCGATAGAAATTTTGGAAGTCATGTGATTCGCCAGCAACACCAAGAACTCAAAAAATCCATCAGACATCTGAAAAACGAAGGTTTCAAACATATTTATGCGCTGAAATCCGCAGAAGAGATAGATGCCGTCAACAAGATCGTTCGGAGCAAGTTATACAACGACAAAAAAGAGGAGAGTGGACCATTTGATATCATCGGCGATGTTCATGGTTGCCTTGACGAATTGCGTGAATTGCTTACGAATTTGGGTTATACCATCGACCATATCGATGAGACGGACAATAATTTCGGATTCAATATAATGGCGCCGGAAAACAGGAAAGTCATTTTTCTAGGCGATTTGGTTGATCGGGGAAAAGATTCGACAGGTGTATTGCGCTTGGTGATGAGCATGGTCAACTCTGGTATTGCTTACTGTGTCCCCGGAAATCACGATTTGAAGCTCCAAAAATATTTAAATGGAAAAAATGTACAATTGATCCATGGATTGGAAGTTACCGCAAAACAATTCGAAGCGGAACCTTTAACATTCAAAAAAACGGTAGAACAATTCCTTTATGGGTTGATTAGCCATTACGTTTTTGATAATGGTAAATTGGTCGTGGCGCACGCAGGACTGAAAGAGGAAATGCAAGGTAGAGGATCGGGTGCCGTTCGTTCGTTTTGTTTGTATGGGGAAACCACGGGGGAAATCGACGAACTTGGTTTACCGGTACGATACCATTGGGCAAAAGAATATAGAGGGAAAGCGAAGGTGGTTTACGGGCATACGCCTGTTCTCGAGGCGGAATGGTTAAATAGAACGATCAATATCGACACGGGTTGCGTATTTGGCGGCAAGTTGACCGCGTTGCGTTATCCAGAAGAGGAATTGGTTTCAGTAAAAGCCAAACAAGTTTACTGCGATCCGGTAAGACCGATTGATTTCGACAAAACGCAAAATAAGCTCCATGTGCAGCAGGAATACGATGACTTATTGAACATAGAAGACGTAATAGGTAAACGTATTATACAAACGAAGCTGAAAAGTAATATCATGATTCGAGAAGAAAACTCCATTGCAGCGCTGGAAATCATGAGCCGTTTTGCTGTCAACCCGAAGTGGTTGATTTACTTGCCCCCTACGATGTCTCCTTGCGCGACAAGCGAACTGCCCGAATTTCTGGAATATCCGGCGCAAGCTTTGAATTATTATCAAGATAGAGGTGTGGATAAAGTAGTGTGTGAGAAAAAACACATGGGGTCGAGAGCCGTTTTGATCATTTGTCAAGACGAAGAAACAGCGGTCAGACGGTTTGGCATTCAAGGAGAAGGAATAGGAATTTGTTATACGCGAACGGGGAGAAATTTTTTCAACGACGAGAAAATGGAAAAAGAATTTATCGACAGAGTGAATCATTGTCTGACAAAAATGGATTTCTGGAGAAAACTCGATACAGATTGGGTTTGCCTGGACGCCGAATTAATGCCTTGGTCCGCGAAAGCGCAGGCGTTACTCAAAGACCAATATGCCGCAGTAGGCGCGGCAGCGGGCGGAGCATTGCCCGAAGTAAAAAGAGCTTTGCAAATGACTTTCAATCGAGGGATAAAAGACGTCTTGCCATTTCTGGAAAAATTCGCAATCAAAAACAACGCGATTGATCAATATGTGAAGGCTTATCAAAATTACTGTTGGTCCGTTAATACTGTTGACGATTATAAATTAGCGCCGTTTCATATCTTGGCAACAGAAGGTCATATCCATGCGGATAAAACGCATGAATGGCACATGAAAAATATTGCCGAAATTTGCCAAGGCGATACTCGATTATTGATGGCGACTCCGTATCGAGTAGTATCGTTGAACGATCAAAAAGACCGCGATGAAGTGATCGATTGGTGGTTGGATTTAACCGCTCGAGGTGACGAAGGAATGGTAGTAAAACCGTATCACTTCATCGCAAGAGACGCAGAAGGATTATTGCAACCGGCGATAAAATGCCGGGGAAGCGAGTATTTGAGAATTATTTACGGTCCTGAATATAATTTGCCTGAAAGTATCGAGAGACTGAAAAATAGGGGACTTTCCAGAAAACAATCTTTGGCTATTCGAGAATTTGCCTTAGGCGTGGAAAGTCTCGAACGGTTCATCAGAAAAGAACCGTTGCGCCGAATACACGAAAGCGTATTCGGCGTATTGGCGTTAGAAAGTGAAGCGGTCGATCCGAGACTATGATGCTGTAGAGCCGTCACAAACTCAATCCGATCGATGTTTTCCAAAACAAAGCAAAGACGCTATCAGATTGAGGTCCGATCTTGTATATCGATAGTGTCAGGTCGCGCTCAATCGAGTTTTTCGTTGATGATCGTGCCGTCGCTTTTCATCAACAACTCTATTTCCGTATCACCACGTTCCATTTCCATTTTGTAGAAAATCTCCGAACCTCTTTGTATTTTTTTCAAATCTTCAAAACGATATCCAGGATATTTACTTGTGGCAGCGTTTTTAACGATTGCGGGAAGCCCCGATCCACGGATTTCCTGAGTGTACATCAAAAGATCGCCTTTTTTGTCGTAATAGCCTTTGTAATCTTTAAATCTTATATCAAACTCGACTTCATAAATATCTCCCGACGTTTCCCATTCCACATCATAAGCGCCCGCGAAATCGGACTTAAATTTTTGCTGGAGTTCGGCAGGCGGAAGCACATCGCGGGAATGCGTCATTTTGTGTTGTTGGATCATTTGCGCGATGGTTTCATTGGCATATTGGGTTGAGACTGTTGGTTGCGTCATCCCTATTTGCGCGAAAAAAACGCAGAACACCAATACGGTCGATACAGTGATTCGCTTCATAATTGATATCTCCTGATATAAAGTATTATATCATATTTCACGAAATGTAGATTTCATTTCTCCAAAAGGCATGATAACTCGCTGCCTTGATGGCATAGCAATTATCTCGACCTCGCCTATAAACATCCGGTTATCCATGACGGTGAGTGCGCGCTTGTGTTAGGTCAATCATTTTTATTGAGACGCTGAGAAGTTTTGAACTGCCATATTCCGCTCAACACCAAAAGTAAGGAGAGGAATATCAATCCCCACATCGACATCGCCGGAATCGCCGTCGCGGAAAGATAGACAGTTACCGCAGCATCGTTGTTATTCAGATCAAGGTCGTCGGGCATATCTACGGTTACCGTATTGACCAGAACCCTGCTCTGGTTAATGTTGCCAACTTTGACGAACACTGTGACGACATGATCGTCGCCATTCGCCAATGCGCCGATCAGACAGGTCAGTGTACGCGAAGCATCGACATAACTACAATCATCAGGAATGGATGCCAGCAAAACGCCGTCCGGCAAAATATCGACGATCTGCGCGCCTTGCGCAGGTGTTACATCATTCGGACCGTAGTTGTGAACCATGAGGGTATAGCTGAATTGTTCATCGCGCGCGACATTGTTCTTCGAAGCAGTTTTGGTGATGCCAAGATCAGCGCCATTGATGCCCAAACCTTGACGGATAGCCGTCGTGTTTTCCTCGTCGGTATCGTTGCCCGGATAGTCGTCTTCCTCTGTTGCCGACGCGAACACGGAGGTCGTGTTGATTCCGGTAAGGTTGGGAAGAACGATGGCGTCGGCGTGCATGGTATAGGTGATAATCGCCCTCTCTCCAGCTCTCAACGAGGACCAAGTACAAGTCAGATAACCATCGACAGTACCTATCGCCGGCTCAATACAGTCGCCGCCCTGATCCACAGTCAACGCGCCTTGATAGCTGAAAAGACCGGTCGGCGAATCAAAGGCGGAAGTCAGCGTCACGTCGGTAGCGAGCGACGGTCCATTGTTGTAAACATAGATGGTATAAGTTGTCAACTCGCCAAGAAAAATGGGGTCGGGCGCATCGGCGATAGAAGCCTGAATGTCCGCTTTGGCAGGTGTGATGGTAACTTGCGCCGAAGCATTATTGTTTGTTAGATTCGATTCGGGATCGTGCGCGCCCGGGTCAATGAGACCGACTTCGGCGACGCTGACGATATTGCTGCCCACTGTATTGGGCGCCATGACCTGATAGGAAATATCACGATAAGCGTTGGAAGGAATTCCGCCCGCCCATTCGCAAGTCAAAACGCCGCCTGTCGTACCGGATAGAGGATCGGGAACCGATGTACAAGTTGCGCCGCCGACACTATTCAACTGAATGAACGCGGCATTGCTCGGCAGGGTAATGATAACTTTCGCCGTCGGCGCTGTCGATGGACCGATGCTCGAAACGCGAGTCGTAAAGAGAATCACGGAATTAGCCGGCGCTTGCGTTGCCGGGCTGACGCCCGCACTCGTTGCCCAAGCGCTTACTGTCAAATCATAAACTTCATCAACTTGGCTTTCCATCGTGATCTCGTTGTCGTCTCGATGAGGATCGCCAATTTTGGACGAGTACACTGTTGCCGTATTGCTGCGGGGACCAGATACCGCGATAGTCGGCAACACGACAACTTTGACTACTGCCTGTTCGTCCTTTTGCAGTGACGGGAAATCGCAAATCAGAAGATGCGCTATGCCGTTCATTGGAAAATTGGGTGTCGCGTTGCCATCCACTGTACACGCGCCGCCACCGCTCGGAACTGTTTCAATCGTGACTTGTTGCAATCCTCCCGTAGGCGCCAACGACCCTAAAGCATCGGTAAGTGTAATATCGGTGGCTTCATCAGGCCCGGTATTGATGACCGTCAGTGTGTAAGTAAGTTGCTCGCCAGCATCAACGGGATCGGGGTTTGCTGTTTTAGCGATTTTAAGATCGGCCTTTTTTATCGTCGCGCTGATATTCGATTCAGTTAGAATGGAACAATCGTTCGAGGTATCGAGCTCTTCACGCCATCGGGGATTGCCGCCTTTGGGCGCGAGAGAAACGCAAGCGGTATTATCGATTTCGCCTTCCGCAGCTATTTGAGCGGGGATCGTGATTAGAGAGCTGGACGAACCGCTGGCAAGTCCGTCTATGTAGTCGCAGCTAATGATGACAGGGTTGGCGGTGGCGCTAGTCACCGGATAATCATTGCTTCCTATCGTGCCGCCATTATTAGAAACGGTACAGGTCCAGTCAGATCCGCTGGGATCATCAGTAATGACGACCTGATCCGGCAAGGTGTCCGTCACTGTAATCGTCTGCCCGCTTAAAACGTCCCATGGTCCGAGATTTCTGACAAAAACCGTGTATTGGAAGTCTTGTCCGACGACAACTGGCGTAAAAGAAACGCTCTTGAATGTCGTCATATCGGTCAAGCCGCTGGTATTGACCATTACGGAGGATGAATTATTTCCCGAAAGCGGGTCTTGCCGTCCACTCAATCTGATCTCGGCGATATTCGTCGCAAATAACGCAGATGGCACCGGTATCGCCGCCTTGAATTTAATCGACGGCATATTGGTGAAATTATCGCCGCTGTAGCCAGCGCGCGTACACGAGAATTCCATTGCCACCCCTGTCGGAGAAGGCGTGGTGCAAGTCCAGCCGTCCAGTGACGGGTCGGAAATCCACTCGACAAAAGTAAATTCCGCGGGATTATAAGTATCCGTAATGGTGATCGGCTCATTGGATAAAGAATCTCCGCCATTGAAGCGCGGTGTTAGCGTATAAACCAATTCTTCGTTCGAAATGACGACAGTTTTACCGACACTAACATCAGAACCTGCGGTAATTTCGACAGTAATAATCGCATTGTTATTAGAAGTGTTGGGATCGGGCAGTATCGAACTATCGGGCATCACAGCGCTAAGGGTAAAGCTAGTATCGACAGCGCTAGAAAGCGCGCCCATAGCAACCGCATTGAGTGTAAGATTTTTTGTGCCGTTGACCGCCAAAGACCCGGAACTTCTGCATCCCATCACAGTGCCCGCATCACCAGTACCTGGACTGCAACTCCATCCACTTGACGCGCCAGTCACGCGGATATTTGTTGGAACGGTATATTGAATCACGATTGCCGCCTCGGAAGGAACCGGACTGGGACCGAGATTCTCGACTCGCAGCGAATATTGAAAAGTGTCTCCGGCGATCAGAGAACCACCAAGAGGCGTAGCGGTTAACTCAAGATTGGAGGAATTCGTCGTTGTGACGGACTTTGGCGCGCTATTGTTCACGAGCAGGGGGTCGAATGTATCGGAAGATACGACGCCATTATTGTTCCAGACGCCGATACTGCCTCCAAGCGTGTAAACGATGATGATCGTTTTATTGTCGTTGGGATTTATATTACCAAGATTACAAGTAAGTGTTGTATTCGTTAAACTACATTCGGCAGGATATGAGAAAAAAGAGGCGACGCCACTAACCAAAGGAACCTGTACAGGAAGATTGTTAGTCAACACCACATTAGTTGCTGCGTCGGGACCTGTGTTGTGCACAACAAAAGTACTGGTAAATTGCGTACCCGAAGGCGCGTTCTGAGGGTTAAAAGTATGATTAATCGACAAATCGGCGGATTGCGCGAACGCCACGCCCGAGAGCAATAATCCGCACCCCGTTAAAAAGCAGGAAAAAATAAAATGATTTCGACGGCTTGGCTTTGTGCGCCTTCTACGAATAACGTGGCACAAACTGAAGAGAAAACAAAAATAACGTATCATAATATTATCTATATGTTCATAATTAAGGGTAAACATTGTTTAAACAATCTGGATTTTCTTTATCTTCGGTAGAAAACCCGCTGTAAAGCAGACGACAAGTATTATACTCTTGATAGCTCTAAATGTGTCCGTTGTTGTCACTTGGAATAACATAAAACATTAACTTATCGATATTTAACATAGTTCAAAATTAAGATAAAAACTTAATAATACATACAAAATTTATTAATTGGTTACCATATTTCGTGATTTGACCCAAATGGAAAGAATAGCGTGTTATTTCGTTGATGATCCGTCACAATTTATAAAACACGTTCAGTTAAGTTCAGAGAGCAGAAGACAGAATCAATCGTGGAGGTTTAGACTTGATCTAACAACTTCTTTGTTTTAAAGAGACTGTTTGACAGATGTCAGGTTAATTCAAGCGCTGAACTTTTTCATTCTAACCATCCTTTCCCGCAATCGGAGTTATAGAAGCGTGCGCTCGCGACACATTATTTATTATTGATGCGTACATTCTCCGTTGTAATCATCAATTCAAGCATATAAATCCACTTGTAACGTTTCAAGTAAGGCATACCATCCCTTGTGGAATGCGAGTTGATAAAACTCGTTGTCAGATCGTCTTGTGGAAGCGCTCGCAGATATTGTTCGTTTGTGGATGCCGCGCTTTGATGCGAATATGCTTAATATCGTTTGACATCAAGTGGAATGAGTCGAGATCAAGCCTGAATTTTTACGCCTTGGCAAGGTCTTATGTTTTATTGATTTTACGTCACCGTCCAGTGGTTCCGTTTTGCTCCGCCCGCCGGTTATGCCTATTTCGTTCTTGCGGGATTTATTCTACTCTCCCCGTCTTCTGAGCAGCGCACACCAAGCAATCGGGATTTTTTTTGATTCGGATCGTTTGCCATTGCATCGAAAGCGCGTTCAATACGAGCAGGCGATTAGCAAGCGTTTCGCCGATTCCGGCGATGAGCTTCAGCGCTTCACCGGCTTGCATGGCGCCGATCATGCCCACCAACGGCGCGAACACACCCATCGTCGCGCAGCGGACATTTTCAATGGCTTCATTTTCGGCAAACAGACAATGGTAACAAGGCGACGCCGCGTCGCGATTATCGAATACCGTGATCTGCCCATCAAAACGAATCGCCGCGCCGGAGATCAATGGCACGCGGGCGGCGACGCAAGCGCGGTTGACAGCGTGTCGCGTTTCGAAATTGTCGCTGCAATCGAGGATCACGCTTGCGCCTTGCGCTAACGCCATCAGGGTCGATAACGTCAGTTTTTCATCGCGTGTTTGAATATCGATTTCGGAATTGATCGCCAGCAGGCGTTCACGCGCCGCTTCGACTTTCCGTTTGCCGATATCGGCAACAGCGTAAAGCGTTTGCCGTTGCAAATTCGTGAGTTCCACTACGTCATGATCACATAGCGTCAGCTTGCCGACACCAGCGGAAGCGAGGTATTGCGCCGCCGGCGAACCCAGTCCGCCGATACCAATGATAATCACGTGCGCCGCCAACCAACGTTCCTGCGCTTCATGACCGGCTTGCGGCAGCAGAAGATGGCGACTATAGCGGAGCATTTGTTGGTCGTTCATAGTGAGATACAATGCGGTTCTTCACACTTCCTATTTTCAACGAGTGACTTCGATTCCCGTGTTGCATTATACCCGCAGCGATTTCGATTTCGATCTGCCGGAATCTTTGATCGCGCAATATCCGACGCGAGAGCGATCCGCCGGACGTTTGTTGCGTGTCGCGCCTGCCAATACGCCGCCTTTTCAGGATTTACGCTTCGCCGATCTTCCGGAATGGATAGCAGAGAACGATTTGATGGTGTTCAACGATACGCGGGTGTTGAAAGCGCGATTTTTCGGGCGCAAAGCAACAGGCGGACGCGTCGAACTACTGATCGAGCGCGTGATCGGCGCGCATGAGGCTTTAGCGCAAATCCGCGCGTCACACGCGCCGACGGCGGGTTCGCTCATTATCCCCGAAAAGGATGAAACGGCGCGGATTAATGTAATAGGCAGACACGCGCGTTTTTTTCATCTTCGTTTCGATGGTATCGAAAACATCGTCGATTGGCTCGATCGTGTCGGGCAAATACCCTTGCCGCCGTATATCCGGCGTGACGCCGAACGCGAAGATGAGGCGCGTTATCAGACGGTGTACGCGCGCGTGCCAGGCGCCATCGCCGCGCCAACTGCTGGTTTGCATTTCGATGAAGAGATGCTGACGATCCTGCGTCGCCGTGGCATTCGCTGCACGTTTGTGACTTTGCATGTCGGCGCAGGTACGTTTCAGCCGGTGCAGGTAGAAGATTTGCGAAAGCATACGATGCACAGCGAACATGTACATATTCCGCAGACCGTCGTCGATGCCGTCGCGGAAACGCGAGCGCGCGGCGGACGTGTCATCGCCATCGGTACGACCAGTTTGCGCGCGCTGGAATCGATGACGAACGAACAAGGGGAATTACGCGCGGGCGAAATGGAAACCGATTTGTTCATCATGCCGGGCTATTGCTTTCGCGCCGTCGACAAATTGCTGACTAATTTTCACCTGCCCGGCTCGACATTATTGATGTTGGTTTCGGCGTTTTCCGGTTACGATGTAATACGCGCCGCGTATCAACATGCGATTGACGCGCGATATCGTTTTTTCAGTTACGGCGACGCGATGTTATTAGAACGGTCATGACTTTTTCTTTTAAATTATTGACGCATTGCGGCGCGGCGCGGCGTGGGCAGATCACATTACGTCACGGCGCGGTGGAGACGCCAGTATTCATGCCTGTTGGCACATACGGCGCGGTGAAAGCGATGTCACCTGAAGAGTTGAACGACAACGGCGTGCAAATCATTCTTGGCAATACGTTTCATCTATGGCTACGCCCCGGATTGCAAGTGATCGCTGCGCACGGTGGATTGCATCGTTTCATGCATTGGGAAAAACCGGTTCTGACCGACTCTGGCGGTTTTCAAGTTTTCAGTTTGGGCGCGTTGCGTAAAATCAAAGAAGAAGGCGTCACCTTCGCGTCGCCGATCAATGGCGATAAGCTATTATTGACTCCTGAAATTTCCATGCGCATTCAAACGACGCTGAATTCGGATATTGTGATGGCGTTCGACGAATGTACGCCTTATCCAGCGACACGTGATGAGGCGGCATCTTCAATGGCGCTGTCGATGCGCTGGGCGAAGCGTTCTTATAACGCGTTTTGCGAACTCGATAACGGTAATGCGCTGTTCGGCATCGCGCAAGGAGGAATGTACGAAGATTTGCGCGACGAGTCGTTGCAAGCGTTGATGGATATCGACTTTCATGGTTACGCCATCGGCGGTTTGTCGGTCGGCGAACCAAAAGAAGAAATGATGCGGCTTTTGAATTACGTCGCGCCACGTTTACCGCAAGATAAACCGCGTTATTTGATGGGCGTCGGCACACCGGAAGATTTGGTCGCGGGTGTAGTCGCCGGTATTGACATGTTCGATTGCGTGATGCCGACACGCAATGCGCGTAACGGCTGGCTGTTTACTCGTTTCGGCGACATCAAAATCCGCAACGCCCGCTACCGCGCCGACACTGCGCCAATCGACGAAACGTGTTCTTGCGTGACATGCCGCCATTATACGCGCTCGTATTTACATCATCTGCAAAAAGTCAACGAGATTCTCGGCGCGCGTTTGGCGACGATTCATAACTTGTATTATTACCTTGAGTTGATGCAGGTCATGCGCGACGCAATTACGCAAAACACGCTGCCGGAATTTGTAGCGCGTTTCCATTGGGAACGAGCGACATTGCAAAAAATCGATTGAACCGATGCTATGATTGACCAACCTGTCAAGTGGAGTTTTTATGTCTTTTTCTTTATGGCATGTCGTCATGCCTGTAGTTTTTGTCGCATTCTTCTCTCTGGTCGGCGCATTCATCAGTATCGTATCGTTTTGCGCGATCAAATCCGCATTGGCGCGCAAGAAATTTTCCATCTCGATGAGCATTGTCGCCAGTATCGCGTTTGCGGCGGCAGCCGATGATTTCAGTTTGATCGCGCGTTTCATCGCTGCCGTGGTCATCGGAATCGTCGTCTCAACTGCCGCTATCATCACGCTATCCCAATTGAATCGAGCGAAAGAACAAATAGACACAAAAAATCACCATGACACGCTTTGATAAGCGCTGTATCTTTAATGCGACATTCTTTTCTCGGCATTGAAAATTTCCAACGAAAAATTTGCATGAGGCGATGATCATGTGTTCTAATGTCCCCATTGAGACATACCTTGTTACATAGTTTGTCCTTAAGGCGCGCTGCAAAGCGCATTTTACTTTAAAAAGCTCTCTGGAGAATTCATTATGAAAGTACTGGTTTCAGCAGTATCGATAGCGGTGGCACTTGCCATTACGGGTACGGCCCAAGCGCAAAACACAGATTCCAAACTTGTCGTTAAAGTTGGCATAGCGAATGTCGTTCCGAAGTCAGATAATGGCACTCTGCTCGGTGGCGCGCTCAACACGGATATCGGTTCAAGCGCACGTCCGTCGATCACCCTTGAGTACATGGTCACACCGAATATCGGCGTTGAACTTTTAGGTGCCTGGCCTTTCCGCAATGAAATCAAATTAAATGGCGTCGAGCATGCCAGCGTGGACGTATTGCCGCCGACGCTCAGCGTGCAATATCACTTCCTGCCGGATAAAGCGGTTTCTCCGTTCGTTGGCGTTGGTTTGAATTACGCGTTCATCTATAACGAAAAAGAGAAAGCTTCCATCGCGGGCGCGAAATTGGAAATCGACGATTCGTGGGGTGTTGCCGCGCATTTTGGCGTTGATATCAACTTCAACAAGAATTGGGTCGCCACAATCGACGGTCGTTGGATCAACATGGATTCTGATGTCAAGCTCAACGGCATTGACATTGGTAAAGCTCATATCGATCCATGGGTTTGGGGCGCATCCATCGGCTACAGATTCTAATCGCTGCCGTTCCCTCTCTCTGCAGATCACTTTAGTTAAAAAGGTCCTTGTATCAACAAGGACCTTTTTAGTATTTGGCACAATCAATATTCCTAATGAAGCTTTTCGGACGGATGTGCGCGTCCGCTTTATTACGCCTTTTTTCGATTCAAACGCCTGTTACGAAACAAGGTGGTTTGCCCGTCAATACCCTTGCTTGCCTCGCGGTTTTTGTTTTTTTTCTTTTGGCTTATGATCTTATTTGCAAGACACAATCTGTCTCAGAGTCCGCTCATGCCTCATCCGGTTTAGGTCTCTATTCTTGACGTTCACGAAGTGTACGACGCCAGTGACGTTTCTTTCGAGTTGCACCCGCAGCAAAACTACTGATATATCGGCGATCAATCCAAAGATCTGCGCGAATGAATGACCTCGTGTAAGGAGAGATTTATATGCAGCAAAATATCGAACTGACGTTCACCGAACCCTTCAAAGCGACTGAGCATGAAATTTTGACAGAAGAAGCCAAAGCGTTTTTATCAGAGCTGGTCGAACAATTTACGCTGCGGCGCAACGCATTATTGCAAGCGCGCGTCGCGTGGCAGAAAAAAATCGACGGCGGCGCATTGCCTGATTTTCTTCCTGAAACGGAAAGTATCCGCAACGGCGATTGGACGATACGCGGCGTGCCAGATGATCTCATGGATCGCCGCGTCGAAATCACGGGACCCGTCGAAAGAAAAATGATCATCAACGCGCTGAACGCGAACGTCAAAGTATTCATGGCGGATTTTGAGGATTCGCTTGCGCCGGAATGGCGCAAAGTCGTGGATGGTCAAGTCAATCTTCGCGACGCGGTAGCCGGCACGATTTCATTCACCAACGAAGAAGGCAAACAGTACGCTCTGAAACCCAACCCAGCGGTGTTGATTTGCCGGGTGCGCGGATTGCATCTGCCAGAAAAACACGTGCTGTGGCAAAACGCGCCCGTCCCGGGGGCTTTGTTCGATTTCGCGCTGTATTTTCATCACAACCACAGAAAATTGCTCGATAAAGGAAGCGGTCCATACTTTTATTTGCCGAAGCTGCAATCGTATCAGGAAGCGGCATGGTGGAACGATGTCTTTTGTTATGCGGAAGACCGTTACACGCTGCCGCGCGGCACGATCAAAGCGACCGTGTTGATCGAAACGTTACCCGCCGTTTTCCAAATGCACGAAATTCTGCACGCGCTGCGCGATCATATCGTGGGACTGAATTGTGGACGTTGGGATTATATTTTCAGCTATATCAAAACACTGAAAAATCATAACGATCGTGTCCTCCCCGACCGCCAAGTCGTGACGATGGATAAACCATTTCTGAACGCCTATTCGCGCCTATTGATCAAAACTTGCCATAAACGTCGCGCGTTCGCAATGGGCGGGATGGCGGCATTCATTCCGAGCAAAGACACGCAACTCAATGAAAAAGTGTTAGAGAAAATCCGCGCCGACAAAATACTTGAAACGAGCAATGGGCACGACGGCACGTGGGTCGCGCATCCCGGGCTTGCCGATACCGCGATGGCGGTGTTCGATCAAGCCTTGGGTACACGCAAAAATCAATTGGACGTGCTGCGCGAAAACGACGCGCCGATTACCGCGCAAGAACTGCTGGCGCCATGTGACGGCGAGCGTACCGAAGAAGGTATGCGTACCAATATTCGCATAGCGCTGCAATATATCGAAGCATGGATTTCTGGCAACGGCTGCGTACCGATTTATAACTTGATGGAGGATGCGGCAACGGCAGAAATTTCCCGTGCGTCGATTTGGCAATGGATTCGCCACCAAAAATGTTTGAGCAACGGCAAAGCAGTGACCAAAGAATTATTCGATACTTTTTTACAAGAAGAATTGATGGTGATACGCAGCGAAGTCGGAGAAACTCGTTTTACTAATGGGCGGTTCATCGACGCCGCGCAACTCATGAAAAAAATCACAACCGCGGATGAGTTAGTTGATTTCCTGACTCTTCCCGGTTATGAAATATTATCTTAACCTAGTTGATATTGAGGAGAAATACTATGACCACACGTACTCAAAAAACCGAGCAATTGGAAAAATTGTGGAAAACCAACCCACGATGGAAAGGGATTCGCCGTACTTATAGCGCGGCAGATGTCATCAATCTGCGTGGATCGGTGAACCCGGAATGCACCTTGGCGCGATTGGGCGCGGAAAAACTCTGGCGTCTGGTCAACGGCGACTCCAAGAAAGGTTATGTAAATTGTTTGGGTGCGTTGACCGGCGGACAAGCCTTGCAACAAGCAAAAGCTGGCATTGAGGCGATTTATCTTTCGGGTTGGCAAGTAGCGGCGGACGGCAACTTGGCATGTACGATGTATCCTGATCAATCGCTTTATCCGGCGAATTCAGTGCCGGCGATGATTACGAGAATCAATAATAGTTTCCGCCGTGCCGATCAAATCCAATACTCGAACGGAATCGATCCCGAGGATAAAAAATTCATCGATTATTTTCTGCCGATTGTCGCCGACGCCGAAGCCGGTTTCGGCGGTGTGCTGAATGCATTTGAACTGATGAAAGCAATGATCGAAGCAGGCGCGGCAGGGGTACATTTCGAAGATCAACTAGCGTCGGTAAAAAAGTGCGGGCATATGGGCGGCAAAGTATTGGTGCCAACACAAGAAGCCGTGCAAAAATTGGTGGCCGCGCGTTTGGCGGCGGACGTATTAGATGTACCGACGGTGTTGATCGCGCGCACCGACGCCGATGCGGCGGATTTACTGACCTCCGATTGTGACCCGTACGATGCGCCATTCATTACTGGGGAACGCACGAGCGAAGGCTTTTTCAAAACCAAAGCAGGTATCGAGCAAGCGATTGCGCGCGGATTAGCATACGCACCGTTCGCCGACATCGTTTGGTGCGAAACGTCGAAACCAGATTTGACAGACGCGAAAAAATTCGCGGAAGGCATTCACGCAAAATTCCCGGATAAAATTCTTGCGTACAATTGTTCGCCGTCGTTCAATTGGAAGAAGAACCTCGACGACGCGACGATTGCGACCTTCCAGGATGAATTGTCGGCAATGGGTTATAAGTATCAATTCATCACGCTCGCCGGTATCCACAGCATGTGGTACAACATGTTCGATCTTGCCCACGCATACGCGCGCGGGCAAGGCATGAAGCATTATGTCGAAAAAGTGCAGCAACCCGAGTTCGATGCGGCGGATCGCGGTTATACGTTCGTGGCGCATCAGCAGGAAGTCGGCGTAGGATACTTCGATAAAGTCACGACCGTCGCGCAAGGCGGCGCTTCTTCGGTGACCGCGTTGACCGGCTCGACCGAAGAAGCACAATTCTAATGGTTGCGAATATCGTTTTATCCTTCTAAGGCACGCCGCAGCAGCGGCGTGCCTTATTTTTTCTTGCCAATCTATTATCGCGCCACAAGGAAATCATGAATCAAGGGATGACGCAACTGATCGCGCAGACCATTTTGCAAGGCTTCGACGCGCAATATGGGCGTTTTCTGGAAATCACCGCCGGCGCGCAGCGTCGTTTTGAAAACGCCGAATGGCAAAACGTGCAAAAAGCCTTGAAGGAACGGATTCATCTGTACGACCATCATGTCGAATTATCGGTTGAGTTGATCACCCGCATGGCTGGTGATGAAGGGCACGATCCTACATTTCTCGCACATGTCAAAGATCACTATATAGAACGGTTAGCAGATTACCCACGCTTTGAAATCGCCGAAAGTTTTTTCAATTCGGTATATCGCCGCCTTTTCCAGCACCGCGACGCGCTGCCTGATAATATGTTTGTGCAAACGTCGCAACCCCATCGCACGCATCCCAATCCTCGCCCGTTGGCGCGGGAATTTCCCCTCGAAAACGGCGTGGAGGACTGTTTGCGGATGATTCTACGCCACACTCCGTTGCGCTTGCCTTGGGAAGATTTACCGCGCGACATCAACGATATTCACCAATATTTACTGCGTGAATTCGACCAAGAAACGTTGAAGAATGGCGTTCTGGAAATTTACAACGAATTATTTTACCGCAATAAGGCGGCGTGGCTGGTCGGCAAACTGCGTTTGAAAGATGGTGTTCGTCCTTTTTTGCTGCCGATTCATCGCAGCGATGCGGGCGAGCTTTATATCGATACCTGCTTGACGACTTTTCCCGAAGCAAGCATCGTATTCGGATTCAATCGCGCTTATTTCATGGTGTATGCGCCGCTGCCTATGGCAACAGTCGAATGGCTGCACGAAATTTTGCCCAAAAAAAACGCGGGCGATCTGTATTCGGCGATAGGTTGCCAGAAACACGGGAAAACGGAATACTACCGTGAATATTTAGCATATCTCGAAACGACGGACGAGCAATTCATCATCGCGCCAGGCATCCCTGGCATGGTCATGTTAGTTTTTACTATGCCTTCTTATGATCGTGTATTCAAAGTCATCAAGGATCGTTTCGCGCCGCAGAAAAACACCACGGAAGCAAACGTGCGCGCCTGCTATCAATTGGTCAAAGAACATGATCGCGTCGGGCGCATGGCGGATACGCAGGAATATAAAAATTTTGTGCTCGACAAAAACCGTGTCAGTCCTGAATTGATGAACGCGCTACTCAAGGAGGCGTCCGAAAAAACGACTGATTTTGGCGACAAGATCGTGATTCATCATCTTTATGTCGAATGCCGAATGACGCCGTTGAACATTTTCATGGAAACAGCAAATGAACAACAACGGCGCGACGCTATCGAAGAATACGGCAACGCAATCAAAAATTTGGCGAGCGCCGATATTTTTCCGGGCGATATGTTGCTCAAAAATTTTGGCATTACCGCTAATGGACGAGTCGTATTTTATGATTATGATGAAATCCGTCATATGACCGAAATGAATTTCCGCGACATCCCGCTGCCGCGTTATCCCGAAGAAGAGTTTGCCAGCGAACCTTGGTACAGCGTCGGCGAGGATGATGTGTTTCCGGAAGAATTTCGTTCTTTCTTTTACAGCAATCCTGAAATGCGCCGTTTGTTTGAAGAACTGCACGGCGATCTTTACAAACCCGAGTATTGGCGATATTTGCAGCAACGCATCCGCGACGGCGAAATCGAAGATGTGTTTGCATACCGCAAAAAACAACGCTTCCGTCAACGTTGATATTCCGGCGAAAAATATCAGATAATGATTGTTCAAAACGTTGCGATTGCGGAGTTCCCATGAAAATTCTGGTATTGGGCGCGGGCGGCGTCGGTGGTTATTTCGGCGGACGATTGCTTGCGGCGGGCGTTAATGTTTCATTTCTCGTTCGACCAAAACGCGCCGAACAACTGACCCGCGATGGATTGACGATCATCAGCCCATGCGGCGACGCGCGATTGCCGGCGCGGACGATTCTAGGTAACGAAGTCAAACCCGAATACGACCTCGTGATTCTTGCCTGCAAGGCATACGATCTGGACAACGCGATGAATGCCATCGCGCCCGCGTTGCGCGAAAACACATGGATCCTTCCGTTGCTCAATGGTGTTTGCCACATGGACGCTCTTGATCATCGCTTCGGTTTGCCGCGCATACTTGGCGGTTCGTGTCAGATCATCACAACACTACTGCCCGATGGGAAAATTCATCACTTGCAAGAATTACATAACATGATCATCGGTGCGCGTTGCGAAGAACAACGTTCGGTCATCAAGGCGTTCGCACAAACTGCCTCCAATGTCAATTTCGTTCTGCGCGTCAGCGAAAACGTATTGCACGATTTGTGGCTGAAGTTTTCATTTTTGACGACGCTGGCAGGCATGACTTCGCTTATGCGCGCCAGCATCGGCGACATCATGCATAGCGACGATGGCGCCGCCCTCATGCGCGAAATATTCGATGAATGCGTCGCGGTCATGCAAAGTGAAGGTTACGCGGCGCCTTCTGGTTGGTACGACAAAACCTTGAACGGCTTACTCAACCCCGATTCGCCAACCACCGCGTCCATGTTGCGCGACATAGAACGGCATGGGGTTACCGAGGGAGATCATATCGTCGGCGATATGCTGCGTCGCGCACAAAAAGCAAATATCGCCGCGCCTATTTTGCGCGTCGTTTATAGTCATCTGCAAGCCTACGAGGCAAGACGCCGTAGGGAACGAGCATCGTAAAAACTCCGCGCAAAGCGGATGATCGGGCGAGCGAATGTCATTGATTTTCTGGATCGTTGTTGCCAATGAATAATTGTTTTTCTATTTCCCGTTTTCAATCTTCGTTCTTCTGATCTCTCGCCGCTCTCTTTCGCTCGTGCTCTTTCAAAAAACGTTTGCGAATGCGAATCGATTGCGGCGTGACTTCGACCAGTTCATCATCGGCGATAAACTCGACTGCGTACTCGAGCGTCAGTTTGATCGCGGGCGTCAACAATACCGCATCGTCTTTGCCGGCGGCGCGTACATTCGTCAACTTCTTGCCTTTGATCGGATTGACGACGAGATCATTATCACGGTTATGGATACCGATGATCATGCCTTCGTAGAGTTGATCACCGGGCGAGACGAACATGCGTCCGCGCTCTTGAAGATTCCACAACGCATAAGCGACAGCTTCGCCGTTCTCTTGCGACACCAATACGCCGTTGCGCCGTTCGGGAATATCGCCTTTCACTGGCGCGTAACCGTCAAATACATGGCTCATGATGCCGGTGCCCCGCGTCAGATTGAGAAATTCGCTCTGAAAACCGATCAACCCGCGCGCTGGAATCCGGTAATCAATACGTGTTCTGCCGCGCTCGTCGGATTCCATGTGAATCATTTCGCCGCGTCGCTGCCCAAGCGCTTCCATTACGCCGCCTTGATGAATGTCTTCAACATCAACCGACAAAAACTCATAAGGTTCGGAGGTAACGCCATTGATGTCGCGCAACACGACACGCGGGCGCGATACGGCAAGCTCATAGCCTTCGCGCCGCATATTCTCGATCAAAATAGTGAGATGCAATTCTCCACGACCGGATACCAGAAAAACATCGGTATCTTCGGTATCTTCGACGCGCAGCGCGACATTGGTCAGCAGTTCCTTGCGCAAACGGTCGCGCAAGTTGCGCGAGGTCACATATTTACCTTCACGCCCCGCCAGCGGTGATGTATTGACCTGAAAATGCATCGTCAGCGTCGGTTCATCGACGGCAATCGGCGGCAATGCTTCCGGTTGCGTTACATCCGCCAACGTCGTGCCGATGGTCAATTCATCGACACCACTGATCAATACGATGTCGCCGACTGACGCTTCTTCTATCGGCACTCTTTCCAAGCCGGAAAAACCGTAAATTTGATTGACTTTGGCGCGTTTGGGATTTTGTTCGGACGTCAATGCCATGACTTCTTGTGCCGGAGTCAAACGACCGCGCCGGATTCTGCCGATCCCGAGCCTACCGAGATAGCTCGAATAATCGAGCGCGCTGATCTGAATTTGCAACGGCGCATCACTATCGCCTTTGGGCGGCGATACATGCTTGAGAATCGCTTCAAACAAAATATGCATATCACCTTGCGCGGCAACGCCGGAAGTCACCGCGCTAAGATCGTCAGTTGCCCAACCGTTCAACGCCGACGCATAAATCACGGGAAAATCAAGTTGTTCTTCGGTCGCGCCGAGCCGATCAAAGAGATCGAACGTCTGATTGACCACCCATCCGGGACGCGCGCCGTTCCGATCGACTTTGTTCACCACCACCATCGGGCGCAAACCTCGTTGCAGCGCTTTCATTGTGACGAAGCGCGTTTGCGGCATCGGTCCTTCGACGGCATCGACCAACAATAGAACGCCATCTACCATACCGAGTATGCGTTCGACTTCACCGCCAAAATCGGCATGTCCGGGCGTATCGACGATGTTGATACGCACATTCTTGTAGCGAATGGAGCAATTTTTGGAAAAAATCGTAATGCCGCGCTCACGCTCGATATCGTTGCTGTCCATGATCCGCTCACCAACCGTTTGATGCTTGGCAAACGTGCCGGATTGAGACAGCAATTTATCCACCAAAGTGGTTTTGCCGTGATCGACATGCGCGATGATGGCGATGTTACGAAGATGATTGAAAATCATAAAATTATTTTGGTTTAATTTGACGAAAAAAGACACCGCCGCAGGCATTTTTGATGGAAAATTCCATCAAAACGCAAGCCCCGCGCCAGAAAAGACGGCAAATGTACCATTTTCCGGCGTAGTGCGACATGTTTTTTCGGTATTGCGCAACTTTCCTGTATAGTTTGCCAATATTTTTAGTGTGCCGTGGTACGTTATCACATCGAAAACAGAGGTTCTCATTGAAAAATTTTACCGATCTCGGTTTATGTCAGGAATTGTTGAATGCCGTCGCCGATGCCGGTTACACGACACCGACGCCAATTCAAGTGCAAGCGATCCCCGTGGTTCTCTCCGGGCAAGATGTCATGGGCGGCGCGCAAACGGGTACGGGAAAAACGGCGGGGTTCGGCTTGCCGATCCTGCAAAAACTGATGGTACATGCCAACAACAGCCCTTCTCCGGCGCGCCATCCGGTACGCGCGTTGATTCTGACGCCGACGCGCGAATTGGCGATACAGGTCGAAGAATCTATCCGTCTGTACGCCAAATATACGTTGTTGCGTTCGACGGTTGTGTACGGCGGCGTCAATATCAAGCAACAAACGCCGACGCTCTTGAAAGGCATAGAAATATTGGTGGCGACCCCCGGACGTTTGCTTGATCATCTCGAACAGAAAACGGTGGCGTTGACGAACGTCGAATTTTTTGTACTCGATGAAGCGGATCGTATGCTCGATATGGGATTCATTCCCGATATTCGTCGCATCATCAAACAACTTCCCAAAAAACGGCAAAGTTTACTTTTTTCGGCGACATTTTCAAGTGACATCAAAAAACTTGCCGATGATATGTTGAACAAGCCGCGCTTGATCGAAGTGGCGCGGCGCAATACCACCGCTGAAACCGTCGAGCAAAGTGTTTATCTGTGCGCGGCGACGCAGAAAAAAGCGTTGCTCGAACATATCGTCACATCGCACAATCTCTGGCAAGCATTATGTTTCGTCAAAACGCGACAGGGCGCGTCTCGTCTGGCGCGCGCGCTGGAAAAAGACGGCGTTGTCGCCGACGCGATTCACGGTGACAAAACGCAAACTGCGCGCATTGATACGCTGGAAAAATTCAGAAGCGGCAAAACACAGCTATTGGTCGCCACCGATGTGGCGGCGCGCGGATTGGATATCGAAGAATTGCCGATCGTCATCAACTACGATATCCCGAGGACGCCCGAAGATTATGTGCATCGAATCGGGCGCACGGGCAGAGCAGGCGCGGCGGGCGAAGCGATTTCATTTGTGACGCCCGATGAAGAAAAATATTTGCTCGATATCGAGAAGTTGATCAACAAAAAAATCGAACGCTTATCCATCGATGACAAGTTGACCAGAAAAACCGAGGACAAATCCCGCAAACGCGAAAGCTCCGCCAATTCTGGTCGGATGCAACGTGACGAACGAGAAGCCGCTTACGCCAAGAATCCCGATCAACAGTTACCGAAACGGAAAAAATCGGTGGCAAACGATCCCGTTGCTGGAACGCCGCCATTCGCCTGGAAATCGCGTCCTGTTCCGGCTTTATTGATGAAACGCCCGAAAATCGTTGCCGATCATATCGAATCAAAAGATAAGCAAGATCACGCCCAAGAAAAACCCGCGGCGAAGAAAACACGACAGAGAAAACATTGATTCACTCCTTTGGAGCAACCATGAAAGTCGTTGAAGTTACTCATCCGTTGATACAACACAAACTCGGACTGATGCGCAAAGCGGAACTCAGTACCAAAGGTTTTCGTGAATTGGCTTCAGAAATCACGATGTTACTGACGTATGAAGCGACGCGCGATTTACCGACAGAAACAGTGGAGGTCGCGGGTTGGGCAGGACCGATAACCGCAAAAAAAATCAAAGGCAAAAAGATCACCATTGTCCCAATTCTGCGCGCCGGTCTGGGAATGTTGCCGGGCGTACTTGAGTTGATTCCGGCGGCGAAAGTCAGTGTGGTCGGCATTCAACGCAACGAAGAAACTTTGGCGCCGATCACCTATTATGAGAAATTGACCGGCGACATGCATGAAAGAATCGCGATGATCGTCGATCCGATGTTGGCAACCGGAGGTACGCTCATTGCAACGATCGATATGTTGAAAGCGGCAGGTTGCAGTCAAATTCGCGGCATTTTTTTGGTCGCCGCGCCAGAGGGACTCGCGTTACTGGAAAAAAATCATCCCGATGTCGCTGTATATGTCGCTGCGATCGACGAGCGGTTAAATTCGGTAGGTTATATTTTGCCCGGACTGGGCGATGCCGGAGATCGCATTTTCGGTACAAAAGCACAATAAAGATACTTTGTGCCATTCATATGTGTATTGCGCGGGCTTTTATTTGGTATAATCGCTTTAACATCTAACAAACAGGAGGAAATTATGAAGCGCCTGTTTTTTGTATGCTCCATCGTCATTCCGACGTTATTGATATCGGCGCCGGTTATGGCACAGCTTTATCGCTGCGAGGACGATAGCGGGAAAATCACTTATTCTGATATTAAATGCGGAAAAGCGAACCAACGTACCGTTTTGAAAATCACCGATAACACGATGGATAACTCCAACCTGAGTAGTGAAGCGGCGATCCGCGGCAGTTTAAACAGTTCTATAGCGACGTCGGGCAGCTCGGGAAACGTCTATGTGCTTGGCAACAGCGCTCCGCAATCAACAGCATCTTCTTCAGCGGCGTCATCGACCTCGACGCGAACGGTCACCCGTCGGCGTTGCGGAGGATAAAAAACGGCGCTAACGATGCGCAAAATGAATAAAAAAGGAAAAGGGCGGTTCGATCCGCCCTTTTTTATTTTCTAGCCGAAACTTATTTACGTTTTGCGACTTTTTTCGCTCTTTTCGTGGCGGTTTTTTTCACCGCTTTTTTAGCTACTTTTTTAGCGGCTTTCTTCGCCGTTTTTTTCACTGCTTTCTTGGCGGTTTTCTTGACAGCTTTTTTCGCGGTCTTTTTAGCGGCTTTCTTCGCCACTTTCTTTGCTGGCGCTTTTCTCACAACACGTTTCACCGTCTTTTTGACAGCCTTCTTCGCTGTTTTCTTTACGGTTTTCTTCGCGGTCCTTTTAGCGACCTTCTTAGCTCTTTTCTTCGGCGCTGCTGCGCGGAATAATATTTTTTCAGCCATTACATTTCTCCTGTCTGAGTTGTTGAGATCTCTTTTTACGCGAACATCAGACTCAAAAAATACTTGACAAGTCTTAATGTCGCTGATTGCATTCTAACCATATCTCAATCATTTGCAAATTATTGTGCGCAATTGTTTTCCACCAATTGTCAATATGTTGCTATTTCGTACACAAAACACAACATACACGCAGCCCATTATTACGATAGAACGAATTCTCCGGCGAATAAGGCATCAATATTTTCCCGCGCGCGAACGATGGTCGCCGTTTTACCATCGACCATGATTTCGCAAATACGCGGACGCGAGTTGTAATTAGAACTCATCGTCATGCCATACGCGCCTGCTGCGCCGATCACCAATAATTCTCCTTGTCGTAGCGCCATCGTTCTTTTGTGTGCGAAAAAATCGCTGCTTTCACACACTGGTCCAACAATATTCCACGCGCGCGTGATCGTGTCATCGGTGACTCGTGTTTCGACTTTTTCAATCGGGTGCCACGCTTGATAAAGCGCGGGACGCATCAAATCGTTCATCGCCGCGTCGGTGATTGCGAAATCGTGCGTTTCACCGGTCTTCAAATAGAGCAATCGAGTCAACAAAATTCCGGCATACGCGACCAAGCGGCGTCCGGGCTCTAATAACAATTGTGTCCGCCGCGCCGCGAAAATTTCGCGGCACATTGCCGCAAATTCGGCAACGGAAGGTTCGTTTTCATCACGATAACGAACTCCAAGACCGCCGCCGATATCGATATGCTCCAAATTGATTCCGTCTTTGTATAACGCATCAACTAGTTGTAACAACTTTTGCGCTGCTTCGCGGAACGGCGTAATTTCAGTGATTTGCGAACCGATATGCATGTCAATACCGACAATACGCAACGATGACAGCCGCTGCGCGCGCTGGTAAATAGCGCGCGCGTCTTGCAACGGAATTCCAAATTTATTTTCTTTGAGTCCGGTGGAGATATAAGGGTGTGTTTTGGCGTCCACATCGGGATTGACGCGAAAACTTATCGGCGCGACTTTCTCCAAACGCGCGGCAACGGCAGCTAATGTTTCGAGTTCCGCCGCCGATTCTACGTTAAAACATTTGATTCCAGCGCGCAATGCCGCTTCTATTTCCGCCTCGGTTTTACCGACACCGGAAAAAACGATTTTCGTCGGGTCGCCGCCCGCGACCAATACGCGCGCGAGTTCGCCGCCGGAAACAATATCGAAGCCAAGACCGAGCTTGGCAAATTGATTCAACACCGCGAGATTGCTGTTGGCTTTCACCGCATAACAAATCAGCGCGTTTTGTCCGGCGAACACTTGTAAATATTCGTTGGCGGCTGCGAGCAACGCGGCGCGCGAATACACGTAGCAGGGTGTACCGAAGCGTTGCGCGATATCGGGCAACGGAATATCCTCGATATGCATCACGCCGTGTCGTATTTCAAAATATTTCATCGCGTCTCCGATTTCTCCGATGTTTCCGGCACGCCGGCATTGCGCGCGGCGGAGTCCGGCGATATCGTTTCTTCAGGAAGATAAAGCGCGCCCTTGATACCACAGGCGCCAAGCATCACCACGGCACAAAGCGACAATACAATAATACGCGACAAACGCAAAAAGCTGATGATCGTCATGAACCCATTCCCGATGAGAAAGCCATACTTTACCCATTCTTGCCGCACAATGCATCCGTTTTCTGGTTTCGTGGAGAAAATCACGCACGGCATCGTTTTCTATGAGGCAAGCAGACCGCTCCATTCCGCCAATTGTGTATTACGTTGCCGGATATCGGGTCGTAATTTTTCCACCAGCGTCCAGAAACGGCGAGAATGGTTGAGTTCGCAAAGATGCGCGACTTCGTGCGCAATCACATCAACAGCGAGTTGTGGCGGTAACAGAATGAGTCGCCAGTTGATGCGAATCACTCCGCGCGCGTTGCAGCTTCCCCATTGCGTGCGCGCGTCAGACAACGCCACTTTCGCCGGATGACGGTCGAGCTTTGCCGCCTCGAGATACACTTGTGGAAATAAAATCCGTTCCGCTTCGCGCCACCACCAACGATGCACTGCATACGCTACGGCGGCTTCCGAAGCATGTGCCATCATGATCGACAAACCCAATAAATCGTGCGTGATTTTTTCTCGACGCGCCATTCTAACGCAAAGCGCCAACGGATTGCCGCGATAAAAAATTGTTGCTCCGTCACACCATCCTGGATCGGCGAGGTCACGATGATGACGTTGCCACCAATCGAGCGAATGAAAAATCCACTGCGCTCGTTCGCGCAACGCCGTTTCGATCTCATACAACGCAAGACGTTGCGGCACACGCACCAGTACACCTTGACCATCGATGCTGATCGACAACGAGCGGCGGCGAGAGCGGCATAAACGATACGTGAACGGAGTACCGTTCACGTCTGTGGCGCGAACGATTTCGGTGTTAAACATGATCACTCAAACCAGAGCCGAGCCGTTTGACTTCCGCCTCGATCCATGTTTCGACTTCGTTCATCAACTGTTGCGGTTCTTTACCGTCAGGCGAAATCGGTTTGCCTATCGACAATGTAATGAGTCCGGCGCGTTTGCCAAAAATGCCGCGCGGCCAGAGATAACCCGCATTGTGCGCTACAGGAATTACCGGTACGCGCAATGTCGCCGCCAAACGCGCGCCACCAGTCTTATAGCGCGATTTTTGCTCCGGCGAAACGCGCGTTCCCTCTGGAAACAAAATGACCCAGAAACCTTCTTGCATCCGTGCTTCGCCTTGCGTATAAATCTGTCCCATCGCCGCGCCGCCCGCGCTGCGGTCGATCGTAATTGGTTTCGCCAATGCCAAGCCCCAACCGAAAAACGGAATCGACAATAATTCTTTTTTGGCAACAAAACACAATGGACGCGGCATCACCAACGGAACACATAATACTTCCCATGTCGAGCTGTGTTTCGATAATACAATGTGCGGCATGACAAGGTCTGGCAAATTTTCAAGACCGATGACACGATGACGAATGCCGCAAAACCAACGCGCCGCCCATAAATTCAAGCGAGGCCAGATCAGCAACAACCGATAACGTTTGAGTGGCGGCATCCAGAAAAAACACTGTGCGAACGGCACAAAGAAAAAGGTCAAAACGGCTTGAAACAGCGCGAAAAGAATCGAACCCAACCACGAGCGTATCATCGAAGATTATGTTTTTTGTTTGATCGGCAATTCTGCCAGTAGCGCGTTGGCAAAATCAGCCAGGCTATCGAAAACTTGCGTACGTGGCGGCAACGTTCCGTTTTTCAGAGTTTCCTCGCCCTTACCGGTACGTACCAAAATCGGTAACGCGTTCACCGCGCTTGCCGCTTGTAAATCGCGCAATGAATCACCGATACAAGGCACATCGTCAAGCTCGATGCGAAACCGCTGCGCGATTTCTCGCAACATCCCGGGCTTCGGTTTTCGGCAATCGCAAGCGGAACGTTCCGTATGCGGGCAAAAGAAAACCGCATCGATGCGCCCGCCGACACGACCGAGCATTTGATGCATTTTGGCATGAATCGCGATCAATATTTGCGCGTCGAACAACCCGCGCCCGATGCCCGATTGATTGGTGGCGATGACTACGTGATAACCGCCCGAATTCAGTTGCGCGATTGCCTCCAAGCTTCCGGGCAATGGCACCCATTCTTCCGGCGATTTAACGTATTCTTCGTTGTCGAAATTGATAACGCCGTCGCGGTCAAGCACGATCAGCTTGAGACGGCGGCTCGGCGCGGCAAGATCAACGTTCATCATTACCTCGCCAACATCGCGATTTCGGCGACACGATTCATCGTCCGCCGAATCGCGCTCAATAACGCAAGACGATTATTACGTACCGCCGGATCGTCAACCATCACCATCACCTCGTCGAAAAATTGGTCAATCGCGCCACGCGCGCTCGCCAATACTTGCAAGGCTTTCGTGAAATCGCCGTGATTCATTGCCGCATCGACTTCATCGTTGAGTTTGGCGGCAAAAACATCATGCAACATTTTTTCAGCGGCGGCGCGGAACAACGCGGGCTGTACCGTTGTTTGTTGCGCCGCCTCATCCGCTTTTTTAAGGATATTGACGATGCGTTTGTTGGCAGCCGCCAGCGCTTCGGATTCCGGCAACGTATTGAACGCGCGCACGGCATACAATCGTTTAGGCACGGAAGCAATATCTTGTGGGCGTTGCGCGAGCACCGCCTCAATTATTGAAACCGGATAACCCTCGTCTTTCAAAAGACCGCGCAATCGGTCATAGAAAAAATCTTCAATGGCAACGCTCGCCGAAGATAAGTCCGCCGCTTTCGTTTCTCCCTTACGGTCGGCGACCGCCAGCGACAACGGCGCAAACGCCGCGCGCGCCGCCGCGATCAAGTCATGCATCGACAACGACAAAGAACGTTCCATCATCATCCGCAAAATACCAATAGCGGCGCGCCGCAAACCGAACGGGTCTTTGTCGCCGGTCGGTACATTACCCATCGCAAACATGCCGAAAATCGCTTCGATTTTATCGGCGATGGCAACGCTCATCGCATCCATCAATGTCGGCAACGCATCACCGGAAAAACGGGGGCGATAATGTTGTTCCACACCAGCGGCGACGATATCCGACTCGCCGTCGCGCAGCGCGTAATAACGTCCCATGATTCCTTGCAGTTCGGGAAATTCGCCGACCATATCGGTGGTCAAATCCGCTTTGCTCAACAGCGCAATGCGCTCGGCGTTCCGCGCGTCAGCGCCGAGTATTTCCGCCAACGTATTCGTGATCAAGCGTATGCGTTCGACGCGGTCGCGCTGGCTGCCCAAGCCCTTGAAATAAACGATGTGCGACAATTTGTCCAAACGGTCGATCAATGGCGTTTGGGCATCCTGTTGATAGAAGAAACGCGCGTCGGCAAGTCTCGCGCGCAATACACGTTCGTTTCCTTTGATGATTGCGTCGGGTTGATCGGCGTCGATATTGGATACCATCAAAAAATATTCGACCAGTTTGTCGTCGGCGTCAGTCAACGCAAAATATTTCTGATTCTGTTGCATCGTCAGAATCAAACATTCCTGGGGCACTTCGAGAAACGCCTGATCGAATGCGCCGCGATAAACGATGGGCAGCTCCACCAAAGAAGTCACTTCATCGAGCAACGCATCCGGCACGACGACATGATTATTTCCCGATGCTTCCCGCAATGACCGTTTGATACGCTCGCGCCGCGCTTCAAACGACGCAATGACTTTCCCTTGTCGCTCCAGCAAAGCTGCGTAGTTTTCCGCGTGATCAATCTCGATCTCGGCGGTCGCGCTAAGAAAACGATGCCCCTGCGTGATCCGATTGGCGTCAAGCCCCAATGCCCGCACGGACAGCACATCGCTTCCGTACAATACCAATAGGCGATGCGCGGGACGCACAAAACTGACATCGCTGTAGTAACCGCCGCGACGCGGATAACGCATCACTTTCGGAATGGGCAGTTGCGCGATCGCCGCATCCAACGCTTCCTGCACCCCCGCAACCAGTGTTTTACCTACGATCACGCTGTCGAAAAACAACGCTTCGGTTTTGCCGTCATCGGCACGTTTCAAACGAGAAATATCGTCATCGGTCAAGCCGAGAGACGCCAATTTGCGCATCAGCGGCATTGTCGGTTTACCCGCCGCATCAAACGCAATGTTTACCGGCAGAATCTTTTGTGTTTGCGTGCGATCCGGCGAACGATTCGCCACATGCTTGATCGTGACCGCCAACCGACGAGGCGTTCCCCAAGCGATCATTTCGGAAGACGCCGAAAGAAAGTTTTGATTACGCAATGAACCCGTGATCAGCGCGGCAAACGACGCGCTCAATTGCTTCAACGCTTTTGGCGGCAATTCTTCCGTCAGCAATTCGATGAGTAAAGTATCGGTCATGATCAATCCTTCAGACCGTCGGTTGCCGGAATTCATCCGGCAACATCGGAAATTGCAACGCTTCACGCGAAGCGATATACGTTTGCGCGACCAGCCGACTCAACGCGCGAATGCGTCCGATATACGCCGCACGCTCGGTGACCGAAATCGCGCCGCGCGCGTCAAGCAAATTGAATGTATGCGCCGCCTTCAAAATCATTTCGTAACCGGGCAGCGGCAGCTTTTCTTCGAGCAAACGCTTGGCTTCGCTCTCAAAAAAAGTAAACAGTTCAAACAGTTTTTGCGCATTGGACAATTCAAAATTGTAGCGGGATTGTTCGACTTCGTTCTGATGATACACATCGCCGTAGGTGAGCGCGCGCGTTTCGCCGTTTTCTTCGTACTCTGTCCAAATCAAATCGTAAACGTTTTCCTTGCCTTGCAAATACATTGCCAGACGTTCCAGTCCGTAAGTGATTTCGCCAGTCACCGGATTACAATCCAGTCCGCCGACTTGCTGGAAATACGTGAATTGTGTAACCTCCATACCGTTGAGCCAAACTTCCCAGCCCAAACCCCACGCGCCGAGCGTTGGATTTTCCCAGTCGTCCTCGACCAATCGGATATCGTTGGTCGCCAAATTGAATCCCAAATCTTCGAGCGAACCGAAATAAAGATCAAGAATATTAGCGGGCGCGGGTTTCAATACCACCTGATATTGGTAATAGTGTTGCAAACGATTCGGGTTTTCGCCGTAACGCCCGTCTTTGGGACGACGCGACGGCTGCACATAACCGGCGCGCCACGGTTCGGGACCCAGCGCGCGCAAAAACGTCGCGGTGTGCGAAGTACCGGCACCGACCTCCATATCGTAAGGCTGCAACAACGCGCAGCCCTGCCGATTCCAGTAATTTTGCAAATTTAAAATCAATTGTTGAAAAGTAAGCATTGCCTTCCTGATCTTAGAAACCGCCATCTTTCTCGCCTGAACGCGCTGAAAAAACGAAAAGCGGCGACATAGTACAGACGCCGCCGAATTGGAGCGGGCGATGGGAATCGAACCCACGCTTGAGGCTTGGGAAGCCGCCGTTCTACCATTGAACTACGCCCGCAAACACTGTTACGTCGGCATATCGGCAACCGCCGAATACGCAAACACTTCGACCAAGGGTATTGTAAGCGTGATTTCAAGTCGGAACAATGCGCCGCCCCTTGTTTATTCACTTGATTGCCCGCTTGTTTGCGAAACCTTGCGAAAAAAATGGCAAACATAATCGCCCGCCTTATTGCGATATTACTAATTCCTTAGATTTCGTTTCAGCAGGAGTATCCGACTCGGTCTGCGCCAGTAAAACGTCAATTTTTTCGAGATGCGCCTCCAGCACTTTCTGCTGCGCCTTGATCAACGTAAGCTGTTCTTTGAATTCACGAACATGTTCTTCCGCTTCGTTGCTGGCGACAGCAATCTGCCGCGCGTTTTCCTGATGCTTCCGCAGTTGCTGATGGCGTTCGCGTATCTGCGTTTCCAACGGCACCATGATGTTTTTCAGCCAGCTTTCAGCGTCACGGTTGGCGACATGATAAACATGTTTGGCGCGGGTGACGATGGCTTCGAAAAACCGCTGCATCGGCTGTAATTTCACTCTTGCGGTACGCCCCCACAACGTGTCAAAACGGCTTACATAAGCATGATGAAGCCGGTCAATTTCCCGACAGCATTTTTCAAACGAATACCGACGTGGTTCGAATGGTCGCATCTTGAGTTCTTTGGAAAAACGAGAAGACATTCCTTTGACCATCTCATAAATCTCTTCGGCTTGTTTTTCAGCTTCAGATAAATCTTCCACAAGCGTCGTAAAAAACATGTCGATGGCGCGCCGCACATTTTTGGTCTGCGACGCTGCTTCCAGAGCAAGATGAGTGCGGTTAGCATTGGCGCGCAACGCGTCCATATCGGTAGCATCGAGCAAAGCGTTGGTGTGGTGGGTGAAAATACGGCGCATCGCGGTATAGCGCGCCAGTCCTTGCTCAAATGCTTGTTTCTCCGTTTTGGTTTGGTCGAGCAAACCCAACACGACATCTTTATTCTTGTTGCGCATAATGAACAACTGATCGAGCTGCTCATGCATCCCATCTTCGCGCATATCGAGTAAACCACGAATGCCGCGAATCAGCGCATACAAATCGGCTTGCGTCGTCCCACTGACGATCTGACGGCGCGCCGGAAGAATGCGGCTGGTCAACGCCTGTTCCAATTCGGGCACGCGGCTTCTCTCCAGCAATTTATCGTCGCCACTGATTTTTGCCAACAACCCTTTTTGCGCCGACAACGGATAAATTTGCTCCGGCGGGATATCGAGAATTTTAGCGGTAGATTCCACCTGTTTGTCGATTTCTCCTTGTATCGCCTCCGCTGTTTTCAACTCGTCCCAAAGACCGTCGATTTTGTTCAACACGATCACATGCCCGTGTTTGGACGCGGGGTCGCTGGAAACGAGATGCTGCTCCCAAACATCGAGATCGGTTTTGGTCACACCGGCATCGGCGGCAAGGATATAAAGCACGCTATGCGCGCTGGGCAACAACGAAAAAGTCAGTTCTGGCTCGGTGCCGATCGCGTTCAGACCGGGCGTATCAAGAATCACCAACCCCTGTTCCAACATCGGATGCGGAAAATTGATGATCGCGTGCCGCCAACATGGAATATCCACTTTGTCATCACCGCGCTCTAAAATCTTCGTTGCTTCTTCGTCGGTATCAAAAAAACCGTACTGATGCGCAACATTGAGCGGCACTTGTTTGATCTGAGAAACTCTTTGCAGCGTTTCACTCATCGCTTCTGGCGTCGAAAGGTCTAGCGGAAAACTTTCCCAAACCGACGGATTGCGTTTCAGATCGGTTACCGACGTTTTGTCTTTGCGCGTTTCTACCGGCAACAAAAGCAAATGCGGCGGTTCTTTCGGATCGTACAAAAGTTCCGTCGGACACATCGTAGTCCTTCCGGCGGAAGAAGGCAAAAGACGCTGTCCGAATCCCGAAAAAAACAGCGCGTTGATCAGTTCGGACTTGCCTCGTGAAAATTCAGCGACGAAAGCAAGCACCAATTTATCTTCGTTGAGGCGCGCGCGAATCTGTTCGAAAGCTTTTTGTGTTTGCGGATTGGTAAGCGTTTGCGCCGTAAGCCATTGCTCCAATTTTTCGATACGCGACGATAGTTGACGCCGCCATTGACTGTAGGCTTCAAAACGGGCTGCCAGATTTTGCAATTGCCGATCCATACACAAATCATCGTAGTTAATATGTATCAATGTATCACAGCGATGACATGCTCGCTTTGTTTCAGCGCTCTAACCATCGAGGAAAGCGATCTTTTTCCTGTGAATTTGTAAAATTGTCGCATTATTTTTGACAGCGCGCGCAATAATATGTTGCCCGCCCGCTTTGTCGTATGGTACGAATAAGCGTGCCGCATTTTCGACAAGACTCGCCACTGCGCCCGTAAACGAAGGTTTGTAATTGAAACCAACCTTCTTCACCGTCCGTATGCACATAGTCGCGCAAACTGCTGCCGCCTGCAGCGAGCGCGTCGTTCAATGTGGCGCGGATAGCGGCAAGCAAGCGCGACACCCGCGCTCGCCTCAATTGGCAAGCGGGCGTTTCGGGATGAATTCCGGCGCGAAATAATGCTTCATTGGCATAAATGTTACCGACGCCGACGATGATCGCCGCGTCCATCAAGGCATTTTTGATCGCGATGCTGCGCCGCGAAAAAGAGATTTGCAGTTGTTCCGCGGTCAGCCTTTCGTCGAACGGCTCAGGACCTAATCGCGCGAACAGCGCGTGCGTCAACGGCGGCGAAGTCGTCCACACGCAAAGCCCAAAACGACGCGGATCATGGTAACGAAGTAATATGCCATTGCTGAAAAACCATTCTAAATGATCGTGTTTTTTGCGCGGCGGTATGTCACTGGTCGCGCCAGCGATGAGTCGCAAGCTGCCACTCATTCCCAAATGTACGATCAACGAACCATGATCGAAATCAATAATGATATATTTGGCGCGCCGAAAAACATGGCGCACGGTTTGCCCGATGAGCTGCGTTGCCAGATTCGCCGGGATCGGTCGTCGCAACTTGCGATGATGGCTGCGAAAATCCACGACCGTCTGACCGGAAATGATAGGCGCGATACTGCGTACGGTAATTTCGACTTCGGGAAGTTCTGGCATACGCGCAAACGGTGAAAACGGGTAACTGGCGTGTTTTAGAAGCATGTAAGCATACCTGATTTTACGATACATTTGGTAGATGCCGCCGCAATCGTTTATGCTTTGATTTTTCGTAGCATCGTAAAAATATCATGGCGTTTTTCCATGTCTTGAATCCTCGCTGGCGATTATGGTTCGTTGCCGTTTTTGTGATCGTGTCAGTCAGCGCATTGACCGCATGTATGCAACCGGTGATTCAGCCCGTTGCCGCTGGGCACGCGGAGACGCAAAACGGTGACTTGAAGAATCCGCAAACGCAAAGCGCCGACGTCCAAACACCGCCGCTGACTGAAGAGCGTTTCTACGATATTTTGCTTGCCAATGTCGCGCTGCAACGCAATGATCCGGTTTTGGCGACGCGCACGTTTTTACGCATCGCCGAAGAAACGAAAGCACCGTGGTTCGCGCAACGCGCTACGGAAAGCGCGTTGGCGGCGCGCGATAACGTTTTACTGAAAGATTCTTTGGAGCTTTGGCAAACGCTGGCTCCGAAGGCGGAACGTCCGCAAAGATTGCGCCAGCAATTAGCGCGTTTTGCGTTGTCGCCGTTGAAAGAACAAGCTGACGAATGGCATATTCGTGAATCGCTCGCCGGTCTTTTACGAGACGCTTCCTCTACCGATACGCTCGGCGCGGTTTTTTTGCAAATCAATTCGGCGCTGCGCCAGTTGTCCGACAAAAGAGTCGCTTTCGATATCGTCCGCGACGTATCACTGCCCTATCCGTACCAGCCGGAAGCGCATTACGCGCTGGCGTTGGCGGCGTTTTTGGCAACGCCCGAAGAATTCACTGGAGAACCGCCTGAAGAAATAATGGCGATTCTGCGCGAAGGTGAAGAAGCCATTGACGACGCGCTACGCCTCGAGCCAGAGTGGGATGAAGCGCTGCAATTGAAGGCGTTGCTGCTCGATCGCGCTGATTCGGAAGAACTGTTGCCTTGGCTTTTGAAAACCATCGAAGAATATCCTGACAAAAAAATATTATGGTCGTTTGTCGCTCGCGTGTATGTCAAGCAAAAAAATTTCGGCGAAGCGCGAGAATGGTTCTTGAAAATCTGGCGTGACGACGGTTCGGATGACGCATTGGTCGCCGCCGCCGCGCTGTCGATGGAAATGCGCGATCATCGCGCGGTGTTGGATTTGCTTGAGGATGTACGCCAATCGGGCGCGCCGCAAAAAGCCAACGAGTTGATTAAAACTTACGCGCGCATTGCCGAAGACGAAAGGCGACTTGACGAAGCGATTTACTGGTACAAACAAATCACCAAAGACGAGCATTGGTGGAGTATTCAAATCCATATCGCGCAATTATTGCTTCGCGCCGATCAAAGCAACGAAGCGATGACGTGGCTCGCCGACCTGCCCGCAATTACATTGGAAGAACGTATCTCGGTAGCTCAAATGCGCGCGATGATTTATCGTCATACCGAAGAATGGGAAAAAGCAAGAGTGACACTCGAAGAAGCCGTCTCGCAGCTTCCACAATCTGCGGAACTGCATATGGACCTAGCGTTGGTCGAAGAAAAACAAGGAAAGATCAAGGCGGCGGTTGCGCGTCTCCGTCAAGCGCTGGCACTGAGTCCAAACGAACCTTATATCCAAAACGGGCTTGGTTATACGCTGGTCGATCATCAAATCAATATCGAGGAAGGCGCGGCGCTCATCGAAAAAGCGTTGCAAGCCAAACCGGAAGACGGTGCGATTCTCGACAGCATGGGTTGGGCGCTTTACCGTCAAGGAAAGCTCGAAGAAGCGTTACCGTACTTGCGTAAAGCAATGGAAACGCTTCCCGACTCCGAAGTCGCCGCGCATTTGGGCGAAGTATTGTGGCAATTAGGCAAGCTCGAAGAAGCGCGACAAGTATGGAAACATGGTTTGCAAGGCGTGTCGAAAGATTCATTGATCCATGAAACGATGAGGCGGCTCAACATCGATGAGCCGCTGACGCCTACTGCACCGTGATACGCGCCGCGCTTTTCTGGATCGTCTGCGCCACGTTTTTATTGAGCAGCTGCGGCGGTTCGCTCGTGATCCATGATGCGTCCTCCTTCCCGGAAAATAAAATCAAAGACGCGCCGTTTGCGATGCAAGGTCGTTTTTCGGCGCAAGCCGGTGACGACGTATATGTCGCGGCGTTTGATTGGCGGCATGCGCCGCCGCGTGACGCCATTGATTTCGTTTCGCCATTAGGCAATCGCATCGCGTCGCTGACGCGCGACGAAAAAGAAATCGTCATCATGCGAGGCAACGACAATCGCGGCGTCTGGCAAGGGTCAGACCTACAGACACTGACTCAAGAAACGTTGGGCTTCCCGTTGCCGGTAGACGGTTTGATTTTCTGGATTCGCGGCATTCCAACACCGCGAAAAACCAACGGAATCGCGCTCGACGCGCAAGGGCGTCTCGCTCAGTTGAAACAAGAAGGCTGGGTGATCGATTATCAATACGCACGAACGGATGCCGCTTTACCGCTGCAAATCGACGCGCGTTACGGCGAGACGATTTCTCTGCGGATACGAATCGACGCATGGCTGAACGATGACAACGATTGACATGAAATCGCCGATGAACGTCTTCCCGGCGCCGGCGAAAATCAATTTTTTTCTGCATGTCGTCGGCAGACGTGAAGATGGCTATCATCTTCTGGAAAGCGTCCTTGCGTTCATCGATCTTGCCGATACCGTTACACTAACGGTCACCAAAGACGGCATGATTGCGCGAACACGCCCACTTGCCAACATCGCCGAAGACGACGATTTGACCATTCGCGCCGCCCGTCTTTTGCGGCGCGAAACAGGCGCGCGTTACGGTGTTCGCATCGCTGTGGAAAAACACATCCCGCAAGGCGGCGGATTGGGCGGCGGCAGCTCGGACGCCGCGACAGTATTGATCGCGCTCAATCGCTTATGGGAACTTCATTTACCGCAATCGACATTGCAAACGATGGCATTGGCGCTCGGCGCCGATGTTCCTTTTTTCATCGGCGGTCATGCGGCTTGGGTTAGCGGAATCGGAGAACGATTAGAACCGATTTCGTTGCCGCCGATGTGGTTGGCGTTGGCGCTGCCGCCGATTGCCATCTCGACGGCGGAGATTTTCAACGCGCCGGAATTGACACGAAACACGCGCTCAGAGAAAATAGCCGCCTTTACGAAAGATCATGGTCGCAACGATTTAGAACGTGTCGTTATAGGACGTTATCCACCCGTTGCCCAAGCATTGGCTTGTTTGCGCCAATATGCAGGAAATGCCAGAATGAGCGGATCGGGAAGCAGCGTTTTTGCTATCGTTGAGAGTGAAAATGCCGCCAAAAACGTGATTCAGGCATTGCCGGCGGATATTTCGGGCGTTGTGACCCGCACACGGACGTATCATCCGCTGTTAAAATGGGGTTTTCGTAAAGACTGAATCAACCCGTTGGGGAGTCGCCAAGCTGGTTAAGGCACCGGATTTTGATTCCGGCATTCGAGGGTTCGAATCCTTCCTCCCCAGCCATTTTATTGTACGCTGACCAATCGCGCGAAATTCTTGAGTATCAAGCGCGGTTGCGCTGTATCGGCGCGTTGACGAGGAAACATGGATGCGTATTTTTACCGGTAACGCCAATCCCAAACTCGCGGAAGCCGTTTGCCGGCATCTCAATGTTTCCATGGGCAGAGCGATAGTCAACCGCTTTTCCGATGGCGAAGTATTCGTCGAAATTCTTGAAAATGTTCGCGGTCGTCATGTTTTCGTGCTGCAATCTACCTGCGCGCCGACCAACGATAATCTCATGGAAATTTTGGTCATCGTCGATGCGTTGAAGCGCGCGTCGGCGGCGTCAATCACCGCAGTGATCCCTTACTACGGTTATGCGCGCCAAGATCGTCGTTCCCGTTCGGCGCGAGTACCAATCACCGCGCGATTGATTGCGGACATGCTGACGGCAGCAGGCGTTTCTCGCGCCGTCGTCATGGATTTGCACGCGGATCAAATTCAGGGCTTTTTCAATATTCCGGTAGATAATATTTATGCGACACCGATTTTGCTCGGCGAATTGTGGAAACAGAATTACGAAGAAATGATCGTTGTGTCGCCGGATGTCGGCGGCGTAGCGCGCTCGCGAGCAATCGCCAAACGCCTAGATTGTGATCTGGCGATCATCGACAAGCGCCGTCCGAAAGCCAATGTCGCCGAAGTGATGAACATCATCGGCGAAGTAGAAGGGCGCGCATGCATCATCATCGACGACATCATCGATACGGCGAATACCCTGTGCAAAGCCGCCTCCGCGCTCAAGCAAGAGGGCGCAAAAATCGTTGCGGCTTATTGTACGCATCCCGTGTTGTCGGGCGGCGCCGTGGCGCGTATCGATCAATCGGATATCGACGAAGTCGTCGTGATCGACACCATCCCGTTGTCGCCCGAAGCCGAGCGTAGCGAACGCATCCGCCAGCTTTCCTGCGCGCAACTGATAGCCGAAACCGTGACGCGCATGGCGAATGAAGAATCCGTGAGCAGTTTATTCACGGAATAGCAAAATAGCCGATGATTTTTGCCGCGTTACTCGGGCGTGAATATCGTGACCAACGACGCGCCTTGTTCTTCTTTCCTCATCCAACATAACGACGCGCACGACGGCGTCCAACTCAATCCATCAAAATCATCATCAAGCAAAAACATAGCGACTTCGCCAAGCGCCGGTTGGTGACCGACGATCAAAACGACGCCCGACGCATCCGGCCAGCCAGACACGGAAAGCACATCGCTGACCTGCGCGTTCGGCAACAACGCCTGGATCGTCGTATAAGCGTGACCCAGCGCGGCAGCGGTTTGTTGCGCGCGGCGCGCCGGCGAAACCAAGATGCGGCAATTTTCAGGCAAGCGTTGATTCAACCACGCCGCGGTCGAGCGCGCTTGTTTTTCACCGCGCGCGCTCAACACTCTTTCCAGATCGTTGTCGCCGGATAACGCTTCGGCGTGACGCCATAAAATGAGATCCATTATCTTTATCTGAAGAAATTAAAAACTTTCTTCACCCCAGCGTTTTAACAATCTTTGTTGCGCCGAAACCGCTTGTTCACCGTTTTTGGGCGAAATTTTCTCATACCGTTCGTCAGCATATAAATGCCAGGCATTGCAATTATCTTCGAGGTATCCCAGCAACCCTTCTTCGATCACGCGAGCGCGGATCTCTGGATCGAGCACTGGAAAAGCGATTTCAATCCGGCGAAACAAATTGCGCCCCATCCAATCCGCCGACGATAACCAAACCTCCGGTTGATGATCGTTCTCAAAATACCAAACGCGGTGATGTTCGAGAAAACGCCCGAGTATCGAGCGCACACAAATATTTTCGGAAGCGCCTGGAACGCCAGGACGCAACGCGCATACGCCGCGCACGATCAAATCGATTTTGACGCCCGCTTGCGACGCGCGGTAAAGCCCGCTAATGATGCGCTCCTCCAGTAGCGCGTTCATTTTGGCGATGATGCGCGCCGGCTTGCCAGAAAGCGCATTCATTTCTTCGCGGCGGATCAAACTCAATATCCGGCGATGCATCGTAAACGGCGCGAGAATCAACCTCTGCATTTTGGCGGCGGGCGACAAGCTGCTGATGTGCATGAATACTTCGTTGACGTCGCGCCCGATTTCTTGATTGGCGGTCAACAAACCGAAATCGGAATAAAGGCGCGTCGTTCTTGGATGATAATTTCCCGTACTTAAATGCGTGTAGTAAATCAATTCCTCTTTCTTGGTTTTTTCGTTGATTTCGCGCCGAATCAAGAGCGCCATCTTGGCATGTGTTTTCAAACCCAATACACCGTAAATCACTTGCGCGCCGGCGCGTTCGAGACGATCCGCCCAACTAATATTAGCTTCTTCGTCAAACCGCGCCATCAGTTCGACGACGACGGTTACCTCTTTCCCACGCTGCGCCGCCTCGATCAACGCTTCCATAATGCCGGAAATAGCGCCCGTACGATAAACGGTTTGCCGGATGGCGACGACGTTCGGATCACTAGTGGCTTGCCGCAAGAATTCGATGACCGGCTCGAATGATTGATAGGGGTGATGCAACAACACATCGCCTTGCTTTAAGGTCTCAAAAATATTATTTGATCGCGCCAATCGGGTCGAACGACTGGGATTAAACGATGGGAATTTCAGAGTGTCGTCATCCACCTGATCGATCAGCCAATTAAAGCGAGAAATATTGACTGGACCGTCGCAACGATATAAATCGCTTTCGGAAAGATCAAACTGTTTCAACAACAAATGCGCAAGATGATCGGGGCAAGTATCAACCACTTCCACACGCCTTGGCACGCCGTAAGGACGCTGCGTCAACTCGCCCTTTAACGCTTGACGCAAATTCTTGACTTCCTCTTCATCCATCGCCAACTCGGCATCGCGGGTGACACGGAATTGTGAATAAGCGAGTACGTCGCGCCCGGGAAACAGCGTATGAAAATGAATATGAATGATCGACGACAGCAACAAAAAATGATATTGCCGCCCGCTGACTTCGGGTGGAATCTGAATCACGCGCGGTAACACACGCGGCGCTTTGATGATCGCAATGGACGATTCCTGACCAAACGCATTCTTGCCGGAAAGCTCGACGATGAAATGCAACGATTTCGTGGCGACTTGCGGGAAAGGATGCGCGGGATCAAGCCCGATGGGCGATAAAAGCGGGCGCACTTCTTTCTGAAAATACGTCGTCGCCCATTCCTGCTCGCGTTTGCTCAGTTCGTTTCTGAACAAAACGCGAATCCCGCGCTCGGCAAGCGAGGGCAAAACTTCGCGGTTGAGCGTTACGTATTGGTCGCGCACCAATTCGTGCGCGCGCTTATCGATCTGTTCCAAAATATCGCGCATTTGCGCGAGCGTATTCCCCGTCAGCGGCTTGCGTGACAACACCGCGTCTTTGAGCGCGCCCAAACGCAACTCAAACATTTCGTCAAGGTTACTGCCCAAAATGCACAGATAGCGCAGCCGTTCGAGTAAAGGCATCGACGGGTCTTGGGCGAGCGCCAGAACACGCCGGTTAAACGCCAGCAGCGAAAGATTCCGATTGATCGAAGGTACTTTTCGCGTTGGGGGAGAAGCATTCATAAGATTGCCTGTTTTGCAATAAATTAGTTTAACTCAGCGTGACTTATTAATAAACTATAAAACAAGAAATGGTGGAACATTTCGGCGATTTTTGGTAAAAAAGGACTGTTTTTTCGTACCTTTCCTTCTCGCACGATCACTGTTCCGCTGCGAGACAATTCTTGCTCTGGAGTTTCGGCATCGATTCTCGACGATACGCGCGAGAAAAAACAGTAACCGGGCTTCCTTTACTTTGAAAGCCCGATTGTCATTCAAGGAAAATTTACGCCGACGCGCGGACCAAGTAATCGAACGCGCTCAACGCGGCTTTGGCGCCCTCTCCCGCGGCGATTACGATTTGTTTATAGGGGACGCAAGAACAATCGCCAGCAGCAAAAACGCCCGCGATATTGGTTTTCCCATGTGTGTCGATGATGATTTCCCCCATTGAGTTAAGCGCCACCGTTTCTTTGAGCCAGTCGGTATTGGGCAGAAGTCCAATCTGCACAAAAATACCTTCTAGCGGCAAGTATACGATTTCTTCGGTTTCACGGTTCTTATAATTCAGTCCGCAGACTTTGCCGTCTTTGCCGAGTACTTCCGTCGTTTGCGCATTAACGATGATATCGACGTTCAACAAACTGCGTAGCTTGCGTTGTAATACTTCGTCGGCGCGCATCGCTGGTAAAAATTCCAACAACGAAACATGATCGACCACGCCGGCAAGATCGATCGCCGCTTCCACGCCGGAATTGCCGCCGCCGATCACCGCGACGCGCTTGCCCTTGAATAGCGGTCCATCGCAATGTGGACAAAAAGTTACCCCTTTGGTGCGGTACATTTCCTCACCAGGCACATTCATCAAACGCCAGCGCGCGCCAGTCGCCAAAATAACGGTTTTCGATAGAAGCGCCGCGCCGCTTTCTAGCCGAATTTCGATCAAATCGCCACCAGGAATCAATGCTTTGGCTCTTTGTGAATCGACGATATCAATTCCATAGTGTTTAACATGGCGCTCCATCTCAGCCGCCAGTTGTTGCCCTTCGGTTCTCGGTATGGAAATAAAGTTTTCTATATCCACCGTATCGAGAACTTGACCTCCAAACCGCTCGGCGACGATGCCGGTACGAATGCCTTTACGCGCCGCGTAAATCGCCGCTGTCGCGCCCGCCGGTCCGCCGCCGACGACCAAAACATCAAACGGCTTTTTTTGGTTGATGTTTTTGATCGTCTGCGTCGTGGCGTTTTTGTCGAGACGATTGATAATCTCCTCCAGCGTCATTCGTCCCTGACCGAAAAATACACCATTGAGAAAAACAGCGGGCACGCCCATGATCTTGCGTTTTTCGACTTCTTCATGAAATAGCGCGCCATCAATGGCGGTGTGCGTAATATTAGAATTGAGCGCTGTCATCAAGTTCAATGCTTGTACGACGCCGGGGCAATTATGGCAGGTAATCGAATAATAAGTTTCGAAATGCAGTTTACCTTCGAAGCAACGCACCCGCTCTTGGATTTCCTGAGACTCTTTGGGTGGATAGCCGCCCACTTGCAAAAGCGCCAACGCCAAAGAGGTAAACTCTTGACCAAGCGGCACACCGGCAAAACGCAATCCGCTGTCCACGCCCTGATTAGTAATTAAAAATGAAGGTTTGCGGACATTGTCGTTTGCTCGTTCAACTACCGTGATCTGGTCGCTCAAGGTAACAATGGCATCCAACAGATCTTTCATTTCGCGCGCACTTTCACTATCGTCCAACGTCGCCACCAACTCGACGGGGCTGGTCAGATGCCCCAAATAACTTTTTAATTGGCTTTTAATGTCCTCATCCAGCATGATTTTTTCTCGATTGTCTTTATTTAAATAAAAAAGCCCGGATACGGCAAGCATCCGAGCTTCTTCCTGTTTCTCTTCTCGTTTGCGAATCAGATCTTGCCAACCAAATCCAGCGACGGTTTCAATGTTTTGTCGCCTTCTTTCCATTTGGCGGGGCAAACCTCGCCCGGATGCGACGCCACGTATTGCGCCGCCCTGACTTTCCGCAATAATTCTTTCGCGTCGCGCCCCACGCCGCCAGCGCTGATTTCGATGATTTGAATTTTTCCATCGGGATCGACAACGAAAGTGCCGCGATTGGCAATGCCCTCTTCTTCGATTAACACGTCGAAGTTGCGGCAAATGGTGCCGGTCGGGTCACCAATCATCGGATACTTGATTTTATTGATCGCTTTGGATGTATCGTGCCAAGCTTTGTGCGTGAAGTGCGTATCGCGCGACACCGAGTAAATCTCGATACCCAGTTTCTTGAATTCGCCATAATTATCGGCAAGGTCCTCTAATTCGGTGGGACAAACAAAAGTAAAATCGGCGGGATAGAAAAAAACGACCGACCATTTCCCCCTCAAATCCCGATCAGTGACCGTGACGAAATTTCCGTTGTGAAAAGCTGTCGCCTTGAAAGGTTTGACTTCGCTGTTAATTTGAGACATATGCGTTTCCTTTACTGAATTAAATGAATGCGTTACGTCGGCATATTCGTTCTGCTAAACCAACGCGATTATTTTATACAAAGACTATCCTTTATGGCGTCTTATAGCAAATTAATTATAAAAATCGTTCTTATAGATTTTATTTATCAAGAAATAACGGGCAGTAAAATAATGCTGCGCGTGCTGTTTTTTGATTCCGCTACCGCGCTAACATTGCGCGCAAGCTTTTCAGTCGTTCGCCGCCCGCCGCTTTTTCCTCTGCTGCCTCATCGTCCGTTAGCGGTTTATCACTATAACGTAAATCCTCCTGCGCCAATTCTCCGATGAAACGCGACGGCGTACAATCAACGCGCGTTCCAGCGCGTTTGCGTTGCGCGCAATAAAACAACGACAAGCTTCTTTGCGCGCGCGTGACACCGACGTACATCAGTCGCCGTTCTTCATCAATAGTCTCCCGCTCGATTGCTTCACGGTGCGGCAAAATACCCTCTTCGACGCCCGTGAGAAAAACATGCGGAAACTCCAAACCTTTCGCGGCGTGCAATGTCGATAAGCGCACAGCGTCGATGTCTTCTCCTTTTTCTCCAAGCATGCTCATCAATGCCAACATCTGCGTCAAATCCAATAACGATTTATTGTCCTCTTCGCCTTTTTGTCCCAACCAACGAATGAAATCGCGCACATTGTCGATCCGTCTCTGCGCATCGCGTTTGTCAAATGACGCAAGCAGCCAATCTTCGTAACCGATCTCGCGTATCAATTCGTCGAGCAAACGAGAAGCGGGTTCGCGTTCCGCGCGATAGCGAAAATGATTGATCTCATTACAAAACGCTTGAACAGCGGCATAAACGCGCGGCGTGGCGGCAAACTCCGGCGAAAATACTGCCGCAAACAGACTTTCATGCCGTACCGTCGCAATTTCGCTGAGACGCGCCAGCGTCGTTGCGCCGACGCCGCGCTTCGGCGTGACGATCGCGCGGATGAACGAAGGATCGTCGTCTTCATTCGCGATCAAACGCAAATAAGCCATAATATCCTTGATCTCGGCACGCTCGAAAAAAGACTGCCCTCCCGATAAAAGATAAGGAATCTGGTTGGCGCGCAGCGCGTTCTCAAAAGGACGCGATTGAAAATTTCCTCGATACAAAATCGCATAATCGGAAAAGCGCGCGCGATGTTCGAACTTGTGCGCCAGCAAACGATACGCGATCATTTCCGCCTCCGCTTCTTCGTTCGCCGCCGTCGTGACCCGTAACGGATCGCCCAAACCGTGTTCGCTCCATAACTTTTTTTCGAATAGCTTGGGATTATTGGCAATCAGCGCATTGGCTGAACGCAGTATGCGAATCGTCGAACGGTAATTTTGTTCGAGCTTGATGATTTTCAACGACGGATAATCTTTGGGAAGTTTCGCCAGATTTTCCAACGTCGCGCCGCGCCAACTATAAATCGCCTGATCGTCGTCGCCAACCGCCGTGAAGGGTTGTTCGCCCACCAACGTGCGCAGCAGCAGATATTGCACCGGATTGGTGTCTTGATATTCATCGATCAGCACATGCGTGAAGCGCGCGCACCACCGCGCGCGCGCTTCGTCGTTCGTGGCAAATAGTTGCGCCGGGCGCACGATCAAATCATCGAAATCGACCGCCTGATACGCTTGCAAAGCGTCACCATACTGCGCATACGCACGCGCCGCCAGCAGTGTTTCATCGTCATTCGCCTCGCTCAACGCTTCTTTCGGCGAAATCATCGCGTTTTTCCACTGGCTGATTTTCCATTGCAACGCGCGCGCGTTACCGACGCTACCTGCCAATTCGGCAACCATCGTCTCCAAATCTTGCGGATTGAGAACGGAAAAGCGCGGTTTGAGCGACAGGTGTTTGGCTTCCTGGCGGATGATGGAAAGCCCGAGCGCGTGAAATGTTCCTATCGTGATTTTATCGAACGCCGTTTGTTGATCGAGCAAAGCGTGTACGCGTTCGCGCATTTCCCGCGCTGCTTTGTTGGTGAACGTAATCGCCAGGATTTTCTCTGGTAACACACCAAGTTTGACAAGATGCGCGATTTTTTCAGTGATTACGCGCGTTTTACCACTACCGGCGCCGGCAAGTACCAATAATGGACTTTCGACATGGCGCACGGCTTCGCGTTGCGCCGGATTGAGCATGCCTTCCATAAATTTGATCGCGCCGCGCTCTGTAAAAACGGCGTATTTTACTGTATCGTCGTTATTTTCGAAAAAACGTTAAGAACGACACATGGCGACTTATGTAATCGGTGACGTGCAAGGTTGTCATAAAGAACTTTGCCGTTTGTTGGAATTGCTGCCTTTTTCTACGAAACGCGACAAGTTGTGGTTTGTCGGCGATCTGGTCAATCGCGGACCGGAGTCCGCCGCAGTTTTGCGCGAAATCATCGCGCTCGGCGCCAATTCTGTTCTCGGCAATCACGATTTCCACTTGTTGATGATCGCTGCGGGATTTCAAAAAGCCAAAAAAATTGACGGTTTGGATGATGTGTTGACCGCGCGTGACCGCGACGATCTATTGTATTGGTTGCGACATCGCCCGTTGGCAGCGCGACCGATGCATGACTGTTTGCTCGTGCATGCCGGTGTCGCCCCCTCATGGCGCGCCGATGACGTGATGCGTCATGCGCGTGAAGTGGAACATCTGCTGCATAGCGACAACGAAAAAACCGTACGTGCTTTTCTTAAACATCTATACGGCAACAAACCCGCGCGTTGGCACGATAGCTTGCGCGGCATCGACCGAACACGCACCATCGTCAATATCATGGCGCGCATTCGTTTTTGTAGCGCCGACGGCAAACTCGATTTTTCCGAGAAACGCGGACCTGCCTACGCGCCTGCCGGAATGCGTCCGTGGTTCATGCATGAGCGACGGCAAACCGCCGACGTCACGCTCGTTTGCGGTCACTGGTCGACACTGGGTTTATCGTTGATGCCCAACGTACTGATGATCGATTCCGGATGTTTATGGGGCGGTATGCTGACAGCGGTTCGTCTGGAAGATCGGGCGGTTTTTCAAACGCCCGGACAAAAAATTCAGACCGAGATATGATGATTTCTTTGCTTGTCCATATTGTTTTTCGCACATAAAAAACAGCGCCCGAAGGCGCTGTTTTTCCGCTTTTTTATCTACCGCGCTTCATCATTGGCACGTCAACGAGAATACTTTCTCACTAAGCGCGCTGTCGATGACTGAAACCGTATAGATGTCTCCCGGATTCCCCGGCGCATTGAACGTAAAGGTGCCGGTGGAACCAGACATGGTTGCATACGAATTCAACGGCGGCGTCATCGCTACGGGCAAACCGGAAACCGCAAATTTATACGGGGGTACGCCGCCGGTTGCGACAACCTGATAGCTGCTTCCGTTTGCGCAGGAAACGGTAGCGCCCGCCCATGGCGCAGCCGCGGTAAACGCAGGTGGCTCTTCTGGTTCGGGTTCTGGCTCACTGCTGCCCGAAGCCGAATATGAGAAACTGACATTAGCCGTCGCGCCCGTCGCGTCTCTGAATTGGACTGTTTTTTCGAGACACCATCCCGGAGTTGTCGCAAGCACCGTCGTGCCGCCGCTTACCGCAATAGTGGACGGAGTGGCAGAAATATAACTGGTAGGAACGTATGTGTAAGGCGGCGTTCCTCCGAACAAAGAAACGATCGCGCTCGTCGAGCTATAACAATGATCTGCCGTTGTCGTAATACTGATGTCCGTCGGGAACACTCTGAATGTTTCGGTCGCAATCCAAAAGTCGGTTTGTACCCAGTTATTGGTAGCGACTTCAACTGCTCTGATCGTCGCTTTATGCGCCGGCACGTTGGCTCTTGTTTGTATTTCTACCGTAGCATAACCCCTGCTGTCCGTTCGCGTCGTGATTCTTCTGCCATTGCTGCCCACATCCGAAGGATCAAAATAGTATTCGCCGGAAACCCATTCAAAACGAACATCACGATTGCCAAGCCCCCCTTCATTCGTACGCAACGCAATTTGCGCGGTTCCTCTAGCGCCGACGCAAATCGACGCATAACCTTCCGTCGATACGTTATCCGTTACGCCGCTCGAAGAACACGATTCCGGCGCGTTGGGGAATGGCGAAACCCAAATGAAATTGGACAGATAGGAAGGACGAACGGTAAATGACGTTTCGCCAAAAACACCATTATTCTGATCACGAATTCTGATGGTGACAACCGTCTCCGCCTCTACCGCGTTCGGTATTACGGCAATTTTGTCTCCGTCAAAGTTAACATCACTAAACGAAATAACGGTAGGCGGATAGGTTTCTAACAATCGATAGGATCCTGTACCTCCCGTAATTCTTATTTCGAATTTCTGTCCGGGGAAGGCAATTTGATCGTGATGTAATGCTAAGATTGGCGGATCATACGGATTGCTTGGATTACCGCTACTGCCGCCGCCGCAGGCTGTTAATAACGCTGTTGCCAATACCACCAGGCACAGGCCAAGTTGGGATATCAAACGAGTAAAAAACATGATGACCTTCCACAAAATAAAAACAATTAAATCGGCATCCGCCCGTTCCAGAGGATAAAATCATAAAAAGAACAGCCGGATAGAAAACACTTCTATGATTAAACCTCAACTTGATGATTCATGGCAAGTTTTTTTCTTTTTTCCGGGCAGCCGATTTCATTGTGTTGGTTTTCCGGCAATATTTTGGCAATATTTACGCGCATCAGGCGCTATGCGCGGACTATTTGCCGTCTTTTCTGGCTTGAGCGACAATGCCGGTTTCGCGCAGATTCTCGCGCTTTTGTTTCTAAAGGACAACAATGATCCAAAACGATGCGTTTTTACGCGCTCTGCGCCGCCAGCCGACCGACTACACGCCCATTTGGCTGATGCGCCAAGCGGGGCGCTATTTGCCCGAATACAATAAAACCCGAGCGACGGCGGGCAGTTTCATGAAACTGGCGATGACGCCGGAACTGGCGACTGAGGTGACTTTGCAACCATTGGCGCGTTTCCCGTTGGACGCGGCGATTCTTTTTTCCGATATTTTGACCGTGCCGGACGCGATGGGCTTGGGACTTTCTTTCGCGGCGGGCGAAGGTCCAAAATTTGCCCGCAAAACCGATAATGAGCAAGCGATTTCCGCGCTCGCCGTCCCCGATATGAATCGACTGCGTTACGTTTTCGATGCGGTCACCACAATCAAAAAAGCACTGAATGGACATGTGCCGTTAATCGGTTTTTCAGGCAGCCCCTTTACGCTGGCATGTTACATGATCGAAGGCGGTAGCAGCGAAGGTTTCCCGAATGTCCGCAAGCTCGCTTACGCTCGACCGGATTTGATGAAACAACTCATCCATATCAACGCTCAGGCTGTCGCCGCATACCTCAACGAACAAATCGCCGCCGGCGTTGACGCGGTAATGATTTTCGATACTTGGGGTGGGCTGTTGTCGAGCGTCGCCTATCAAAATCTTTCGCTTGACACGATGAAGGAAGTATTGGCGCGGCTCAACGCAAACGCCGCAGGCGAGAAAGTACCGACTATTCTTTTTACTAAAGGCGGCGGACAGTGGTTGGATGGTATGGCGAATAGCGGCGCTGATGCGCTCGGACTCGATTGGACGGTCGATATCGCGCAAGCGCGCCAGCGTTTTGGCGGTAAAGTCGCGCTGCAAGGCAATCTCGATCCATTGGTTTTGCTGACCGATGAAAAAACAGTGGCGCGAGAAGCTGATACCATTATCCACGCCGCAGGCGTTCAACCCGGGCATGTCTTCAATTTGGGACATGGTATCGTACCGCAAACGCCACCGGAAAATGTCGCTGTGTTGGTAGAGACGGTTCATCGCGTTTCACGGGAAATGCGTTTAGAATAACCGCGCCTACAGGCGATTTGCCGTGAAGTGAAGGCTTCGCATAATCATCGACGTGGCATGACCTACTTATTCACATTGCGCTTGTCAAGTGAACTTACATCGACTATTAGGAAATCCAGTTTAACATTCATATTTAAGTCATTGTTTTTTAATGGAAATATGTCTTTTTTTGAAAATTCTGTTTCGTATGAAAATAATGATGTGTGCCGAAATCATATTCGCGCACTTGGTCTTCCACAAAACTATCCACAGATTTTCCGACTTGAAAAGGTCGCCTAAAACAGCGTCAGACGGTGATTAGAAGATGAAAATCGTGCGCGTTGCCCTACCTGTCGCGGCGGGACATCTTTTTGACTACCTGGCGCCAACCGACCAAAAAATCGTTTGTGGAAATCTCGTCCGAGTCCGGCTCGCGCATAAGCCGCGTTACGGAGTTGTCATGGCGTGCCGTGAATATTCCGAGATTGCGCCCGAAAATCTGCTGCCTGTCGAAAAAGTTTATGATCTGCCGCCGTTGCCCGACGATATCCTCAAACTTCTCTCGTTTGTAAGCGATTACTATCACGCGGATATCGGGATGAGCTGCGCTTTGGCGTTGCCTCCTCTTTCGGTACGACCTTCAGACTTGCCGACATGCTTAGCGCTCGAGGAGCTCGGAAAAAACGAGTTGCTTGCTTTGCGTGAAAATTTGGGCAAACGCAAAGCGCCACAACTGAGATCACTCATCGACGAGGTATTGTCCGGCGTCATTGCGGTCGGACAACAAAAAAACTGGAGCGCGACACAAAAACGTTATATCAAACAATGGCGTCAACACGGCTGGTTAATCCCATCCGTCGAAAAAACTATCTCCAATGAAGCGACGACACCTTTGTTTGAAGAACAACGCGCCGCAGTCGCCGCCATTGATTCCGCGCGAGACAAGTTCCAAGTATTTTTGCTGCAAGGCGTCACCGGCAGCGGTAAAACCGAAGTCTATTTGACGCTGGCGCGTGAAGCGATCTTGCGCGGCAAACAGGCGCTCATACTTTTACCAGAAATTCATTTGACGCCGCAATTCTTACAGCGCGCCGCCAAACATCTGCCCAATGTGAAAACGGCGGTATTGCATAGTGGTCTGCCGGATGGCGAACGGTTCGCCAATTGGCGTTGCGCCACAACCGGTGATGCGCAGCTCATTTTAGGTACGCGACTTGCGATATTCACGCCGCTGCCCGCTCTTGGATTGATCGTCATCGATGAAGAACACGATGCGTCGTTCAAGCAACAAGACGGCGTACGTTACCATGCGCGCGATCTCGCGATATGGCGAGCGCGGCAGCGCAATGTGCCCATCATGCTCGGTAGTGCGACGCCGTCGCTTGAAACCTATTACCATGCGCAACAAGGGCGCTACCAACTCCTGCGTATCAGCCGCCGCGCCAACGAGCAAGCGATGCCCAATATCCGTTTCGTGCCTTTGTCCAAAGAAACAACGCATGAAGGTATTGCGCCGGAACTGTGGGACGCCATTCATGCGCGGCTGGAACGCAACGAGCAATCCCTGATATTTATCAACCGCCGCGGTTTTTCGCCTTCCCTGAAATGCCACGCTTGCGGCTGGGAAGCGACATGCCCGCGTTGCTCGGTTCGTTTGGTGCTGCACAAAAATCCTTCCAGCTTGCGTTGTCACCAATGCAATTATTCATCGCGCGTATTTCATGTTTGTCCATCGTGCGGCAATATTGATCTTTTGCCGCGCGGTTTTGGCACGCAACGTCTGGAAACGGCATTGACCCGCGCTTTCCCGAACGCGCGCATTGCGCGTATCGACCGTGATAGTACGCAACGGCGCGGCGCATTTGACGCATTGCAAACGCAAATCGCGGCGCAAAATATTGATATTATGATCGGCACGCAGATGCTGGCGAAAGGGCATGACTTCCCCGCCGTGACATTGGTCGGCGTCCTCGGCGCGGACAACGCCTTATACAGCGCCGATTTTCGCGCGACCGAGCGACTTTCCGCGTTGTTGCATCAAGTCGCCGGACGCGCCGGACGCGCTGAACGTAAGGGCGAAGTGATCGTGCAAACCGATTTTCCCCAGTATCCGCTTTTTGACGCGCTGCAACGGCACGCGTTCAACGACTACGCCGCCGTTTTACTTGAAGAACGAAAAGCCATCGGCTTGCCACCGTTCGTTTCGCTGGCGTTGTTGAGCGCTGAAGCGCGCGACGAAAAAAAATTGTTGTCGTTTTTACAACAAGCGCACGAAAAAGCGCTCGCTTGCGCCAATGACTCTGTCCATATCTTCCCGCCGGTTTCATCGACATTGGCGAAACGCGCCGGATTTTTTCGTATGCAAATGATTATCCGCAGCGCCAATCGCAGTATGTTGCAACGCTTTTTGCGCGAATGGAAAATCCATCTCGATGCGTTGCGGGCGCGACCCATCAAATGGATCATCGACGTAGACCCCATGATCGTTTAACTATGAAACTTAAAATGGTCCCAGCGCTTTGACTTTTTCAAATAATTCATTTTTTTCTTCGTCGGTCAACGGCTGTAGCCAAACTGCCATGATATGAGCGTCTTCCGTTGGCTCAAACCCGACGCGCAAATCGACTCGACGCGCCAGATCGTCGCCAACATATCCCCATATTACTTTAGCGTTCGGTTTTACGATCTCGAAACTTTTTCTTTGTAATTGTTCAGCAATACCTCCCGCTTCACGAATCACTTTCCGATGTTGCGCCGGAATTTGGCGGTAAAACCGCTCATCGATAACCAGCCCGCCGCAAAGCGTGCACCCTTCCCATGGTGTGTGATGAACATAACCAACCGGCGCGAACGTGTAGGCATCTACACGATAAAACGCAACGAAATGTCTGGGAAAATCCGGAAAATCATCAACATTGAATCTTCTGCGGAAAAGATCGCCGATAAAAACCTGGGCGTGACTGGTTTCCACAACGCAAAGAATCTCGTCAAAAGAAATCTTTTCATCTTTGGGGGATATTGCGCGCGTTTCCGTAGGTTGCGTCCTCGACGCCTTTCCCTTGCCCAGAACGTTTAAAACACGCGCTCGAAAATTCATCATGATTTCACACAGTCCTTAAGAATATCTTCAAATTCTTCGCGCGCTTTCCAGTGTTTTCCGCAAACATAGCGCGGCAAATTCCAAATATTGGCTTCTTTGGTCACTGGCGTCGGATCAAGTCCATATGCCGCCAGTTGCCTGTGTTCCTTTTGAAATACGGGAAAGTATTCTTCGACGAGATAAGAGGAAGCATGTCCATAAGGATAAGCAAAAACCCGCATTGAAGCGTCTTTTGTCATTTTGTCGAGGTAATCTTGCGCAATCCGAATTTGCCGGTCAGCGTCCTCGTACGTCGTAATATCATAGAAAGAACCTTTTATATTGTCTTTCTGACAAACACGCATCAATGTTTCGTGCGCGTGATCCCAACTATGGTTGGCGATGCCGATCAATCGTTTTTGCGAACATTCATACCACCAATTATCGCGAATCAAATCCTGCCCCAAAAAACAAGTTACCGTCAATTCTTTGCGCGCCTCTGGAGAAACGATCACGAAACTGGCCGTCAGCGCTTCCTGTTGCGCCACGTCTCGGCTTAACGGCGTTTCTTCAAGAATATGTTGCAAACTTTTTACCATGCCCGCGTCGGGATGATCGTAATCGAAATAGTCCAGATCAGAGCCATCATCAAATGTAATACTTGCGTATCTTTCATGTCGAGGCAAATTTTCTTCACCACGTAACACTCTGGCAAGTTTGACGGGAGATAATAAGCGAAAGCCCAGACGCCAAAGTGTGCGCAAATCTTCTTCTAACGCAACATGATCGTTCTGATCATAAGCCGTGCCGGTAATATTGACAGAATGATAACAAAACACTGGTATTGCTATTTTTCGATCAAGGCTATTGCCGTGTTTTTTTCGCGTCAATATTTTTTTCAACCATTTCATAACGCCATTGTAATCCGGTTCCTTTGTCTCGGTTATTCATTTCATCCCCATTTCACGACGAAACGATCTGAATGCCAAGCGACGATTAGGAAATAAGCGCACATTCATCTCTTTGTCATCGACTTGGTGGATTCGCATCCACCGGGTAATTTGTTCGGAACGTCCGGTAAGCGCAATCACGATACCGCGCGCCGACAACGTTTTGGAAAGCTCGTAAAGCATCATCGCTCCGGTCAAGTCGATATTATTGAGCGAACGTCCATCGATGACCAACCAACGCACAGGCGTTGCCGAATGATCAATCAAACTCATCACCCGTTGCCGGAAATAGCCGGCGTTGAAAAAAATCAACGAAGCTTCGAAACGATACAAAAGCAAACCGGGTACTTCTTTGGCTTCGGGATAATGATCGACTTCGTAAAACCCTTTCTGTCCCTCGATCAATCCTAAACGATAGTCGGCTGGCCGCGCGGTACGCGTCAAAAAGCGGAGAATCGCAATGGAAACCGCCAACAAAACGCCTGGCATGATGCCCATCAGCACGACCGACAACAATGTGATCAACGCAATATAAAATTCGGAACGGCTGACGGAAGATAGCTTGCGCAGTATCGAAAAATCGGTCAGCCCGATTGCACTAAAAATCAGGATTACGCCCAAGGCGGCAGTCGGCATATGCGTCAAAAATCGCGTCAATAAAAGCAACGCCAACAAAATCGCCAACGCCGCAAAAATTTGCACCATCCGCGTTTTCCCGCCGGCGGCGTCATTGACGGCGGTTCTTGAATCCGCGCCACTGATCGCAAACCCCTGAGATAACGCCGACGCGATATTGGAAACGCCAAGCGCGACCAATTCACGGTTGCTGTCGATTTCATAACCGTTTTTAGCGGCAAAGACACGTCCGGTCAACGTCGCGCTGCTGAAGCTGATGAGCGATAACGCCGCCGCCGCGGACAAGATCGTACCCCACGTTTCCAACGGAAACGCCGGTAACCGCAAGGTAGGCAACGCGGACGAAATTTCGCCTACGACAGTAACACCATGAGAGGAAAATTCGAAAATCGCGCTGACCAATGTTGCGACAATGGCGAGAATCAATGCCCAAGGCGCTTTTTTCCAAAAATGCCGTAACACGAAATACAAAACGCATAACCCAATGGACAACAATAATGTGGGGATATGCGTATGTATCACTTGCTTGAAAAAAACGAGCAACTGCGCGAGACCGTTGCCGCCGCTCGAGGGAACGCCAAATATTTTCGCCATTTGCCCGATGATGATCGTGATGGCGACGCCATTCAGCAATCCCATCAGAATGGAGCGCGATAAAAAATCGGCGAGAAACCCGAGCCGGAATTTCCCTGCCAACAAACAGAAAAACCCGGTGAACAGCGTCAAAGATACCGCCAGCGCGTGATAATACTCAGGATCATCGGTCGCCGCGACCAGTGGCGTCAGCGCCGCCATGATCATCGCGCAAGTCGCCGCGTCTGGACCAACGATCAGTTGCCGCGACGAGCCGAAAAGAGCATACACGATCATCGGCAAAATTGTGCTGTACAAGCCGACGACTGGCGAAAAACCGGCAAGTTGCGCATAAGCGATGCTGGTCGGTAACGCAACGGCGGCGACGGACAGCCCCGCGATCAAGTCACGTTTGAACGGGGCGCGATTGTAGCTCAGCAATTCGGGAAGCCCGGGCATCCAGCGGCTGAGTCTATTCTTCACCGCCGTAACAAGTGAGAAAGTCATCTTTTTTATTCCTTGATGCGCGTACGCGGTTGGGTAAAGGAAAGCTGTGTCCTCAATTCAGTTCCGCGCGTCCGTCAATGTTGCAACGCGGTAACGTCAAAACTCATAAGAACACTAGAATAATAGCCTGTTACGCCTTAATATGCCAGATGCCGTAGAATCGGTGATAATGTGTCATTCCTTGTTTGGCGCGCGTTTCATGATCATTCGTTCACTTCTCGATACCGATCTTTATAAGTTCACGATGATGCAAATCGTGTTGCATCAGTTTCCGGCGGCGCACGTCGAGTATCGTTTCAAGTGTCGGACACCGAACGTCGATCTGTCGCCAATCGCCAAAAGTCTACGGGAAGAAATCAAAGCATTGTGCTCGTTGCGCTTTTCAAAGGAAGAGCTTGCTTATCTTCGCCAAATGCGTTTTCTCACTAGCGATTTCGTCGACTTGCTCGAACTGTTCCAGCTTAACGAGCGCTTTGTCCGAGTCAGGAGCGGCGCGGAATTTGAAAGCGGCTTGTCGATCACGATCAAGGGTCCTTGGTTGCACACGATTCTTTTTGAAATTCCGATCTTGGAAATTATCGCGGAGCTGTATTCGCGCCACGCTTTCCCGCAGCCCAATTTGATCGAAGGACGGAAGCGGTTGGATCAAAAAATTGGGCTATTCGAATCGGTTAAGGAGCCTGGTTTCAAGTTCGCCGATTACGGCGGGCGTCGGCGTCTTTCTTACGATTGGCAAAAAGAAGTTCTGCACACGCTGCGCGAACGTCTACCGGAAAATTTTGTCGGAACGAGCAACGTGCATTTCGCCCGTATTTTAGGCTTGACCCCGCTCGGCACAATGGCGCACGAATATTTACAGGCGTGTCAGGCGGTGGGTCCTCGCTTGCGCGACTCGCAATCGTTCGCGCTCAATTCATGGGCGCGCGAATATCGCGGCGATCTCGGTATCGCGTTGTCCGACGTTTATAGCATGGATGCGTTTTTACGTGACTTCGATCTTTTCTTCTGCAAACTGTTCGATGGTGTTCGCCATGATTCGGGCAATCCCTTCGAATGGGGAGAGAAACTGATTGCGCACTACGAAAAAATGCGTATTAACCCCACCAGCAAAACGATGATTTTTTCCGATTCGTTGTCACCCGAATTGGTTATACAATTGTTTCAATATTTCCATAAACGCGCTGACGTTTCGTTTGGTATTGGCACTAATCTCACCAACGATCTGGGGCATCTGGCGTTGCAAAATGTGATCAAAATGGTTCGTTGCAATGGTCAGCCTGTCGCCAAACTCAGCGATTCGCCCGGAAAAACGACTTCTTACGATCCAATGTATGTAAACTATCTGCGTGAAGTTTTTCAAGCGCCGGAAAACCTCCCTGAAGACAAAGATTCCCATACTCCATGAACACCACTACTCATTCGACACAGCCGTTCGCTGAAAAAGAACGTTCCATCGGTCGTCACTTGCAATTGAACGATATTTTGAAATTGCTCATCGCCGACGGCATCATTTCGGCGGATGCCGCCAAAAGATTGACCAAAGTAAAGGCGCACCGTTTCGGCGAACCGCTGGAACGCATTGCCATGCAGCAATGGAAATCCTTGAAAGAGCCGTATGAAGAATTGACTGTCGAAGCGCTGGTGAAATGGCTGGCTGGAAAATTGGGCGTTCCTTATTTTCACATCGATCCCTTAAAAATCGACATGTACGCCGTGACCCAAACCATGTCGAACGCTTACGCAGAGCGTTATCGCATTCTTCCCGTCGCCGTCACCGATACTAAAGTCGTCGTCGCCACGGGCGAACCGTTCGTCCGCGATTGGATGGATGAATTGAGCCGTTTTTTGAAACGCGACATTGAAATCGTATTCGCCAATCCTGCCGATATTCGTCGCTACATCGGCGAGTTCTATTCGCTGGCGCGCTCAATGAAACAAGCGCAGCACAAAAATGCCGGCGCTACGATCACCAGCAACTTTGAACAACTCGTCGAACTCGGCAATACCGGACACCTCGACGCGAACGACCGCCACATCGTCACCATCGTTGACTGGCTGTGGCAATACGCTTTCGAACAACGCGCCTCCGACATCCACATCGAGCCGCGCCGCGATGTCGGTATCGTCCGTTTCAGAATCGATGGCATCTTGCACGCCGTATACAACCTGCCAATTCCCGTATTATTGGCGGCAACGTCGCGCATCAAACTTCTGGCTCGTATGGAAATCGTCGAAAAACGGCGTCCGCAAGACGGACGGGTCAAAACTTCGTCCAACGGCAAGGAAATCGACTTGCGCGTATCAACCATGCCGACCGCGTTCGGCGAAAAAATCGTGATGCGGATTTTTACACCGGAGGTTCTAGTCCGCAGTTTTTCCGATCTCGGTTTTTCCGAAGACGACCGCGATTTCTGGGATCGCTTTATCACCGCCGCAAACGGCATCATTTTGGTCACGGGACCAACCGGTTCCGGAAAAACGACGACGCTTTATTCGACATTGCGCCTGCTCGCCAAACCGGAAGTTAATGTCTGCACGATCGAAGATCCAATCGAAATGATCGAACCGCTGATCAACCAAATGCAGGTGCATCACGCCATCGGCGTCGATTTCGCCGCCGGCGTGCGCACCTTGTTGCGGCAGGACCCTGACATTATCATGGTCGGTGAAATCCGCGACAAAGCGACAGCGGACATGGCGGTACAAGCGGCTTTGACGGGACATTTGGTGTTATCCACGTTGCACACCAACGACGCGCCGAGCGCGCTGACCCGTTTGCTCGATCTCGGTGTGCCAGGTTATCTGATCAATTCCACGTTACTCGGTGTCATGGCGCAACGCCTCGTTCGAACGCTATGCCCGAAATGCAAAACATTGGACGGCGTTGTCGATGAAGCGGCGTGGACGGCGTTGACACGTTCATTCAATATCAAGCGTCCCGAAAAAGTATATCGCGCCGTCGGCTGCCTTGACTGCCGAATGACCGGCTATCTCGGACGCATCGGCTTATATGAAATCATGGAAATGACGGCGGGTCTCCGCGAATTGACTTATAAGCATTCCGACGACGCCTCTTTGCGTTCGCAAGCGTACAAAGAAGGGATGCGCGCGCTGCGTATCTCCGGCGCGTTGAAAATTATCGAAGGCACGACTACGGCGGAAGAAGTGTTGAAGAACGTGCCGGTATGATAATAATGTGCCGACGTAAAAATTATTTTTTATTTGAACAGGCTTAGCTGTTCATGCTTTTTTTGAAACTTCTGAGAAAATAAATAATTAGAAATAACGGTATTTTCCCCCATCGATTTGTCTTTTCAGATCAAATATCGCTTTTGTATTCTCTTGAAAATTCATCAAAAATCACTCGCAAAACCTTCAATCGTTCTTCTATTTCAAATAACGAAGCAATACTCAAAATATCTTCTTTCGACAACGACTGAACTTTCATATTTATCAAGTACTTTTTTACGTCTTTTGTTATGTCGTCAATGATCAACACAACGTTTCCGTCTTTTATGCGCTCATCAGAAAAATTGGTTTGAAGTTCCTTGAATAAGGCATCGACGTTGCTTTGATTTAATAATTTTAGTTTTTTAATTTGATATACAACGCCAAAATTGGTACTTAAATCAACCCCTTTGTCGTGCGCAGAAGTTCTTGTATCTCGATAGAGCTTGCAGGCAAATTTTTCCAAATGGGTTTTCAGAACAGCGAACGAAAAAATTTCAAAATTAGAAGGATTGATATCTATCTGTTGTTGAATTAGTTGCAAAAACTCATCTTTCTCTTTGGCTATTATAAGTCTGTCATCGATATTTTCGAGATTTGGAATTTGTCCCATTTTGGCAGAAATGAAATCTTTTACCAATTTAGGAATCAAAGCGACCAATTCAGTCGCGGACTTTTTATATTCATCCGTTAATCTGTATTGCTTATTGTCTAACGTTTTCAATACGCCATATTTTGGAAGGTTTCTTGAAGGATAAGCATCATAATACTTACCGCCAATATGAAGAGAATGCCCTAAATATTTTTTAAAGTATTGTACTGCATTTTTATAGCAACACCTTACATCGGCATCAGTAAAAAAATCATTTTGGGTTTCACAAAAAGATTTTACTAAACCAAAAGTGATTATTGGGAAAATTACTTTCGTTGTTGAACGAGAAAGCATTTTTTCTATTTCAGATACGCAGTATGCTAATTCTTTTCCCATAACCTATACCGCTTTATTGTTAGAACGGATATTCGTGGAAAAGCTCCGCCCGCCGCGATAGTTTGTAATCGTAATTTTAGCTCTGGTGACCGCCAAGTGTATTGCATCCTTTTCATAGGACACGAACGAGAACATTTCAACTTTGCTGAAAGCGATTTTATATCTTGTTCCTTCGATTCTTCCCTCAATGCCCATTATTTCTGGTATTACCGTCTTCACTTTCCTTTACGCCAAGAATTCTTCCCTAACTTTTCCCCCAAGAAAGCAATTATTCTTTCGTCGTGTCTTTTGGCGCCGCAGCTTCGTCTTCCTCGGCATTCTCCCGCGTAAGAAGAACGGGCAAGCCTTTTAACTGATTGAGCGCTTGCTCCAGCTGGAAATCTTTTTCGCCGCCGAATTCGAAGCGCACGGGTTTGATACGCGGCTTTTCTTCGCTTTTTCCTTCCTCCTCATTGTCGTTTTCCTCTGTCGGCGCGGCTTTGGTTGTTTCACCATTATTCGGCGTTTCCAAATGGCTCTGGAGATTGGCTTCGCGCACACGAAGAATATCGCGCCCGTCGTCGATCAAAATATCGGGGTCGATGCCTTTTGCCTGAATCGAGCGTCCGGATGGCGTAAAGTAATGCGCCGTCGTCAGCTTAAGCATATGTTGATCATCGACTTTCATCACGGTTTGCACTGACCCTTTGCCAAACGACGGCGCGCCCATCAGCGTCGCCCGCTTATGATCCTGCAACGCGCCAGCAACGATCTCTGCCGCCGACGCCGATCCCGCGTCAATCAGTACCACCATCGGCACGATTTTGATCGCCTCCGGCAAATCAGCAATATAATCTTTGGCAATCGGATTTCTTATATAGTCGCTGCGCCGCGATTTCAATTCCATGCGCGCGTCGGCAACGCGCCCTTGTGTATACACAATCAGTTGTTCTCTTGGCAAAAAGACCGCCGACACGGCTACCGCTTGCTCGAGCAATCCGCCCGGGTCGCTACGCACATCTAATATTAACCCTTTGAGCGGCGCCTCTTGATAAAACGCGCGAACGGCGTTGGCGACTTCTTCGCCGGTACGCTCTTGAAAGTTGCGAACACGAATATAACCGTAATTTGGTTCGATGATCTTGGCGATCACACTTTTGACGTTGATGATCTCGCGTTTGATATTGAATTCCAGCGGCGCGGGTTCGTCTTTGCGCGCTACCGTCAGTTTCACTCTGGTTCCCGGCTTGCCGCGCATCATTTCCACCGCTTTGGTCAACGGTAGCCCTCGTGTTACGGTTTCGTCGATTTTGATGATCAAATCGCCCGCCTGGATTCCAGCGCGAAACGCGGGCGTATCTTCGATCGGCGACACCACTTTGACGACGCCATCTTCGGTAGTTACTTCGATACCCAATCCGCCGAATTTGCCCTGCGTGGAAATTTTGAGGTCTTCCAGTTCTTTGCCGACCAGAAATTCCGAATGCGGGTCAAGCCCTCGTACCATGCCGTTGATTGCTTCACGGATGAGCTTTTCGTCGGACACTTCCTCGACGTAATTACTTTTGATCTTCCCGAAAACCGACGCCAACAATTGCAAATCTTCATAAGGAATCGTTTGCTTGCTTTCTTGATTGGCAATCGCCGAAAGATGAACGCTGAGCAAAACACCCAGCAGTACGCTCAATCCAATCAATCCACTTTTTTTCAAAAAATCTCGCATGACAGTATCAACTCAAAATTCTCGGAACGCGCCCAACTTGGCGCAAGTTAAACAGTATAACGCAACCGTTTGTCGTCATTCGCGCGCTTATGATGCTTTTTCCGTAAGCGTTATCAAAGACCGCCCGTCCATTTCCGGCGGTTTGGGCAAGCCCATCAGGGTAAGCGCGCTTGGCGCCAAGTCACGCAATGCGCCGCCTGACGCCAGCGTCGCGGCGCGTCCGACATACACCAGCGGTACCGGATTCAATGTATGTGCGGTATGTGGCTGTTGTGTTTCAGGATCGAACATCATCTCCGCATTGCCGTGATCCGCCGTGATCAGCGCTTCCCCGCCTTCTTTCCGTAGCGCGGTTACCACCCGCCGCAGACATTGATCGACCGTTTCCAATGCGGCGACAGCCGCTTCCAGTTTGCCGCTATGCCCGACCATATCACCGTTCGCGTAGTTGACGACGATAAAATCAAAGCGCCCGCTTTCGATGGCGTCGATTAACTTGTCGGTCACTTCCGGCGCGCTCATTGCCGGCTGCAAATCATAAGTGGCAACCTTCGGAGACGGCACCAAAATACGTTCTTCACCAGGCAAAACCGCTTCAACGCCACCGCTGAAAAAATAAGTCACGTGCGCGTATTTCTCCGTTTCGGCGATGCGCAACTGCTTCAACCTTCGTTTGGATAAATATTCGCCCAGCCCGTTTTCGATGCTTTGCGAAGCAAACATCACCGGTAACGACGCCAACGCGTCGCCGTAAAACGTCAGCGTGGCAAATGCCGTCAATTCAGGGAAACGGCGGCGAACAAAGCCATTGAATTCAATATCGGTCAACGCATGAACCAATTGCCGCGCGCGGTCGGCTCGGAAATTCATGAACATCACGGTGTCGCCATCATCGATACCATGCGATGTGTCGCCCGCCGGCGCGTTCAACGCAGTCGGCTGTACGAATTCGTCGTTTTCGCCGCGCGCATATGCCGCCTGCAACGCCGTTTGCGCGTCGTCGAAACGAAATTCGCTATCGCCTTCGGTCAACAACCGATAAGCGCGTTCCGTCCTGTCCCAACGGCGATCGCGGTCCATCGCGTAGTAGCGCCCGCAAATCGACGCAATCCTCACTTGTCCCGCAGGCAACGCGTCACAAACACGCTGCAATGCCATCAGCGACGACGACGCGCTGCGTGGCGGCGTATCGCGCCCATCGAGAAACGCATGGACGCGGATGCGCGCAACACCTTGCGCGGCAGCCAAGCGGATCAAGCCAAAAATATGTTTCTCATGACTATGCACGCCACCCGCTGACAATAAACCGAGAACATGTAAAACGGCATGCCCCCGTTTTGCTTCTGCTATCGTTTGCTGGAATGCCATGGAATCCGTCAACTCGTTCGGTTCGCCCTTTTCCGCCGCCGCCAGCGCGCCGTCGATGCGCGTCAAATCCTGCCAAACGACGCGCCCCGCGCCGATGTTCAGATGCCCGACCTCCGAATTACCCATTTGTCCTTCCGGCAAACCGACGAAAGATTCCGACGCGTCCAGCGTCGTCGCCGGATACCGCGCGCACAATGAACGCCAGAACGGCATTTTGGCGCGCGTCACCGCGTTATCGGGCGCGTCATCGCGTACGCCGAAACCGTCGAGAATCATCAATACCACAGGGCGAGGCGGGAAGGGCATGAATTCAAACCTGTTCAAAACATCATTCGGACACGAATTTTTTGTGCGTCTGAATACTCATCAATATACCAATACAAATGGACAACGAAAGTATTGCCGTTCCGCCAAAAGAAATAAATGGTAACGGCACACCGACCACCGGCAAACTACCGCTGACCATGCCCATGTTGATCGCCGTATAAGTAAACAGCATCAGCGCCACCGCGCCCGCCAACAAGCGGCTGAACAGCGACGGCGCGTGATCAGCAATCGCCAGCGCGCGGAGCAAAAGCGCGGCATACAGTAATAACAATACCACGTTACCGACAAATCCGAATTCTTCACCATACACGGCGAAAATGAAGTCGGTATGCCGTTCGGGTAAAAACTCCAGGTGCGTTTGTGTGCCGTTCATCCATCCCTTGCCGTAAAGTCCGCCCGATCCGATTGCGATCGACGCTTGCAGCGTATGATAACCGGACACCAGCGGATCGCCCGCCGGATCGAGAAACGCAAATACCCTTTGTTTTTGATAATCGTGCGCGAAATACCAGATCAGCGGCAACGACGTGCCAATCATCAGAAAAATCACTTTCCACGGCAAACGCGCCAGATACAGCACATAACAGCCCGACGCAAGAACTAATAACGCCGTCCCCAAATCGGGTTGCTGTTTAATCAACCATGTCGGCAACAAAATCAGCGCCATCGCTATGAGAAAATTCCACCAATAAATACGTCCCTCAAAACGCTGGAAATACCAAGCCAGCATTAGTGGCACAGCAAGTTTGATCAATTCCGACGGCTGAAAACGAAAACCGGCGATACTGAGCCAGCGTTGAGAGCCGTTCACGGTAATGCCGAAAAATTCAACCGCGATCAATAATAGCAAACCGATGATGTACAGCGGAATCGCCGCTTGCGCGATACGCTGTGGCGGCGTATTGGCAACCACCCACATCACGACCAGCGCCAAACCGATATTTTTCAATTGCCGCCAAAAGCGTCCGGTTTCCGGCGCCACCGCCGAGAAAAGAGTGACGCAACCGATTGCAAGAATCAGCAGGACGATCGCCATCAGCGGCGCATCAATATGCCGCGTCAACCGATTCCAAAATAAAATCCCCTTGTCCGCCAACGACATTACTCGTCCCATCCCGTTTCATCTTTGATCACATTGTTCAACGCGTCGCCGTCTTTCGGCTGCTTGCCGGTAAAATGATAATCGAGCAATTTGCGCGCCACCGGCGCCGCGGCGCGTGCGCCGAAGCCACCGTTTTCCACTAACACGGCAATCGCGATTTCCGGTTTTTCCACTGGCGCATAAACAATGAACAATGCGTGATCACGTAAATGCCTTTTGACTTTCAACTCCTGATAGCGTTCGCCGCGCAGCGAAAAAACTTGCGCTGTCCCGGTTTTTCCGGCGCTGGTATAAGGCGCATCCTTGAAAATACGCGCACCCGTGCCTTTCAAGTTGACGTCGATCATCGCGTCACGAATCACATCGAGATGTTCTTTGCGAAATGATAACTCCCGAACCCGTTCCGGTTCGATTTCACGAATTTCGCCGCTACCGCCGTCGACAATACGTTTGACGAGATGAGGGCGATACGCCTTGCCCTGATTGGCGAGGATCGCTGTTGCGTAAGCAAGCTGCAACGGCGTAAAACTATTGTATCCTTGACCAATGCCTGCCGAAATCGAATCACCGAGATACCAACGGCGATGTTCCTCACGATAGCGCGAGCCAGAAAAACGTTCGCGTTTCCACGCCCGTGACGGCAATACGCCTTTGCTTTCGTTGTCGATATCCACGTCTGTTTTCTGCCCAAACCCGAATTGCGCGAGAAAACGAAAAGTATCGTCGATATCCGTTTCATTCGCCAAAATATAATAATAGGTATCGCATGATTCGACGATTGCCTTGTGCATATCCACGCGTCCGTGCCCGCCAATCTTGTCATCGCGGAACCGGTATTTCTGCCCGCCCGCGCCGCCAGAAATTTCAAAATATCCGGGATCGTCTATCGCTTGCTTGGACGTGCGCTTCCCTGAAGTCAATGCTGCCAACGACAAAAATGGCTTGATGGTCGAGCCGGGCGGATATACGCCACGAATCGCGCGATTGAGCAGAGGCTTGTCCGGCGAAGTATTCAAGCGATCCCAATTGCTCACATCGATTCCTTCGACGAACAAATTTGGGTCAAAACCGGGCATCGACGCCATTGCCAATATTTCTCCGGTCGCCGGAACGATGGCGACTACCGCGCCATTCATGCCACCGAGCACCGTCTCCGCCAGTCGTTGCAACGGCAAATCGATTGTAAGCTGTAAACTGTCACCAACCACCGGCGGAATTTTCGACAGCGTTCGCACGTTGCGCCCCAGCGCATCTACTTCGACTTCTTCAAATCCAATCGTGCCGTGCAATGCCGTTTCGTACGACAGCTCAATACCGGTTTTGCCAATATGATTCGTCCCGCGATAATTCGAAATATCGCCGCGCTGCCTCAATTTCTCGATATCTTGATCATTGATACGCCCGATATAACCGAGCACATGCGACGCGGTTTTTTGATACGGATACTGCCGGTAAAGACGAGCGCGAATTTCGACGCCTGGAAAACGATATTTATAAACGGCAAAACGGGCAACCTCCTCATCCGTCAATTTGGTGCGCAACGGCAACGTTTCGGAAAACCGCGTTTCCTCCATCGCGCGACGGAAACGACGCAAATCGCGCGGCGAGATTTCAATGATCTCATTTAATTTTCCCAGCGTCGTTTCGATATCTTCGATTTTTGCTGGCGCGATTTCCAACGTGTATGCCGAATAGTTTTGTACCAATAATGTTCCATTGCGGTCGCTGATCGTGCCGCGCGACGGCGCGATCGGCAGAACGGCGATACGATTGTTTTCCGCTTGTGTTTGATACTTCTGGTGAGAAATGATTTGCAAATAATAGAATCGCGTCGCCAGCGCACCGAAACCTATTAACATACATAATCCGGCAAACCATAAACGTTGCCGAAATCCGCCGCGCATGTCGGACGTTTCTCTCGCTGACATGCGGCGGGAAAAACGTTGCCGCCATCTGAAAAAAGCCACCGCACGCTCCTATGTCAATTGTTGCCGGACGGTCTGCGTTGCGGCAATTGTAAAAAATATTGCATGGGTATCCACAATAATGCGCTATATGTCGGCACGATGAAATACGATGATGACGGTGGCGCGCCGCCACTCATCATCCGTACGACAAACATCAAAACCGCGCAAAATTCCAGTAACAATGCCATAGAAATGGTTTGTTGCCATAACGGGAAGCTCAGTAATCGCCGCCGGAAAAAATCAGCGCCAAACGCCAGCAATGTGTAAAGCAGCGCGTGTTGTCCGAATACCGTTGCGTCGGCGACATCCATCAACAGGCCCAACATGAAACCTGCGACAATTCCAATATGGCGAGGTGACCATATACACCAATAAAGCAGTACCAGCGCGACGAAATCAGGACACCATATCTGAAGCGAATGCGGTAACGGCAAAAGATTCAGCAACAATGCGATCAACAACGAAAAAATAATAAACAGCAGGTGCGGCGGCCTCAAAAACGCGTGCTGATGAATCGGTTCGGGCGGTAATGTTGGTGTTGCGCGTTCGCAAACAACCGTTTTTTTCATGACTTACCCTCATCTTTCTCCGACAGTGGTAATGGTTGATGCGGTTCGACGACCAACAGATAACGGCTGTTGCCGATATCGGCGACTGGCGTTGCGGTCACGTACAAAAACGATGCTTCGGGATTGTTTTCGATCGCGCTGACAATCGCTACGAGCAATCCTTCAGGATAAATATTTTCCAACCCCGACGTCACCAATTTATCACCGACGCGAATATTGCTGTCTGGCGTCACAAAGCGCAATTCCATCGGTTGTCCCGCGCCCATCCCGTACAATACGTTGCGTTCGCCGCTGCGTTGATTTTGCACCGGCGTAATGAACTCTTTTTCCACGATCAAGGTAACTTCCGCCGTCCATGGAAACACCCGCGTTACCTGCCCGGCGACGCCGCGCGCATCGAGCACTGCGGCGCCTTCACGAACGCCGTGTCGCTCACCTTTGTTGATCGCAATTTTTTGCACGAACGGATCGCGCACATCATGAAAAATTTCCGCCGACAACACCTGGCGCCGCGCCGCTTCGCGGATGCCAAGCAATGCGCGTAATTGTTCATTTTCTTGGCTGACGCTTTTGATCATCTGCTCGGTATGCTCGTACTCCAGCAATTGCCGCCGCACGTTTTCATTTTCTTCGCTCAATACTGCCTTGTTGCGGAAATACACCGAAACTTCACGATACGCCCAAGAGGGCAAGCGAGCGACACTTTGCAACGGAAAGAGCGCCGTGGTGATACTGTTGCGCGCGGTTTCGAGATAATGGTAGCGGGAATCGACAAAAATTAGCGTGAGCGCGAGCAGAGCAAAAAAAACGAATCGCGCTAGAACGGAAGGTCCGCGATAAAGAGAGGGCAGTGGTTCTCCGGGGTACATCAAAGTATATCCATCTCAAGTCAAAAAAGAGGTTTGCCTCCTTTCCCAAAACTTCCCAAACCGCTTCCAATCCTGCGCGCGATTAGTCCGAAGTAAAGATCGTGGTCAGTCGGTCGATTTCTTCGATCGCCCGTCCGCAACCACGCACAACGCAAGTCAATGGATCTTCCGCGATGATGACCGGCAATCCCGTTTCTTCCATCAGCAAACGATCCAAATCGCGCAACAACGCGCCGCCGCCGGTCAGGACCATACCGTGTTCGGCGATATCCGCGCCCAATTCAGGCGGAACGCGCTCCAATCCGCTTTTCACCGCTGACACGATACTATTCAATGGCTCAGTCAACGCTTCGAGAATCTCATTCGATGAAACGGTAAAACTACGCGGCACGCCTTCGGCGAGATTACGTCCTTTGATTTCCATTTCGCGCACTTCCGATCCCGGAAAAGCCGATCCAATCTCTTTTTTGACCGTTTCCGCCGTCATTTCGCCGATCAACATGCCATAGTTACGGCGGATATAGTTGACAATCGCCTCGTCGAACCGATCACCGCCGACGCGCACACTTCCGGCATATACCATACCGCCTAGTGAAATGACGCCGACCTCGGTTGTCCCGCCGCCAATATCGACGACCATTGAGCCGGTCGCGTCGGAAATTGGTAAATTTGCGCCGATCGCCGCCGCCATGGGTTCTTCGATCAAAAATACTTTCGACGCGCCCGCTTCCAACGCCGACTCGCGAATAGCGCGCCGCTCGACCTGCGTCGAACCGCACGGCACACAGATGATGATGCGCAGATTGGGCATGAACCGAATCCGTGATTGCAACGCTTTTTTGATGAATTCTTTGAGCATTCGTTCGGTGACGCGGAAATCGGCGATCACGCCATCTTTCATCGGTCGTACCGCTTGAATGTTGCCTGGCGTTCTGCCCAACATTTGTTTGGCGGCAACACCCACTGCCTGAATCGCCGTTTTTCCCTGTTGCCCGCCCTCGTGACGAATGGCGACGACCGATGGTTCATCGAGCACGACTCCTTTGCCGCGCACATACACTAGTGTGTTGGCGGTCCCCAAATCAATCGCCAGATCGCTTGAAAAATATCTTCCAAAAAAATCGAACATGAAAAATCCAACTGTGATGACTCCCGAAAACGCGTTTCGAGAACCGAAAAAAGAAGTAAAAACAGCAATAATGCCGTCGCCCGATTACGGTTTCGTATGATAACCTATCCTACTTCATTTCGGCACGCCGATTTTTTCATCTTGTCACTAAAGCGCAAAGGGTTTGCGCGAATCGCGTGCGATAGATTTGCGAGCATGGTATGGAACTTTCTGAAGCAGACCTCAGGCGTATCGCTCATTTGGCGCGACTGGAGCTTGGCGACGCCGATCTCCTTGCATTGCACAGGACGCTAACCTCGATTTTCAATATGATCGACGACCTATCACGACCGAATACAGACGATATCGCGCCAATGGCGCACGCGCAGCCGATCACGCTGCCGCTCCGCGACGATGTGGTCAACGAACCGAACACGGTGGAACATCGTAACCACTATCAACGCGGCGCGCCGGCAGTCGAAAAAGGTCTTTTTCTCGTGCCCAAGGTGATCGAATGAGCGGTAGCTGGAACACAAAAACGGTCGTCGAGCTGTCTGCGGCGCTGACGAAAAACGAATGTACCTCGTTGGAGCTGACCGAAAACGCGCTGGCGGAAATCGAAGCGGCGCAGCCTACGCTCAACGCTTTTATCAGCATTGACGGTGACGGCGCGCGGCAAACCGCGCGAACGATGGACGCGCTCCGCAAGAACGGACAAGCCGGAACGCTCACCGGCGTGCCAATCGCGCACAAAGACATTTTCATGACAGAGGGGTTGCGCACGACTTGTTCATCGAAAATGCTTTTCGATTATGTTGCGCCTTACGATGCTCATATCGTCACTTTGCTCAAAGACGCCGGGACGGTATTAGTCGGCAAAACGGCGATGGATGAGTTCGCAATGGGCGGCAGCACCGAAACGTCGTACTTTGGCGTGGTGAAAAACCCTTGGCATACCGATTATGTGCCGGGCGGCAGTTCCGGCGGCTCGGCGGCAGCGGTTGCCGCGCGTTTGATTCCCGCCGCTACTGGCTCAGATACCGGCGGTTCCATTCGACAACCGGCGGCATTCACTGGCATTTGCGGCATCAAACCCACTTATGGCATCTGCTCGCGTTACGGTATGGTCGCTTTCGCGTCCAGCTTGGATCAAGCCGGCGTTTTCGCTCGCACTGCTGAAGATTGCGCGCTCGTGCTTGCCGCAATCTCGGGACACGATCCCCGCGATTCGACATCGCTGAACCGCCCGCGCGAAAACTACGCGCGCGACCTCGCTCTTCCATTAAAGGGTTTACGTATCGGATTGGCAAAGGAATATTTCGACGATGGCGTGGAAACATCCGTTCGCGCCGCCGTCGAAGCCGCGCTTGACGACATGCGTAAACTCGGCGCGATCACCGTGCCGTTATCGTTGCCGAACATCGCTTTTTCCGTGCCTGTTTATTATGTCTTGGCGCCGGCGGAAGCGTCGTCCAATTTGTCGCGTTTCGATGGTGTGCGCTATGGATACCGCGCCCAAAAATATACCGACTTACTCGACATGTACAAAAAAACGCGAGCGGAAGGTTTTGGTACGGAAGTAAAACGCCGCATTCTGATCGGCACCTATGTCCTCTCGCACGGCTATTACGATGCTTATTATCTAAAAGCGCAAAAAGTGCGACGGCTGGTTGCCGACGATTTCCAAAAAGCTTTCACGCAATGCGATATTCTTGCCGGACCCACCGTGCCGACCACCGCGCCACGTCTCGGCGAGCAAATCGACGATCCGATCAAAATGTATTTGAACGATATTTTTACAATCGGCGCGAATCTGGCGGGATTGCCCGCAATGTCGATTCCGTGTGGTTTCAATTCGAACGGCTTGCCGATTGGTTTGCAGTTGCAAGGCAATTATTTCAGCGAAGCGCGTCTCCTCAATGTCGCCCATCAATTCCAACAAGCGACGGATTGGCATACCAAAGCGCCCAAACAAGGAATTTCATGAGCATTGAAACAAATATTTTTCAAGGCGATTGCGAAAACGTGTTAAAACGCTTTCCTCAAATCTTCCGGCTCCTTTGTGTTGAACATCAAAGAAAAAGCAGAAAACGGGGAAAGGCTTTTGCATTTCACAAAATCACGGAAATTCAAGATGAACCAGGAAAATGTTATGGCGCCAATGGGTGACTGGGTACTAAACCCGTTTATGGGTTCGGGAATAACGTTAAAAGCCGCGAGCACACTAGGAAGGAATGCTGTTGGTATAGAAATACTGGCGGAATATTGCGCTCAGGCAAAAACTCTCTTTGAAGAAAAACAATATGCTCTTTTTGAAAAGCGAGCGAGTTATGGCAATTGATCCTTTTAAAAAAAAGCTAAGCTCTTTCATCGAAAAAAATATTCACGAGTTTCATGAAAACCGTCTGAGAAGTTTGAATGAGCTCAGGCTTGATAGAATACTGTTGCAAAAAAACCCCTACCTGTTCCGCGCCAAGCATTTAAACACCGCCGCGGAAATCATTGAGAGTTTGCTTTCCGCATATCTTTCCTCTCGGGAGGAAATTTTGTTTGGTGATTTTTTGGAAAAAGTCGCTGTTTACACCTGTTCACAATCCTTTAACGGGAAAAAATCCAGCGCGGAAGGAATAGATCTCGAGTTTTCCCGCGCCAAAATTTATTATCTTGTTTCCATTAAATCCGGACCCAATTGGGGCAACAGCCAACAGATTCGTCGTATGGAAGAAAATTTCAAAAAAGCTTACCGAATTTTAGGCGGCAATAGCTCAAAAAAGCACATTGTTGCTATTAATGGTTGTTGTTACGGTCGAGATAACAAACCAGAAAAAGATGGTTATCTTAAACTCTGCGGAGAGCCCTTCTGGTCTTTGATTTCCGGACGTCCTTCTCTTTATCTTGATCTTATTAAATCATTGGGACATCGCGCTAAAGAAAAGAACGAGGCTTTTCTCTTGGCATACGAGAGAATCTGCAATTCTTTTACTCGGGATTTTCTTAATCGGTTCTGCCTAGATAATGGAGATATTGACTGGTCAACACTTGTCAAGTTGAACTCTGCTGAGAAAAACCCTGCGACGACCAAAACGTCCTCAAGGAAAAATACATGACCTGGGAAATCGTTATCGGACTGGAAACGCACGCGCAGCTTGCCACACAGTCAAAAATATTTTCGGGCGCATCGACGACATTCGGCGCCGAACCCAACACTCAAGCCTGCGCGGTAGATCTCGCGCTGCCCGGCGTATTGCCGGTTGCCAATCGCGGCGCGATCGAGTGCGCGATCCGTTTTGGGCTGGCAATCGACGCGACGATCAATACCACCAGCGTGTTCGCGCGTAAAAATTACTTCTATCCCGATTTGCCAAAAGGCTATCAGATCAGTCAATACGAAATTCCGATCGTCCTGGGCGGCAGCTTGACGATCCAGACCAAATCTGGAGAAAAAACCGTGCATTTGACGCGCGCGCATCTCGAGGAAGACGCCGGTAAAAGTCTGCACGAAGATTTTCACGGAATGACCGGCATCGATCTCAACCGCGCTGGTACGCCGTTGCTCGAAATCGTCACCGAGCCGGATATGCGCAGCGCCGAAGAAGCAGTAGCGTATGCTCGCGCGTTGCATGCCCTGGTGCGCTGGATCGATATTTGCGATGGCAACATGCAGGAAGGCAGTTTCCGCTGTGACGCCAATGTGTCGGTGCGGCGCGTCGGCGAGCTTTTGGGCACGCGCTGCGAAATCAAAAATTTGAACAGCTTCCGTTTTCTCGAAAAAGCCATCGAATTTGAGGTGCAACGACAGATCGAATTAATCGAAGATGGCGGCAAAGTCGTACAAGAAACGCGGTTGTTCGATCCCGATCGCGGCGAAACGCGCTCGATGCGCAGCAAAGAAGATGCGCAGGATTATCGCTATTTTCCCGACCCCGATTTGCCGCCGCTGGTGATCGACGATGCGTGGATCGCTCGCGTCAAAAATGAAATGCCGGAATTACCGGAAGCGATGCGGCGGCGACTGATCCTTGATCACGCGCTGCCCGAATATGATGCGGCGCAGTTGACGTATAGCCTCGATTTTGCGCGTTATTTTGAAGAAGTCGTCACCATCACCGGCAAAGACGCGGCGAAAATCGCGGCGAATTGGATGCTCGGCGATGTATCCGCTGCGTTGAACCGCGAAGAAATCGAAATCGCCGACATTCCCGTTTCATCGGCGCAATTAGCCGAGCTAATCATCAACATCAAAAACGGAACGCTTTCCAACAAAGGCGCAAAAGAAATATTGCAAAAACTCTGGGAGAACGCAAATACTTCGGCAAGCGTCGCCGAGATCATCGCCGAACTCGGTTTGCAACAGATCTCCGATGTTGGCGCATTAGAAAAAATCATCGCTGATGTGCTGGCGGCGCATCCCGCAGCGGTCGAAGAATACCGCGCCGGCAAAGAAAAAGCGTTCAATTCGTTAGTCGGTCAAATCATGAAAGCATCGCGCGGCAAAGCCAATCCGGCGCAAGTTAACGAATTGCTCAAAAAAGCATTGCAATAAACATAAACGCGACGGCGTGTTTCTCCGCCGCCGCGTCTTCTTTTTATTGCCCGTTTTCAGGGGATTGACGCTTGTGTTGTGCCACCTTTCGTAGACGCCGACGTATAAAGTACGCCAATCGCCAACGCGAAAATCAAACCAACGATCACAACGATTTTCCCGCCCGTTGTCGGGCCTGCCGCGCTGGACGCTAGCGAAAAATTATGCGCAAACGCCGCGCCAAGCAATAACCCCAATGCCGTCATCGCCGCATCGGCATTGCCTTGTCCGGCTTGTACCAACTGCCGCAACGGGCAACCGCTGATAAACGCGCCGCAAAGTCCGACCAACATCAACGATAAAAAATTCCAAACGCCATCACTATGGGCAATCGGTTGATTGGCAAAACCGAGATTAAATTTGTCCAACCACAAATTACCAATGAACACTACCGCCGTCAGCGCGATGACACCGAACAACATCGCAAAGCGGCGAAACAAGAAGATGTGGCTGATCATACCGATAAAACAAAGGCGTGTGCGTTGCACGATGGCGCCAATCGCAAGTCCGGCAATCAACGACAGAATCATTGGCGCGTGTTGCGAGCCCGGACCTTTTTCGCTGGCAGAAAAAAGTCCGCTCTGAACCAACATCAATAACAATATCGCCGCGCAAATGATCGGGAACAATGCGCCTTCGTTTTTCAGTTGCGGCTTGTTCGTCGTCAACGCAAAATTCTTCTTTAGAAAAACGACGCCGATTACGATACCGGTGATGAATCCCGCCAACCCAACCACGGCGTTCAAATCGCCGCCGGCAATGCGCAGCACCATTCGCAACGGACAACCGAGAAATACCAAACAACCGACCATCATGAAAAAGCCCAGCGAAAAACGAAGAAACGGCGCGGAACCCGCGCTAGGCTTGAATTCCCGCGCAAGTAACGCGGCGGCAAAAGCGCCCAACACGAAACCAAAAATTTCAGGACGCATATACTGTACCGGCGCCGCCGTATGTAACTTCATGCCGCCAGCGATGTCCCGCATGAAACACGCAACGCAAACACCCATGTTCGGCGGATTGCCGTAACTGCTGAGCGCCAACGCCAGCGCACCGATAATCGCGCCAGCAATAATCAATATCATTGTTTTCGACATAAAACCTTCCACTCGGTAAATAAAAACTATGAATGAACGAGCGCGCACAAACCTCACGTCTTGACATACAAAGACAAGATACACCGGCGCTTGCGCCGCGCTCTAAACTAGGAAATGCTGCAAACACCCGACTTGCCACATATACCGGACAATAATGGCGTTTGAGAAAAAGACAGGGAACCAGGCGAGCGAAATCGCCGCCTTATCCGCGCGCCGATTATAAGGCAAAATTTAAGTTTGTACAAAAATAGACATAATTACCACCCCCGTCGTGACCAAAAATTTGAATTGAACAAAAACGACGGTACGCATTGCCGCCATTGCGTAAGCTTTCCTAATCAGGACGTTTCGAAGCTTTGCCGTTTATTTACTGTTTACTCAGCCGTCCCCTCGTTTTGGACGCTTGGCCGGGACAACACAACATTTTTTCCATTAATGTGAAACGCTCTTCCATAGTTTGACGTATCACTTCAGGGTAATAACCTATTATCGTTTGATGCTTCCAATCATCTGGCGTGACAAAACTTTTTCGCATACAAGAAAGATACGCAATTGCTTTTCGGTAACCACTAAGGAAAAAATATTTTCTTCTTTCTCCTGAATGAAAAGCGGTCCCGCCATCTGCCGCTCCCTCCTGTCACCATTTGACCGATGATGACAGAAACAGCATGAGCAACCACATTCATCATGATGCTTTCCAATTATAAGCGTCAACGCCAATAGCCTATCGCAGTCCGCGCTCCACGCTTCGGTCTGCCGCGTTTTATCTTCGGATGGCGCGCTCTGATAAGCATGATGACGGTTCTCGCTTGCCGGAAATGCTTGTACCAATTCCACGTATCAGGTGATGGGCGGCAAAAATATCGCCGTTGAAACGATTTGCAGGACATCAAAGTCTGTCCCCGGATCATATCAACCAATATTTGTCTCCGGCCGGTAGACAGGATTCGTTCAGATTGTTGTGGTTAGATATAATCGCCTCGGGTTGCGCTAAGAAGATGGTTTCGATTTCTTTTCCAAAAAGCCATTTCATAGTAGCTATTGAGTCATGGTGATACAAGATGACGAAGCTACAAACGGATGAGACAGAAATCAAAAAATAAATTGAAATTCGTCGAATCAATTCTTCCAATTGCGTAACAACTGTTATCGACGGCAAGCGGCATGCCGTTGTGGATAAGCTTACAGAATCAGTAGGAAAAACTCATGATGAACAAGCTTCTTGAATAGAAGCTTGAGTGAAAGATCTCGTATCAAGTATTCAGACAGTTCATATAAGCCTTGCATGAATAGCAAGGTTAGACCATTCATTGACAATCTATGTTATTGCACTTTGCGTTTGATTCGATCATCCTTAAACACAATCTCATAACGACGCTGCCTAGAAAATTTTTTAAAACCTAGACCAAATAGCCGAATAGTAATAATATTATAATCTAAAATCTTACCACTTATATAAATTCATATAAAAATCTTGTAATCATGAAGAAAACTCTCGCTCTTGTCATCATGCTGACGCTTGCCACACCCTCTTTTTCGCAGGTGTGTACGTTAGACAACGCTAATACTGTTGCCAGCACAACCTCTTCCACCTGTTCTGCTACCAGTTCGACCTACAACATCAACGCCAGTAACATGGCGGCTGTTCATGCCTCAGGCACAGGCAGTGTACTCAACCACAATCTGTCATCTCTGAACGTTACTTCGGATGCAGGCGCATTTGCTTCTGCCAAGGGTATTTTTGCCGAAATGGGAAGCAAGATTATTGTTATTTCACCCGCTACTGTTGAGACGACAACGGATACAACGACAGCCCTGGCATACAACAATGCGGTTGAGGCTTCCGGAGCGGGCAGTGAAATTTCTCTGGAGCGGCTTTCGGCGACAACACATTCACAGATATCCTATGCGATCTATGCTGTATCGGAGGGGAAAATCCAGTTGAATGGCGACGTTATAATTCATACCACAGGATCAAACGGCAACGGTATATTCGCCTACGCTGACAACAGTATCATTACCCAGACTACCGGCAGGACAGTGGACATTCACATCGACGCCGCGCTTGGACATGATTTCATCTATGGCGTGCTGGCTGACAGCGCCTATTCGACTTATGGATCGCCGGCGCAAGTAACGATTGGTGGCGGACAGATTCGAGAAACAAGTCCCTTTATACTCGCATCTCCTTATGCCGCGCGAAGCAACTCTTCCATACGCGCTATCCGTTCTGGCATCATTAACATCAATGGCGATACAAATATCACGACCCAAGGGGTTGGTTCGCGCGGGCTTTATGTTTCCGGTCCCAAACGGGACGCACTAACTATCGTTCCACAAATCAACCAGGCAGCAGGCACGACCATCACCATCGCTACAGAACGTTCTGACAGCATTCAGGCAGGTAAATCCGGCGCTTCCTGGGGCGACGGAACTGGAGGTGGTCCGGGTATTGTGAATGCGCCAGGCCGAATCAGCGCCATCAATAACGCCCCTGCTTTGATTGTTTTCCTTTTCCCGGACCAGATCGATACCGCCCTGAGAATAGAAAATGGCAATGGGACGACAGTGAGCCAGTTCAATGCCGGATATTCGACATCCTCTGGTATTTTGACTGCGGAGCGCGGTCCTTCCATCCGTTTTGGCGCAGGCAATGGCAATCTAGTCAATCTGAACAGTTATACCCTGACTGGCGGCTATGCCAACATTTCTGTTCCGCGTGGACTCATTCATCTGGATAGCAATGCGAAGGATAGCAAATTGCAATTGCGCGGAGCCAGCAGCACAACGGTTAACACTCTGGCAAGTACAGACGCCTACCTGATTGATACCTCAGACGGTACAGCAGAACTCACATTAGCCGTTTATGATACTTCTGTCGTTACCGGAAGTACACGTTCCAACGGTTCTTTGGTCAATATCAACCTGTCCGGATCAGCCTCGGTCTGGAATCTGGAAGGGCGCACCACAGCCACACGCTATAACGAAACATCGACTCTGAGTACACTCACACTCAATGCGGGCGGCACCCTGGATGCCAGCGCCGGTGTGACCAATGCGACAAGCTACACTCTCACAGGTAATGTTGTGGCCAACGGCGGCACCATTGCATTGGATACCGAACTGAATGATGGAACTTCTACTGCTTCGAATGATGTGCTGACCATCGATGGCAATACTTCGGGTACAGGTAGAATTCGCATTACCAACACGGGCGGCAGTGGCGCCGAAACTGTTTCTGGTGACGGCATCCTGGTACTCAGTGTAACCGGCAACAGCAATGCTACTTTTACCCTGGCGTCACCGCTGAACATCAACGGCTGGGAATATTCATTGGTACGGGGTACCAGCAACACCGCAGCAGAGAAAAATTGGTACCTGAAATCTGCCCGTAGCGGAAATGGTGGCACGGGTAGCATCGAAGCCATCCCGACAAACGCCTTCTGGATGCTATTGCTGACTGGCCTGGGAATTGTGTTGGTCGTTGTTGTCCGCAGGCGCAGGCCATACTGATACACACTGATATACGCAAGAGATGCCAATAATACCCGGGGCAAGAGAAACAGGACAGAATCCGCTGTCTTGTGACACTGCTGCAAAAGATTCGGAGGGTCTGTAATCTGAACTGTGTCACCCTACTAAACTGACGGCGTGAGCCGAGAAAGAGAGGATGACATGGAACTGAACGAAGAACAACTGGATCAACTTCTGGAAGGTTGCAAGACCCTGGGAGATGTCGATACCCAAAAGATTATCGGGGGCGCGGAGCGCCGTTTTTCCTCAAACGCTCACTCGGTTGTGCGTCGTACATCTGGTCAGAGCCAACCTGCGCTACGTCACTTACAAGGACAGTAAGGGCGTGATTGCCGCGCTCAAAGACAATTTCAATCCGCGACCATTGAAGAAGCTGAGCAGGCACTCGGCGCGCTGGAAGTGACATGGGGAAATCAGTACAGTGATCCGCTTGTGGAAAGAAAATTGGGACAACATCGTTCCTTTCTTTCAGTTCCCGCCCGAACTGCGCAAAATCATTTACACCACCAATGCCATCGAATCATTGAATGCCGGTTTGAGAAAACTCACCCGCAACCACAGGATCTTTCCCAACGATGACGGTGTTTACAAGGCGATGTATCTGGCGATCCGGCATTGTGCGAACAAGTGGAAAATGATTCACCATTGGAATCCCGCCTTGCGGGTCTTTCAGATCGTTTGGGGCGAGGATAGCGTTCCTGTCCATGTGTTATGATTGATTATGATTTCTTTGAAATGACACGATTGGATTTACAGATCCTGCCGCGTATGAAACGGCATCATTTCCGGCGCGCCGGGTTTTGTTGTTTGCTTTCTTCTCGCCGTAGCATTTCTCCTGCCAATGCCAAATACGCTTGCGCGCCTTTTGACGACGGATCGAGTTTCAGCACGGGCAAGCCGTGCGACGGCGCTTCTGCCAAGCGGACGTTGCGTGGAACAATGGTGCGGTAAACTCGGTCACCGAAATGATTGATCAGCTCGGCGACAACATTTTGCGCCAGTGTGTTCCGCTGATCATACATTGTTCGTAAAATTCCTTCTATTTCGAGATTCGGGTTTAAGTGAGCACGTACTTTTTTTATGGTTTGGACAAGATCGGACAAGCCTTCGAGCGCATAATATTCGCATTGCATCGGGATCAGCACGGATTGCGCCGCGCATAATCCGTTCAAGGTCAGCAGCGACAACGACGGCGGACAATCGAGCAGTACGTAATCGTATTCGTGCGCGACTTCGGAAATTGCCGTTTTCATTTGCGCCAATGCTTCGGCAAGCGCGTCTTTCAGGCGCGTTTCGCGGTCGGGTAATTCAACCAATTCCACTTCCGCGCCGGCAAGCTCACGATTGGCGGGCACGATATCGAAACCGCCGGTCGGCGATGTTTGCCGCGTTTCAGTGATGGTTTTTTCGCCGAGCAATACTTGATAAACGGTATTGTCGTTGTTGGCGCGTTTGTCCAGCCCAGCGCCGGTGGTGGCGTTACCCTGCGGATCAAGGTCGATCAGCAGCACGCGCTGTTTCATCGCGCTAAAACTCGCCGCCAAATTCACTGCGGTGGTCGTCTTGCCGACGCCGCCTTTCTGATTGGCAATGGCGATAATTCGCGGACGTTGTTTAACCATGATTTCTCTCCAACAGCACCAGGTGGCGCTCAGCGCTCAACTCGGGAACGATCAATTTTTCCACACACGCCACACGCACGCCGCGTGGCAATCGAGCGATTTCTTCTTCGGGAAACACCCCTTTCATCGCCGCCCAGCAACCTCGTTCCGCCAGCGCCATCTCACTGCTTTCTATCAATGTCGACATTTCGGAAAAAGCACGCGCAACGATCAAATCATAGCGCATTGCCGGACGGTACGCTTCTATTCTGCCGTTTTCAGCGCGCGCGTTTTTCAATTCGAGATCGATGATTGCTTGCGTGACAAACGCCGTTTTTTTAGCAACGGCGTCGATCATGGTGATTTGCCATTGCGGGCGCGCGATTGCCAGCACGACGCCCGGAATGCCGCCGCCCGAACCCACATCGAGGATGCGCGGCGTCTGGTTTGCTTCCGCGGCGAACAGCGCATCAAGCGGCGAGACTACAGTGAGCGCGTCAAGAATGTGATGCGTTAGCGTTTCTTCGGGTGAACGGATCGCTGTTAAGTTATAAACGCGATTCCATTTTTGCAACAACGCGATAAACAATAAAAACTTATTTTTCGTCGATTCATCGAAAGTGAGTGATAACTTCCCTACCGCTAATGTCAGCTTTTCACGGATTTGTGTACTCATGGCAAAAAATCATTGCTCATTTTTGCGTTGCATTTTTTCAGGTGCACAAGCAATAGTGAAATCGCCGCCGGCGTGACACCGGAAATCCGCGCCGCTTGTCCGATGGTTTCTGGTTTATGCTGATTCAGCTTTTGGCAAACTTCGTTCGACAATCCTTTGACATCACAGTAATCAAGATCCGCAGGCAATAGTGTTTCTTCTTGCTGCGCGGCACGTTGAATCTCTTCCTTCTGCCGCGCAATATAGCCTTCGTATTTGATGCTAATCTCGACTTGTTCTGCGACTTCCGCGTTTTCGACGCCCGTTCCGGCGCCTGGCAAGCACATCAGCGCGGCGTAGTCTATCGACGGGCGACGCAATAAGTCAGCGAAAGCATATTCTCTTTCGGGTATTTTGCCCAGCAGTTTTTCAACGACGGTAATGGTTTCTGTATTCCTTCCATCGCCGCTCAACTTTTCGATAATTTGCGGATTGATCCATGTTGATTTGAGGCGTTCGATTTCTGTGTGTACGGCGTCGCGCTTGCGCGAAAAAGCGTTCCAGCGCGTATCGTCGATTAAGCCGAGTTTTCGCCCTTGTTCGGTAAGCCGCATATCGGCATTGTCTTCACGCAGTTGCAGCCTATACTCGGCACGCGAGGTAAACATCCGATACGGTTCGGTGACGCCGCGCGTAATCAGGTCATCAATCATCACGCCCAAATAGGCTTCGGCGCGGCGCGGCGACCACGCTGTTTCGCCGCGCAGTCGCAAAACAGCATTGATTCCTGCCAGCAAACCCAGCGCTGCGGCTTCTTCATAACCCGTTGTCCCATTGATTTGTCCCGCCAAAAACAAACCCGCGAACATTTTGCTTTCTAGCGACGACTTCAACGCTCTAGGATCGACGTAATCGTACTCGATCGCATAACCTGGGCGCAGAATGTGCGCGTTTTCACAACCAGTAATGGAGCGCACGACGTCAAGCTGAACATCGAAAGGTAATGACGTAGAAATTCCGTTCGGATAAATTTCGTGCGTATCCAGACCTTCCGGTTCTAAAAAAATTTGGTGTGATTTTCTCTGCGCGAAACGGACGATTTTGTCTTCTATCGACGGACAGTAGCGCGGTCCAACACTGGTAATCACACCCGAATATAGCGGCGAACGATCCAAACCACCGCGAATGATGTCATGCGTTTTTTCATTGGTGTGGGTAATCCAGCAAGAAACTTGGCGCGGGCGCGGCACAGCGTTCCCCAGAAAGGAAAAAACCGGCGCCGGTTTATCGCCAACTTGTTCTTTCAATTTAGAAAAGTCTATCGTTTTTCCGTCGAGGCGCGGCGGCGTTCCCGTTTTTAGGCGACCGATCGGTAATCCACTTATTCGTAGTTGTTGCGCTAATGGATACGCGGCAGGATCGCCGGCGCGTCCGGCTTGATAGTTACTCAATCCTATGTGCGCCAATCCGGCGAGAAATGTTCCAGTCGTTAAAATCACAGAATGCGCGCGAAAAGTAACGCCGATTTGCGTTTCAACACCTTTGATCTCGCCGTTTTCTAGTAGCAAACTATCTACTGCGTGCGCAAACAATCGAAGATTTTTCTGATTTTCCAAGCGCCCGCGAATTGCTTTTTTATATAGAATGCGGTCCATTTGCGCGCGTGTCGCTCGTACTGCCGCGCCTTTACTCGCGTTTAAAATTCGAATTTGGATCCCTGCTTCATCTGCCGCTTGCGCCATCGCGCCGCCCAGAGAGTCTACCTCCTTAACTAAATGTCCTTTACCTATCCCACCAATTGAAGGATTACAAGACATTTGCCCTAATGTTTCGAGATTATGCGTCAATAGCAACGTTTTCGCGCCCATTCTTGCAGATGCTAACGCCGCTTCCGTTCCAGCGTGTCCACCACCAACGACGATAACATCAAAACTATCGGGATACAGCATAATTCAATTATCAATTCTTCTTTCAACCATTTTTAATGATCAGTAAAAATGTTTCACGTGAAACATTAAATAAAAGTAAGTATGTACTCACTATTAATAAAATATTTTATTATCATATTTCTGTTTCAAAATAAAGTTCTTTCCACTTAGTATTTTACTTGGTTTGATCAATCAAAAAATATCAGAATAATCATTTTATCGTGTATTTTTTCCTTGTTGCTTCTGATCCCTCTTAGAAAAAATACATACACTATATTGAACTCGAATTACCCGATAAATCGCGCTGATATCCTCCTGATACACAGACATTACGGTATAATCTGTGGGTTAATCTCCTTTTGCGGAAACATTCCAAACAATGAAGAAATTTTCCCGATTTGACTCATGATTTATCCACAAGGAAAATATCTTGCAACCCTTTGTTCTTTTACATTGTTTGATGGATATCCTCAGAAAAAGCTTCCTTTATTATCTATTACTATTTATATAAATTCATGAAATTAAACAAGATAGCGCGCGAAGACATCCTTAAGCCTTTATCGTCGGTTTCTGGAATCGTGGAACGTAAACATACGTTACCCATTCTCTCCAATGTTTTACTTGAACAGCGCGGTCAGCGTTTCTGGATGACAGCGATGGATATGGAAATCCAAGTTTCAGCGTTTTGCGATATTCCTGTTTCTGAAGAGCAGGCAATTACCGTTTCGGCGCGTAAATTTCAGGATTTGTTGAGAGCGCTACCGGAAGGCGCGCAGATTTCTCTGGATACGCAAGGCAGTAAAATGAATGTTCAAGCAGGACGTTCGCGTTTCCATTTACAAACATTACCTGCTACGGATTATCCAAGATTGTCTACTGGTGATGATCAATCAATCAAAATCTCTTTGACACAAAAAAATCTTCGCGCTTTGTTGAGGCAAGTGGAATTTGCGATGGCGCAACAAGATATTCGTTATTATCTTAATGGGATGTTATGGGTGATCGATGGAAGTACTTTACAATTAGTAGCAACGGATGGACATCGTTTGGCTTGGGCGCAATTACCTGTGGAAGGATCGTTTAATCATAAAGAAGTTATCTTGCCGAGAAAAACGGTGATAGAACTGAGTAAGTTATTGACTGACAATGAAGAGGAAATAGTTCATTTAGAGATTTTCAGTAATTGTGTTCGTTTTTCTTTCGCGTCAATAGAAATCATTTCCAAAGTTGTTGATGGTAAATTTCCTGACTATAACAGAGTAATCCCTTCTGGTTATACGTGCCACGTTAATATTGATCGTTTATTATTATTTGCCGCGTTACAACGCGCGGCGATCTTATCTAATGAAAAAGTGCGTGGTGTTCATCTGGTTTTGACCAAAAACGAGCTTAAAATTATTTGTAGTAATAATGAACAGGAAGAAGCCGAAGAACAACTCGAAGTTGTTTACGATGGAGATGATTTGAATATAGGTTTTAATATTACGTATCTTTTAGATGTTTTGCAGAGATTGACTAGTGGTCATGTCGTATTTTCATTTGGTTCAGTAAACGATAGCGCGTTGATTACTAACCCTGATCAAAAGGATTATAAATATGTCGTGATGCCGATGCGAATTTAACGCACGGTTTTCAAGATTTACATTGATGATGAACGGTCTCTTATCAAGAGACGTTCATTGCAAGCATGATTCGAGTTTAAAGAAAAGATAAATATGGTAGGAAAGCTAGAAAAAGATTACGATTCCAGCAGTATTCGCGTTCTCAAAGGTTTGGAAGCGGTACGTAAACGTCCAGGAATGTATATTGGCGATACTTCGGACGGAACGGGTTTACATCACATGGTTTTTGAAGTACTTGATAACGCGATTGATGAGGCGTTGGCAGGATATTGCAACGATATCAAAGTCGTTATTCATAGTGATAATTCAGTTTCGGTAATCGATAATGGGCGTGGTATTCCGACGGACATCAAAGAAGATGATGAAGAGAAAAGATCGGCGGCGGAAATCGTGATGACTGAATTGCACGCCGGGGGAAAATTTGATCAAAATAGTTATAAGGTTTCCGGCGGTTTGCACGGTGTTGGCGTTTCCGTAGTAAACGCTTTGTCAGATTGGTTGCGTTTGCGTATTTGGCGTGATGGAAAAACGCATCAAATCGAATTCAAGAAAGGTGTTGCCGCTGCGCCGCTGGCGGTAACAGGAAAAGCGGATCGGCGCGGTACGGAAGTGCATTTCATGGCGGCGAAAGAGATGTTCGGCGACATCGAATATCATTATGATATTTTGGCGCGGCGTTTGCGAGAACTTTCTTTTTTGAACAACGGCGTCAAAATCGAACTGATCGATGAAAGAGATGGCAAGCACGAAAACTTTGAACTATCGGGTGGTGTGCAGGGTTTTGTCGCGTTCATGAATCGTAGCAAAAATGCGCTACATCCACATATCTTTCACGCCATAAGTGAGAAAGACGGTGTGACAGTAGAAGTTGCCATGCAGTGGAACGATTCTTATGTCGAGAATGTGTTGTGTTTCACTAATAATATTCCACAACGCGACGGTGGAACGCACTTGACTGGCTTACGCCAGGCGATGACCAGAACGCTGAACAATTATATCGAGAAAGAAGAGCTGGCGAAAAAAGCGAAAATAGAAACCGCCGGTGACGACATGCGTGAAGGCTTGGCGTGCGTATTATCGATTAAAGTACCCGAACCAAAATTTTCGTCGCAAACCAAAGAAAAATTGGTTTCGTCGGAAGTTTTTCCTATCGTTCAAGAAATCGTCGCCGGAAAACTGGCGGAATTTCTGTTGGAGTATCCAAATGATGCCAAAACGATTTGTGTCAAAATCATCGAAGCGGCGCGCGCTCGTGAGGCGGCAAGGAAAGCGCGGGAACTAACGCGACGTAAAGGGGTATTGGATAATTTAGGCTTACCCGGAAAATTAGCCGACTGTCAGGAACGCGATCCAGTATTGTGTGAGCTTTATTTAGTGGAAGGTGATTCGGCGGGCGGCTCGGCGAAACAGGGGCGTGATCGCAAATTTCAGGCAATTCTTCCGTTACGCGGAAAGATTCTCAATGTTGAACGCGCGCGTTTCGATAAAATCATCAGCACGCAAGAAATCGTGACCTTGATTACGGCGATGGGTACGGGTTTCGGCAAAGATGAATACAATCCTGACAAGCTACGCTATCACCGGATCATCATCATGACCGACGCCGACGTAGACGGCTCGCACATCAGAACGCTATTATTGACTTTCTTTTATCGGCAAATGCCGGAGTTGGTGGAACGTGGACATATTTATATCGCGCAGCCGCCCTTGTTCAAACTGAAACAGGGGCGCGAAGAAATTTACCTCAAAGACGAGCAAGAACTTAGGCAACATCTGCTCAAAACGGCGCTCAAAAATGTCACGTTCGTTCCGGCGGCTGAAAAGAGCGCGTTGACGGAAGAGCAATTTAATAATCTGGCTCGCTCATATTTGAAAGCAGAAGCGATCATTGAGAAATCGTTGCGCTTAGTAGACGCTGAAATCTTGCGCGCGATTCTCGAAGGCACACGGGTTGATAACCTCCGCACCGAGGAAAACGCGCGGCAGTGCGCCGACCGTTTGCGGCAGGCAATCAAAAACGACGCGATAGTATTAACGATGAAATACAACGACGAAGCAGAAGACGATTCATGGAAGATCGTAATCGAGAGAGCGCAACACGGCACAATTCACGTTACTTCACTGACGCAAGAATACATTGATCGCTCCGAAACGAAAGAACTTTTCGAGGTTTCCGAAGCGTTGCGCGATTTGGTTGGCGCTGGCGCGCACGTGATACGCGGCGAAAAATATAAGGCAGTTCGTTCTTTCAGCGAAGCGATGGGCTGGCTGCTCGAAGAAGCGCAATCATCGGCGACGGTACAACGTTATAAAGGGCTTGGGGAAATGAACCCCGATCAGCTTTGGGAAACGACGATGGATCCGAAAGTACGGCGGTTGTTGCGCGTGCAGATTGAGGATGCGGTCAGCGCCGACGCGGTGTTTTCCACGTTAATGGGTGAACAGGTCGAACCGCGCCGTGAATTTATCGAGATCAACGCCTTGGGTGTTCGCAATCTGGATATTTGAAGTCAATCGCTGTGCGGTGTCGTGGCGCGCGTTTTTCTTGAAAAACGCGACTGTCGGCGGGTAAAGCGAATATCGAGCTGTTTCAATTTTCGGTATAAGTGCGTGCGCTCCAAGCCGGCATGTTCGGCGATTTTGCTCATATTGTTGCGCTCGGTCGCCAAAAGACGTTCAAAATAATAGCGTTCGAACGCTTCTCTGGCGTCGCGCAACGGTAATTCGAGAAATTGCGCGGTAATCTCCGGCGGCACGCCTTTATTTTGATATACCAAAGATTCACCAAGCACCGCCCGGGTCATCACATCGTTGACTTCGGTTTTAAGCAGCGCCAAATTTTCCAAAACATAATAAAGTTGGTCGATGTTGCCGGGCCAATAAGCATTGCTGAGAACGGTCAACGCTTCGGGAGACAACGACGCCAACAACGAACCGTCCACTGCGCTTTTTTCGGTAAGCTCTTTCCATTTTCGCTCGATCAGCAGAGGAATGTCTTCGCGGTGTTCGCGCAAAGGCGGCAAAATCAGGATGCCTGCGGACAATTGCGACAACAATGTCGGATCGAATTCGCCTTCCGCCGCCATGTTGCCCAGCGGCTCGCTGCTGGTACAGACTAACGTAATTTCGTATTTCGCAAAGCGGGACAATAGAAACAGCAAACCTTTTTGTTCGACGCGGGTCAATTGACCGATTTCGGGACAATATAAAATGCCTTCACGCGCCTCTTCCAACAACGATAACGGATGACCGGCAAGGCGTTGTGGGGTGATGGTAACCCAAGGCAGTTGCGCGTTTTGTAGCGCACGCGCAGCGGTTGCGTGTCCTGAACCGCTTTCGCCGAGAATCAGAATCGGGGCGCAAGCGCGAACCAAATTGATCATGGCGTGTTCCAGCGCACGCATCGCGGAACTGTTGCCTAATTGCGATAAAGAAACGGAGACAGTATTGTTTTCGGCGGCGGCGCGTAATGCGCGGCGGACGGTAGTCAGCAATTTCTCTAAGCCGATCGGCTTTTCCAAAAAATCAAACGCGCCGATACGGGTCGCGCTCACGGCGGTTTCTATCGTGGCGTGACCAGACATCATGACTACCGGCATGGTCAGCAATTCGGCGCTGACCCATTCGCGCAACAACGTCACACCGTCGGTATCGGGCATCCAAATATCGAGCAGCACCAATGCCGGCGCTTTTTGTTGCCGGTAGGCGCGCGCTTCCCGCGCGTTTTCGGCGAGCACAACGCGATATCCTTCGTCGGCGAGAATTTCCGAGAGCAGTTCTCGAATCCCTGCCTCATCGTCAACGATCAAAATTTCGTGGGAAAGAGGAGAAATCATAATCAATATTAACCGGAATTATAGACATTATCGCGTCAAACGGGAAGAGGAAAAATCAATGTGATCACGCCGCCCTGCGGTTGGCGATTGGCAAGAAAAACTTGTCCGTCGTGTTCCTCAACGATTTTTTTTACAATAGCCAACCCCAATCCCGTTCCTTTCGCTTTGGTGGTGATATAAGGCTCAAAAGCGCGCCGTAAAACGGCGTCGGGAAAACCCGCGCCATGGTCGGAAAAGGTAATAATGGCTTCCAGCCCTTTTCCTTCCAAAGTAATATCATACCGAGGATCGGCGCAATCATCTTGCGCGTCTTCCGCATTTTGCAACAAGTTATGGAAAATTTGCCGTAGACGAACCGGCTCGCCGCGAATGATAAATGGTTTTTCCGGCGCGTGAAAGTGAATATTGGGACGCAAATGGTCGTATAAATCCAACACTTCTTTGAGCAGCGCGGCAAGATCGACGTCGACCAACTGTCCGGGACGAGGTTGTCTCGCGTAAACGGCGAAATCATCGACCATATGCTTCATGGCGGAAACTTGCGAAACGATGGTTTGTACGCCACGCTCAAGGAAAATACGGTCCTCTTCGGGGAGTTTGTCGGTGAGTTTTTTCGTCAGACGTTCCGCTGACAACTGAATCGGGGTCAAGGGGTTTTTGATTTCGTGCGCCAACCGCCGCGCGACTTCGCTCCACGCCGCGTCGCGCTGCGCCTGCACGATGACGGTTACGTCGTCAAAAACGATTACGTGGCCGACCAGCGGATCAGCCAGCTTCGTGCCGCGAATCAACAACGAACGCATGGTTTGATGGATCAGGACGCTGAGTTCTTGATGCCATTGTCCGGGAGTTTCCAGATGCTGCAAAATCACTTCGGCGAATGGCGCAAGATCCGGCGCGTGGGTGTGCCATTGCGATAGCGCAATATTTTCTAGATTCGCCAGCGGCTTTTGCAAAATGATCGCCGCGCTTTGATTGACTGTGCGCACATGTTGTGTCTCGTCGAAAACGATCACGCCAGACGACAGGTTGACAAGCACGTTTTCCAGATAGGCGCGCGCAGTTTCCAGCGCCCGATGACTACACTCGCGTTCTTCCTGCGCTTGTTCAAGCTGCATCGTCATCGCATTGAACGACTCGGTAAGGGTTCCCATTTCGTCGTGCGACGCGACGGGCTGGCGAACGCTGAAATCACCTTCGGCGACGGCGCGCGTTCCGGCGGCAAGCAAACCCAGCGGCGCGGCGAAACGCTCGGCGAGCATGATCGCCATGCCCAGCGCGATGGTCAGCGTCAGCAACAGCGCCATCGTCAGCGTCAACATATAAAGATATTTGACGTCTTGTCGGGAGAAAGAAATTTCTTTGTAGTCGCGCCAACCGTTTTGTACGGTTTCAATGTCGTACGCCAACGACGTCGGCACCGCGTCGATCACTTGCAAATAACGCGCGGGTTCAGTGGGATTGCTGAACTCTATCGGTAAAATCACGCGCAACCTGAGTCCCTCTTGGTCTTGGTCGATGGAGGTATAAATGGATTGCATGCGCAATTGCTGGAAAATGTCGCGTGACGGCGCCGGCGCGGACAACGAAGGACGCGTTCCGCCGACGGCGATCAGCACACCCGCCGCCGAAAACAGCGCCGCTTCATCGACGCCAACCTGATCAGCAGCGCGATTGAGGATCGTTCCGTAATGCAAAGGAGATTCACGGAACTCGGCGACAATACGTTGCCCCTTGGCGACAGTATCGCTCAAGCGAGTATTGAGCGTCGTGCGGCTGACATTCATGCCGCCTTCGAGCGCGCGGTCGACACGCACATCGAACCAGCTTTCCACGCTGCGCCCGATGAACTGCACAGAAACGGCGTACACCAAAACACCGGGCAATAACGCCACCAATGAACAAATCAACGTCAAACGAACCGCGAGTCTGGAACCGAAAACACTGCGTTGTCGTGAGCGCCATAAGACATAAACTTGATGACCAACGGCGATCATCAATATGACAATGAGTGCGGCGTTCAAAACCAGTAAAGGAAAATAATATCGTTCAGAAAAAAGAGTATTGGCGGAAGCGCTGGCAAGCAAGAAGAAAGCGATGGAAGCCAAACACGCCGAGAGCAACAAGCTCCAGCGTTTTTTGCGGGCGTTTTTCCAGAGCGTCATGGCGCGAAACTCAAAGTCAGCCACTGCGACGTCAATTTCCATTCCCGCGAGCGAAGAGTATTTAAACGGAAAGGCGGCGGCATTTGCTCTTCATCGAAGCGCAGGCGAACGGAGAAAACGTAGCGGGCGTCTTTTTCCAAATCATCGACGAGAAAAAGCGGTCGGGACGAAATGCGCCCGATCAATCGCTCGGCGTCTTCTTGCGAAGCGACATCTTGCGAAAGCAAGCCAGACGACACGCGATATTTTTGTAACAACGGCAAAAAGGAAACGCGAAAGGGAACACGATCATTAATGATGGTTTTATCAAACCAATACCAGCGAGGATAAGTTACTTTCCATTCGAGCATGAAATAAAGCGGAATACCGCGCGTCAATGCTTCTTGTTGTCCGGCGGAGAAAACCAAGTCATAGTCGGCGCTGAATACGGCAACGTTTTCGTCGATCCGCAACTCGGCGTTTTTGTATGGAATCGTCTCAGCGCGCGCAAAGGAAAACAAGCAAAGCCATACCGCGCCGAGCGCGACGCAAAGGAAAAAACGCGCAAAGGAAAATGGAAAAAAGATCATTGCCGGTCAAGAAACTATTTTACGAAGCATCGCATAATACAAACCATCTTGATTGTGACGCGCATCATGACTGTTAGGCAAGAGTTGACCGCCTAAATGCGGCGAATTGTCATCGAAAGCGGGTATTTCGTGTCGCGCGTTCCGCTGTCGCGCGCAAAATTCGGCAAGAACGATATCGTTTTCTTCGCGGAACAACGAACAAGTAACATACAACAAGCTCCCGCCAGTCGCTAAAAGAGGCCACAACGAAACAAGCAGCGCGTGTTGTTTTTCGGCAAAGCGAGAAATGTCGGTAGCGCGGCGCAACCATTTGATGTCGGGATGTCGGCGCGCAATACCCGAAGCCGAACATGGCGCGTCAAGCAAAATACGATCGAACGGTTTTTTATCCCACCACGCGGCAGGATCGGCGGCGTCGGCGTGTAGGCAATCCACGTTTTTTTCGGTAAGATGTAAGCGCACCAAATTTTCGGCGACGCGCGGTAGGCGGCTTACGTCATTGTCGAGCGCGAGCAGTTCAATGTCAGCGAGTTCCAACAGATGCGTCGTTTTGCCGCCAGGCGCGGCGCAAGCGTCGAGGACGCGCATTCCGTCGCGCGCGTCAAGCAACGGCGCGGCGTATTGCGCCGCTAAATCTTGTACGCTGAACAAGCCTTGCTCGAAACCGGGCAACGCGACGACATCGCGCGCTGCTTCCAGCAAAACGCCAACCGCGCCGACAGGTGTTGCCGCGATACCGACGTCGGCGAATCGCGCCAACAAGGCGGAACGCGAAATCTGCCGTGTATTCACACGCAAAGTCAGCGGCGGATGTTTATTTCCTTCGTCGAGCAACGCCGACCAGTTCTTCGGGAAGTCTTTGCGCAGACGGGTAATCCACCAGCGCGGATGGGAAAAACGGGCGACGGGATCTTGTTTTGCTTGGGTCAAAAGAAGTTCTTTTTCCCGCAGGAAACGGCGTAACGCCGCATTGATGAACGCGCCGCTTTGCGGCTGTATTTTTTTGGCGGCATCGACGGCGTGATTGACGACGGCGAAAGGCGGTTGCCGCATGTGCAGCAACTGATACAACGCGCCGGCGAGTAAATACCGTAGTAATGGCGGCGACGGCGGACGAACGACGAGCAAGTCAACCAATGCCGACAACACCCCCCAATGGCGCAGCGTTCCGTAAACAAGCTCTTGCACAAAACCGCGCACAGCAGGCGGCAATGTCGCGCTGTCGCGGGCGAGCGCGTCGGGCAGAGAAACGCCTTCGACCAGAACATCACGGACGATTTGCGCGGAAAGACGTTGAGAGGCGTGCATGGGAAGCGATACCGACAAATCAGCGGAAAGCGGCAGGGTTTAATAGCATTGCAAAATCATCCAGACGTTATTGAAAATTCGCTTTCGTTCTTCGCGTCGATTAACGAACGCGCCGATGGCGCGGCAAGATTCTTGGCGCATTGTAATCGGTAATCGAAGCGTCGAGCGTAAATCTCATTGACGCGCGAAGCGGTTTCGCGCGTTCGGCTTTCTATCCCCGCGCTTTGCTTCGCCGAAACAGGTACAATCTCATTGATAATTTATCGATTAACATAAGGAGCACATCCATGCCTTTGGTATCCATGCGCCAACTGCTTGATCACGCCGCCGAACGCGATTACGGCATCCCGGCGTTCAATGTCAATAATCTGGAACAAGTCCAAGCCATTATGGCAGCAGCTTCCGTTACTGATAGCCCGGTCATCATGCAAGCCTCGGCTGGCGCGCGCAAATACGCTGGCGAAATTTTTCTACGCGAGTTAATTGCCGCCGCCGTTGAAAGCTATCCGAATATTCCGGTAGTGATGCATCAGGATCACGGACAATCGCCCGCTGTTTGTTTCGGCGCGATCAGAATGGGTTTTTCCAGCGTGATGATGGACGGCTCGCTGGAAGAAGACGGCAAAACTATCGCTGATTTTACGTACAATGTTGCGGTGACGAAAAAAGTCACCGAAATGGCGCACGCGATTGGCGTCACCGTCGAAGGTGAACTGGGTTGTTTGGGCTCGCTCGAAACGATGCGCGGCGACAAAGAAGACGGACATGGCGCGGAAGGAACGTTGACGCGCGAAACGTTGTTGACCGATCCCGAACAAGCGGCGGCGTTCGTTCGTGAGACGCAGGTCGACGCGCTGGCAATCGCTATCGGCACCTCGCACGGCGCGTACAAATTCACGCGCAAGCCGACCGGCGATATTTTGGCGATTGATCGGATCAAAGACATTCACGCTAAAATTCCGAATACGCATCTGGTGATGCACGGTTCGTCATCGGTGCCGCAAGAGTATTTGGCGGAAATTCGCAAGTACGGCGGCGAGATGAAAGAGACTTACGGTGTGCCGATCGAAGAAATTTTGCAAGGTATCAAATACGGCGTACGTAAGATCAACATCGACACCGATATTCGATTGGCAATGACTGCCGCCATACGGCGATTTTTGGCGGAAAATCCGACAAAATTCGATCCGCGCGAATTTTTGAAACCCGCCCGCGATGCGGCGACGGCATTGTGCAAAAAACGTTATGAACAATTTGGTTGCGCGGGAATGGCGTCGAAAATCAAAGCGATCGACCTTGCGCAAATGGCGGCGCGTTATCAAAAAGGCGAGTTGGCGCAAACCGTTCGTTGACGCCGTCTGTTTTTTAGTTTCAGGAGAAAATCATGCACTTATTCAGTTACCACAATCCGACGACGATTTTTTTCGGTAAAGGACAAATCATCGCCGCGCGTCGCGCCATTCCAGAGCGGCACAAAATATTGGTTTTATACGGCGGTGGCAGCGTCAAGAAAAACAGCGTACTCGACCAAGTACGCGCGGCGTTGAACAAACACACATTTTTGGAATTTGGCGGCATCGAGCCGAATCCGACCTACGAAACATTGATGAGCGCGGTGGAACTGGCGCGCCGCGAGGAACTCGATTATCTTTTTGCGGTCGGCGGCGGTTCGGTGATCGACGGCGCGAAATTTGTCGCGGCGGCGGCGGCATTTGACGGCGCGGACGCTTGGGACATCGTGGAGAAACACGCGCCGATCACCAAAGCGCTGCCGTTGGCGTGCGTCTTGACGTTGCCCGGCACGGGAACGGAGAGCAACAGCAATGCGGTGATTTCACACGCGGCGAAAGGCGTGAAAAAGGCGTTTGCGCATCCGCTGTTGTATCCCAAATTTGCCGTTCTCGATCCGACTACCACCTACACGTTGCCGGCGCGGCAAATCGGTAACGGCGTCGTCGATGCGTTCGTGCATGTGGCGGAACAATATATGACGGCGACCGAGCAGGCGATGGTACAAGACCGTTACGCCGAAGCATTGATGAACACGTTGATCGAAATCGGTCCGCAAACGCTGCAACATCCTCTGGACTACGAATCACGCGCCAATTTCATGTGGGCAGCCAATCAGGCATTAAATGGTTTGATCGGCGTTGGCGTGTTGCAAGATTGGAGCACGCACGCCATCGGACATGAAGTGACCGCGCTTTACGGTATCGATCACGGACAATCATTGGCGGCGGTGTTGACGCAAAATTGGCGTGTGCGGCGGAAAGCGAAACGCGCAAAATTGCTGCAATATGCTGACCGCATCTGGCGTTTACCTCTGGTCGATGAAGAAAAAGCCATTGATCAAGCGATAGAAAAAACGATTACGTTTTTTGAAAAAATGGGACTGAAAACGAGCTTGGCGCAACTGGGCGTAGAAGCGGCGGTCGTGGAAAAAATTCCGCAGCGTTTCGAGGTGAGCGGACAAACAGCGCTTGGTGAACGTGACGATGTGACGCCGGTGGTGGTCAAGGAAATTCTCGCGTTGAGCATGGCGAAATAGCGGGACGAGTCGGTACGCGCGTTACCACAGAAAACAAGCGTATAGCGGGCACGCCGAGAGGGATCGTTAAGAGTAGGAGATAAGATGAAACAATTCATGGATAAAAATGTTCCGGGTTTTCCGCAGCGGGGGAAATATGGTGAATTCGGCGGCAGTTATTTGCCGGAGTCGTTGATTCCAGTGATCGAGGAAATCGCCGACGTTTACGAGGAATGTCGAAAAGATACGATGTTTCATGCCGAGTTTGCCGATTTGCTGAAAAATTATGTTGGTCGCCCGTCGGCGTTGACCGAAGCGAAAAATTTTTCTAAAAAAGTCGGCGGCGCGCGAATTTTCTTGAAACGCGAAGATCTCAATCACACCGGCGCGCACAAAATCAATAATTGTCTTGGACAGGCGTTGATTGCCAAACGTATGGGCAAGAAAAAATTGATTGCTGAAACAGGCGCTGGAATGCATGGTGTCGCGACGGCGACGGTCGCGGCGCTGATGGGCATGGAATGCGATATTTACATGGGCGCGGTCGATGTGGCGCGGCAAGCGCCGAACGTGTTACGGATGCGGGCGCTGGGCGCGCGAGTTGTCGTCGTTGAAGAGGGACAAAAAACACTGAAAGAAGCGGTAGATGCGGCGCTGTCCGAATTGATCCGCGATCCTTCGTTGTTTTATTTGATTGGTTCGGCGGTCGGTCCGCACCCCTACCCGACGATGGTACAGGATTTTCAAAGCATCATCGGCATCGAAGCGCGCGAACAAATATTAGAGCGCGTCGGCGCGTTGCCGAATGCCGTAGTTGCTAGCGTCGGCGGCGGCAGTAACGCGATCGGTATTTTCACCGCGTTTATTGAAGACATTGACGTGCGCTTGATTGGTGTCGAACCTTCCGGCATCAGCTTGGAGTACGGCAAGCACGCCGCCACGCTGACCATCGGCAAACCCGGCGTATTGCACGGCTATCGCAGTTATGTGTTGACTGACGCCGACGGCGAAGCGGCGGAAGTCTATTCCATCGCGTCTGGCTTGGATTATCCGTCGGTCGGACCGGCACACGCGATGCTCAAAGACAGTGGGCGCGGAGAATATATCCATGCCAACGATCAGGAAGCGCTGGAAGCCTTCAAACTGATGTGCCACACGGAAGGTATCATTCCGGCGCTGGAAAGCGCGCACGCTTTGGCGGGCGCGATACGGGTCGCCAAAACGCTACCCGCTGAAAACGTGCTTTTGGTCAATCTTTCGGGGCGTGGCGACAAAGACATGGAAACCATCGACAAGCTCGGCGTGTTCGGTTGAGCGATTGAACGACCGGTGTCGTCAACGAAGCGCCGTTTCGAGAGATGTTATTTGTTTGGCGAAATCATCGGCAAACGGATCGATAGCGACGTTATTGGGCGTGGCGCGCAGCCAAGTGATTTGTCGCTTCGCCAACTGGCGGGTGGCGATGATTGCTTTAGCGCGCATCGTCTTGAAATCATACGCGCCGTCCAGATAATGCCATATTTGTCGATAACCGACGCTGCGCATCGACGGTAAATCAGGCGATAGCGAATATTGTTCGCGCAAACGGCGAACTTCCTCGACAAAACCGTTGCTGAGCATGGCGTCTAAACGTTGCGTGATCCGTTCGTGCAAAAACGCGCGATTCTCCGGCAGCAACGCGATATGGAAACAATCGCGCCAAGCATATGCCGCGCGTTGCTTACCTTGTAAGCGCGACATCGGCACGCCGGTAATCCGCCACACTTCGAGCGCGCGCTGAATGCGTTGTCTATCGGCAGGCGTCAACCGTGCGGCGGTGACGGGATCGATTTGCGCTAGCTCACGGTGCAGCGTTGCCCAACCGGCGCGTTGCGCGCGGATATCGATTTCTTTGCGGACGGCAGCGTCGGCTTGTGGCAAATCGCTCAAACCATCGAATAGCGCTTTGAAGTAAAGCATCGTGCCGCCGACCAAAACCGGACGCTTGCCACGCGCGCGGGTCGTCGCGATGGCAGCGCAAGCGTCACGCGCGAATCGCGCCGCCGAATAAACGGCGGTCGGCGCGATCAAATCGATCAAATGATGAGCGACACGCGCGCGTGTTGTCGCATCCGGCTTCGCCGTGCCGATATCCATGCCGCGATACACTTGCGCGGAATCGACGCTAATGATTTCGCCATCGAAACACTCGGCGAGCGTCAACGCCAACGCGCTTTTGCCGCTAGCGGTGGGCCCGGAAATAACGATCAAGGGTTTCAAGATAAACGAGAAGTAATGAATACGGGCGAAAGAACATTCTAACAAAGCTCAAACAGGCTTTTGGGAAAAGATCACGCAAACAATAAAAACGTTCTCGTAGAAGCGCTTCATGAAAAAACGAAGATCGAAGATATTGAAGAAGACTGCGCCAGTTATCAGCGGAGATCGATATGTCGGGCAATAGCGACGATAGTTCAGGAATTGTCGGTAGAAAGAATAATGGCGCAATTTGTCGGGGAATACTTGCCGATGTCGAGCGTAGTGTGAAACATCGCGCGATTGGGGACAACGTTTTTGAATTGGTCGGGGTGAGAGGATTCGAACCTCCGGCCTCTACGTCCCGAACGCGAGAAAAAACAACGCATTTACTTGGTTTTCAGTCGGTGGTACCATTTTTTGGGACAAATTTGGGACAACCGACACTATGGGAACGATCACCAAGCGCGGCGATTTGCAATGGCAGGCTAAGGTACGCCGAAAAGGCTTCCCTTCTCAATCGCGCACCTTCATGTACAAAGAGGATGCCGAGAAGTGGGTTCGCGCTTTGGAACGCGAGTTGGAGACCTCTGGATTCATCGACCGGCGATCAGCCGAGAAGAATACTTTCGCAGAAATCCTTAAACGCTACCAGAACGAGATTACAGCAAAAAAGAAGTCTGGGGCAATAGAAAGGGTCAAGATTGATGTTTTATTGCGTGATACAGCGTTTTCTGGCCTCCGCATGACAGCCATCACCAGCGAAGCCATAGCTAAATGGCGTGATCGGCGGTTGGAGGAAGTAAGCAGCGGAACAGTAAACCGCGAAATGGACGTGATTTCAGCGGTTCTGAACCACGCTCGACGAGAGTGGGGAATCCACGTCGAAAATCCAATCCCTTACGTCAAGCGACCAGCAAAATCCAGAGCGCGCGACCGACGTCTATCTAACGATGAAGAGAAATACTTGCGCGCAGCGCTAACTACTGGCGAGCGACGTCCAGACGGGACGTTTGAGAAAACAGCCAGAAACCCATGGCTTGCACCAGTTTTTGAGCTTGCTTTGGAAACCGCCATGAGGCGTGGCGAACTGCTTTCTCTCAGCTGGGAAAACATCGATTTAGGGAAGCGGACGGCCTTTTTGCCGGACACGAAAAACGGCGACGCGCGCATGGTTCCTCTATCGACAAAAGCAACAAAAACCATCAAGGCCTTGAAGAAAATACAGAAGGGTAAGAGTACCTGCGATGGCCAAATGTTTGACCTTTCAGCAATGGCGCTACGCAAAGGATTTACACGCGCCGTAGAGCGTGCGCAAGTGCAGTACCTAGCAGATTGCGTCGAGGCAAAAAAAGAACCCGTAAAGGGGTTCCTTGTGGGGGTGCGTTTTCACGACTTGCGGCACGAAGCAACATCACGTTTAGCAGAGAAGCTATCGAACATCTTGGAACTTTCCGCTGTCACAGGTCACAGAGATATACGAATGCTGAAGCGTTATTATCATCCGAGAGCTGAAGATATCGCGAAGAAACTGGGTTAGTCGTCGATCAAGCAGATCTCCTTCTCTGGCCGCCAACGCGCGCAAGATTACGGCTTCCTGGATCTGCAACAACACTTGCGTGTCGTATTTCGAGGCAGCAGGCGAACATTACGCAACCTCCAAAAAACCCCGGACATCATAAAAAATGCCACGAATGTCGGCTGCATGTTCGCGGACATGCGAATAAAACACGTCGGCAAGGAACGGCGCGATAGCAAAAAATTTCTGGTTTTGGTCGGTTTTGCGGTACTGCAATGGAAAAAATGGATTAGGTTCCGGGGCGAACATGAAGTGATAGCCGAATCCTCCGACCTCCAGGTCTTGGGCGAGCTTTTGGGCTAGATATAACGACGGCAGAAACGTAATATCGCCCACTTCGTCAGCGTGCATGATTTGTCCGTCACAATAAAAATTAACACCACGCAGAATTTGCTGGTCGGCAAGACCAGTAAGCAATAATCGTAATTGGTTTTCAACTTCGGTGTTTGACTGCATCGGTGTTAGTCCTCGTCACATTGCGGCGGTCACCATTTTCTCACCCTCTCAAAAAATGAAAGTGATCCAAAGGAAACAGGGCAAGCCAATGGCAAAAGCGTAGACGATAGTATCTAAATTTTTAACGCTTGCTGCGGGTAAAACCGATTTTGTTTTTTCGCTTGTTATAACCCATTCTTTCATTGTGTTTCCTTCTGTAATAGTTAGTCAATCGGCAACGGCACCACGTCGATTACGTCCGCTTGCGCTTGATGCCCGACTGTCCCCACAAACAGCGCCTGACCACGCGCCATTGCGCGCAAGTCGCTGTAGTCAAAAAACTCGCGGCGCTGAATCGATACAGAGTGACTAGCGCTGCTTGTCTTTTGCGCTGCCCCGTTTTGCCCGCGCGCGCCTACGCTTTTGCTCTCGCTGTGGCTGTGTATTTGCGCATCGCCACGCCCTATCAGTTTTTGCATTTGCTCAATACTTGCTTGGTCTTCTGATAGGAGCAGGACTTTTTGCCGCCAGTTTTGCGCAATGGCATCAGCCGCCTGGCGGCTGCCGACAGACTGGATCAAGCTCGAATAGCCTTGCATGCTGACCACGCCAAAACACTTGCTTGACCGACTTTTGTCCCAAAAATCTATGTCCGAGACCGAATCAACAATTTTTTGATATTCATCGCAAAAAAAAGCGACAAAGCGATCTTGATTCACGGCGCTACGCGCTCGACGAGAGCGCATCAAGTCAAAAAACCTCAGCTTTATCAGTAAATACGCCCAGCGCGCGCCATCTCCCATGCTTTGCGGTAACTGCACCAAAAAAATCGTCGGTGCCGTCAGCAAATCATCAAAATTGACTTCTTTGTCATTGCCCGCGCTAAACGCCTTGACAAAATCTGGCATAACAAACGGATTCAAGACAGTTTGCAAAGTGGCCAAAATATTTGATCGCAATTTGTCGTCCCATTGTGCGACCGACTCTTGGAAATAGTCAAAAACCAGATCCCATATTCCTGATTCACTTTCGCTGAACTCGGTCTTTTCGGCTTTAGATAGACACGCCTCAATCAGTTCGTTTCGCTTTCGCTCACTGAACGCAACCGTGGCTAATCCAGCAATGTTGTAGTCGCCCCCTCCAAGCTCGATCAAATACAAGAGATTGCGGCAGTAATTACAAGCGCTATCCACCCAAAACGACGAATCGCCTGAGGCGGCACCTTTCGCTACGAAGCAACTCCGTAGATAGCCTGACGCTTGCTCAGGGCTGCACCCGCGAAAAAGATTGATGGTCAAAGCGTCTCCGGCTAATCCTATAATCTGATATTTTCGTTTTGCGAATGTCGCAATTGCGGCAACCTCACATTGAAAATCGCCTTTGATATCAAAAATCAGAGCCGAGGCATCGCTTCTTAAGATTTGCAATAAAGTAGGGTTAATAACCGAAGCTGTTTTGCCTGACCCAATGCCACCTAAAACGAGGATGTTTTGACAGCAATTAGGTGGTGGCAGATGGATTTTTTCGTTAGCGCGAACGCCAACCGGACATCCGCGATTTTCCAACAATCCCGTTGAATAACCAAGACTCAATCCGCTAAATGCTCCCGACTGGCTGTTCATTAATTCTTGTTTTCGGTCTTCTATTTTTTGTGCCGCCCAATGGCGTTGTTGTTCTGCGTACTGTCTCGCCGCGCCACCCCTTAGGAGCAGATAAATGCCAAGCGTAAAAAAATTAATCCCAATCAGAAAAAAAATAGTGGAAATACCTGCCACCAAAATTGAACCGAAACGACTGGCAAACGGCAAAGGAACCATCAAAAATAAAATTGACCAAGTACAAAACCAGAGGCCGGAAGCCTTCAGTGAAATCATAAAAATGCCATTTTGGTCAACATCATAATCATTCATTTGTTTTCTCCTCATTTTCGTCGTCAAAGAAAAGACTTAAATCTTTTTGCCGCACTAAGTACGTTTTCAAAAAATTTTGAAATTTTTCGCCGTCTATTAATCCTTTATTAATCATTTCTTGTGCCGCTGCGCCCGTCAAAATTTTCCGCCTCGTATCGTCCTGTCTATTTCGTTTTTTTGCTAAAGCTTTTTGTTTAGAAACTAACGCCGCCCGTTGCATTTTTGCTTTCCGCAAGCGTTCCTCCAACACTTCAATTTTTTCGTTGAGTGGATTTGGTTTCATTTTGATTTTCTCCTCAACGAAAACTTATCACTTTTCTGTACGTATTAAAATTGTGAATAGTGTTAGGCTTCTTGATATTGTTATAAATTATTATTAATAACAATTAAACGTTTCACGTGTTTAGAAGCAAAAAAATTTTTTTCTTTTTGGGGAAGCTGTTGTTTTTTCACTTCCTGTTATCAGATTTATTTACCACGCACAATTTCAAAATGTCATTCTGTCTCTTTTATTGGCTATACTCGAAACCGAACCCGACGAACGAATGTGAGAAGGGCGCACTTATGCAAACTCTACGAGTTTGCGCGCGCGGGGGCTTCGCCCCTCGACCCCATTGGCAGCGAACGTGGTTTCGGAAAGGAAAGTGAGCGATGGCAATTTATCATCTATCCGTGAAAACAATAGGCCGCAGCGCCGGGCGTTCCGCCACGGCGGCGGCAGCTTATCGCGCTGCTTGCAAAATTCATGATGAGCGAACAGGGGAGATTTTTGACTACACAAAAAAAGGTGGCGTCTTAGACTCTGAAATCGTGTTGCCAAGAAATTCGCCTGCTTGGGCGAATGACCGGAACCAATTATGGAATGCTGCCGAGCGAGCAGAGACCCGCAAAAACTCAACTGTTGCGAGAGAGTTTGAATGCGCTTTGCCAAGCGAACTGTCCGCTGACGAGCGGAAGAAATTGGCAATGGATTTTGCGCGCGAAATTGTTGACAGGCACGGATGCGTTGCTGATGTTTCGGTTCATGAGCCGAACAAGAAAGGGGACGAAAGAAATTATCACGCTCATATTTTATGCTCCACGCGGCGACTCTCTGAAAATGGTTTCACTGAAAAAACTCGCGAGCTCGACGACAAAAAAACAAAAGAGGTAGATCACTGGCGCGAACGGTTTTCGGATTTGCAAAACACTCGATTCAAGGAACTGGGATTGGATGCGAGGGTTGATCATCGCAGTTTTGAGGTACGCGGAATCGACAAAGAACCATCAAAACATTTAGGCGTAAAAACCACAAACTTTGAAAGACGCACCAGACAGGAAAGTGACCGCAGAAACGACTGGCGCGAGCAGGAAAAAGCGCAGCAAAGAGTCAAAACCGCCGCACAACAGCGCGGCGATAACGACGAAATTAGTGAGAGATTAACTAAAGCGCGAGACGAAGGAATTGAGAGACGGATTGAATCCATCGACAAGACAATACTTGACTTGTCGATGGAGCTTGAAAAAGCTAAACGGGAGCGAGATTCGCAAGCGAAACTCGCTCAAGAACAGCAACGAGAGCCGAACCAGCGCGAGCGCTTTGCTCAGACGCAAGAACAAAAGCCGGTGCCGCGCGAGCTATCCCAACGGGAACGTTTCGAGCAGGCTAAACGGATGCAGGAAGAAAAAGAAAAACCGAAGGAAATGGAACGCAGCCAGGACAATAAAAAAGCATCCCTACAACAGACCGAGCAACAGTCTCAACGGGAACGCTTTGAGCAAGTAAAAAGAGAGAGGGAAGAACAACAGAAGATAATCGTTATTGACCGCGACCGATGACCCGGCGCGCGGCTAGGCGTATGTTCATTTTGTAGTCGTTGTCAACGATATAACCATGCGGATAGCATCAAAATTTTACCATGGTAAAATTTTGTATTACAGCGAAGACACTTCGCCTATCCTGCATGTAGTTTTTTGACTCTTAAGCCACCATACTCCGACTCGTTCGCCTTGGCTCACACTTGGAGATTTTCCGCTAGGGTTGTCGTGGCGCGTAAGCCTTAAAACCGTCATAGGCGGTTTCGGGTAGGGAAGGGTAGCTACCATGTTTGGAAAACGCCGCTACAGGTCGATTTGAGGCTCTGGGTGGTATTTAAAGGCGTTTCAGGCTATTGCTCGGTGTGTGCTTGGATGCTGTTTCCTTTTTAAAGACTACTGACCTTGACATCCTCTCCCGCCTGAAGGGGGGGGAGATTCCAACAGCGGAAACCATGCTACGCACGATCATCGCCTTGTCGGTTCGCACTTCGCCGGGACTTGCGCTCGCTGGCCGTGGCCCGCGCCCGTCTTACAGTCCCTCCATGCGCAGAAACGGTCTGCCCGACCGCCATGATATTGACCGCTGCGTTCACGTCCCTATCGTGGCGCGTGTCGCAACTCGGACACGTCCAGTCCCGGACAGACAGCGGCATTCGTTCCTGAATGTGCCCGCAGCACGAACACGTCTTGCTCGACGGATACCAGCGGTCGATACGTTCGACGCGCTTGCCGTACCGTTCGGCCTTCTCTTCGAGCATGTGGGCGGCCTGCCCGATGCTGGCATCGCTCAATGCACGCGCAAGGCTGTGGTTCTTCAGCATTCCGCGCAGGTTGAGGTCTTCGATGTAGATCACGTCGAACCGCCGCGCCATGTCCGTGCTGAGCTTGTGCAGGGTGTCGGTGCGGCTGTTGGCGATCTTTTCGTGCAGCCGGGCAACATGCTGTTTGATATACGCGCGACGCTTGCTGCCCTTCGTGCTGCGGGCGAGACGCTTCTGGTAGAACGCGAGTCGGCGTTGCCACTTTGCGCCGTGCTTTGGATTGGCGATCTTCTCACCAGTCGAAAGCGTGGCAAGGCGATTGACGCCGAAGTCGATGCCGACCGATTGCCCTGTTTCGGGCAGCGGCACCGGCTGCGTTTCGACGACGAGAGACACGAAGTATTTGCCGCTCGGCTTGCGGATCAGGCGAATCGACGACGACGACGGGATCGTGCGGCGCGACCATTTGACCTTGATCGCGCCGATCTTGGCGATCTTGAGCGTGCGGGTCTTCGGGTCGAACGAGAACCCGCGCTCGGTGTAGTTCGCCGACTGCGCGCCGTCCTTGCGCTTGAAGTTCGGATAGGCGGCGCGCTTGTCGAAGAAGTTGGAAAAGGCAACCTGAAGATCGCGCAGCGACTGCTGCAAGCACACGCTCGACACCTCGTTCAGCCACACCGTATCGGGTTGGCGCTTGAGCAAGGTCAGCCGCCGATCGGTCTCCGGGTAGCCGATGCGCTCGCCGGAGCGGAACCCGTCGCTGCGCAACCGCAGCGCCCAATTCCAGACGAACCGCACACAGCCGAACGTCCGGTTCAGGTGTTGCGCCTGATCCGGTGTCGGGTAGCAGCGGAATGTCCATCTGGATTTCATGCCTCACATTATAGGATATTAAAATGCGAA
>JAISYH010000058.1 GCA_031270015.1 Burkholderiales bacterium | reverse complement strand
CATTTTTACGAGGTTAAGCGCCTCGACATGCCCCGCGCTGCGTCAATACCCCCGTCGAAACCGGTACACCCCCAGTGTTGGTTGACGCGCTACGTGAGAGAATATTCTAACACGCGCGTCGTTTGATATATAGTTATTTTGCAACGGGTTTCAAGAGTTCACTTGCGCGGCGGTGATGCCTCGATTGGCGAGCGCGTCGGCGCGGATGTTGCCCGCGTTGTCGGCATGCCCTTTGATCCAAAACCATTCGATCTCATGGCGCGCCGTTTCTTCATCGAGCGTTTGCCATAAGTCGCTGTTTTTGACGGGCTTTTTATTGGCGGTGCGCCAGCCGTTGTTTTTCCAGTTATGTATCCATGTCTGAATTCCGTTTTTGACATAGGTGGAATCGGTGTAGAGGCGGACACGGCATGGGCGTTTTAGCGTTCTCAGCGCTTCGATGACTGCGGTAAGTTCCATACGATTGTTGGTAGTTTCGAGGGCGCCGCCGAAAAGTTCGCGTTCTTTCTTGCCGTAAATCAACAGTACGCCCCAGCCGCCTGGTCCCGGGTTGCTTTTGCACGCGCCATCGGTGTAAATATCGACGGTCATGTTTCGTACGGGTTCTTTTCTTGCGGCATACGGTGCGCGGCTGCCCAGTTTCTACGTCGCGCGTCGCGCTTCCAAATCGAGGTGACGAGTCGCAAGCCGACCACTTTTTTGATGGCGTGCAAAAAGTAAATACCGCCGGCAATAGGCCACCAGCGGTCGCCCGCTTTTTCGAACCATTGCGCGCGATGAAGCCATTTTTCGTTGGCAAATGGGGGAACATAGACGGCAAACGCGCCGCCAGCAAGATCGAAACCGAGTAAGGAAAGCCAATCTTTCAGGCGATACGGACTGATGAACTGGTTGTTCCAAGGCGGCTCGTCTCTTTTGTGTAAACGGCGGCACAGTCCGAACAATGAGTATGGATTGAAACCGGTGATCAATAGGCGTCCTTCCGCGCGCAATGCGCGGTGGGCTTCGCGCAAGATCTGGTGTGGGTCGTCGGTGAATTCGAGCGTGTGCGGCAAAGCGATCAAATCGAGCGAATCTTCGGGAAACGGGAGCGCGTGCGGGTCGGCGAATACTTGCGCGGGCGCATCGAAATCGAGCGACCAGCAATTAGGGATGCGTGTTTGTTCAAGCATCGTGTACTGTGGCAAACCGATTTGCAGCGCGTAAAATCCGAAGATATCAGTGACGGCTTGATCGAAAAGATTATGCTCACGCGCCATTAGGTAACGTACCAAATGGGAATTCCAGCCGTGCGGCGCGGGGGTTTCGTTCTGGGTTTCCGAAGAAGATTCGATCATGACGAGAGCGGTTCAGTACAATAGTGAAATATCCGACAGGTAAAAGGAAAACTCATGAGTTCCGCGCGATTAGCATATCAGATTATCGCAATTCCGGCATTTTCCGATAATTATATCTGGTTGATTCATGACGAACGCAGTGCGGTCGTGATCGACGCCGGCGATGCCGCGCCGGTCATTGAGCGCGTCGAGGCGCTGGGATTGTCGGTCGAGGCGTTATTGTGCACGCATCATCATGGAGATCACGTCGGCGGTAACGAAGCGTTGGCGGCGCGTTATCAGATGCCGGTGTATGGTTCGATTCATGAACATATTCCGGCGCGAACGCATCCACTGCGCGGCGGCGAGCGACTGATTTTTCTGCGCGGCGTGGCGCAATGCGAGGTATTGGCGACGCCCGGGCATACGCGCGGGCATCTGGCTTATGCTATAAAAATGGTCGATGGCAAAAGCGCGCAGGAAACAGCACTTTTTTCGGGCGATACGTTATTCGCTGCCGGATGCGGGCGAATTTTCGAAGGTACGCCGGAAGAAATGTGGCACTCGTTGCGAAAACTCGCCGCCTTGCCGCCGATCACGCGGCTGTATTGTGGACATGAATATACGTTGGCGAATCTGCGTTTTGCGCAGGCGGTAGAGCCGGATAATCCGGCGATCGGTGAGCGCGAAGCACGTGTGATTGCCATGCTGGACGATGAGCAACCGAGCGTGCCGACGATGCTCTATGAAGAATTCGCCTCGAATCCGTTTTTGCGCGTCAACGAACCGTCGGTGCAAACGGCGGCGCGGACGCGCAGCGGGTTACCGTGTATCACAGATATCGAAGTATTTTCAGTGTTACGGCAGTGGAAAAATGATTTTCGGTAAGAAAATGTCTTTTGTCGTTCCAAACGATTGACGTTCTCGATAAGTCACTCTACTATCCAATGGTCAAGAACTCGTTCACGAGGATGTTTTGCTTTTGTATTGTTTCACCCGCACAGCCATACCGCGCTTGATTGTCGTCGGCGCGGCGATATTCTTCCTTTCTTCTTGCGCGCAAACGCCAGTTGCGCCTCCCGCCGAAACGCCCAAAGCGGAATCTTCCGAAAAATCCTACAACCAATACGATACGACGTTCGATATGCGCCTTGCGATAGCGCGCGATTTAACAATGTTTCCCGAGGCGGCTCGTGACGAATTAGTCGAGTTACCGCCGCCCGAAACCGATTTATGGGAGGTGATCGTTAACGGCTACGCGATTCCCGATCTCGACGGCGCGCTGGTGGAAAAATGGGAACGCTGGTATGCGGATCGTCCCGATTACGTCGAGCGGATGATTGAGCGCAGCCGCTTATTTCTTTATCACATCGTTCACGAAATCGAAGCGCGACAGATGCCCATGGAGATTGCGTTATTGCCGATGATCGAAAGCGCGTACAACCCGAACGCGCTGTCTAGAAGCAGCGCGTCGGGAATTTGGCAATTCATTCCGTCTACCGGCAAACATTACGGGTTGAAGCAAAACTGGTGGATGGATGAGCGGCGCGATGTTTTGTCGGCAACCGATTCCGCGCTCAATTATTTGCAAAAACTATACGGTGACTTTACCGATTGGCATTTGGCACTAGCGGCTTATAACTGGGGTGAAGGCAGCGTGTCGCGGGCGCTGGCGAAAAACCGCGCTTCAAAAAAACCGGAAACGTACGCCGCGCTGAAGATGCCAAACGAGACGAAAAACTATGTGCCAAAATTACAGGCAGTAAAAAATATTATTCGCGATCCGGGTAAATACGGTTTGACGCTTGCTGATATTCCCGACGCGCCGTATTTCACTGTCGTCAAAACGATGCGTAAAATGGATGTCGATATGGCGGTATCGCTGGCGGAAATGTCGAAAGAAGAATTTCTTGCGTTGAATCCACAACACAACCGTCCGGTGATTGCCGGCGCGAACGAATTTACGTTATTATTGCCAATCGACAAAGCTAATATTTTTGCCTCGAAGTTGGATTTGGTCGATCAACCGCTGGTAACATGGCAGGCATATCGCATACAGAAAGGTGAAACGCTCGCGCAGGTTGCCGACAAATTCAATATGACGCCGGAAGCGTTGCGCGCGGTCAACGGCTTGGGCAGCAAAACACAAGTACGCGAAGGATTGGCATTATTAGTGCCCGCCGAACAACCGTCGGCGATGACCGAAGTTTCGTTGGTGAACACGGTGTTTACGACTGTGCCTTCGACACGTACGATGTATTACAAAGTGAAGAAAGGCGATACTCTGAGCGGTATCGCCAAACGTTACGGCGTGGACGTACAAGCGTTGATGCGTTTGAACGGTATCAAAAAACCGTCGGCGTTGCGCGCGGGGAAAAATATCCGCGTGATGAGCAACGCGCCGGTATATACCGCGCGGCAAGAATCATCGACGAAAAACAATAACAAAAGAGATCAGACAACGACGCACACAGTGCAAAAAGGCGATACTCTGAGTGGTATCGCCAAACATTACGGCGTGACAGTGACAGAATTGGAAGCATTGAATCATTTCGATAAAAAGGTCGTGTTACGCATTGGGCAAAATATCCAAGTCGCGGCATCAAGCGCATCATCGAAAACAGTCGCAAAAGTCTCCGCGCCAGTGGACGAAAAGAGCAGCGAGGAAAAACCGCAAGCGCGGAGCGCGGTGCATATCGTGCGGCAAGGCGATACCTTGAGTTCGATTGCCGCGCATTATCAGGTTTCTGTAAATAACTTGTTGCGCTGGAATCGCTTGACGAAAAAATCTTTATTGCGGATCGGGCAACGTATTGTGATCGAAGACGATGGCGGACTGGGAAAAGCGTTGGCGATTCAATCGGGCAAGAGTGAGGAAAACAATATTATCGAAGTTGTGGGGTCGGGACGGAGTTATCGTGTTCAAGAAGGCGATACGTTGGGACAAATCGCACGCGCGCATGGCACGACGATAAAAGATTTGATGCGCTGGAACGATATCAAAAAACCGACGACGTTACGGGCGGGTCAGATGATTCGCGTTTCTTATCATGTCGAACCAATCAGTGTTGCCAAAAACGATAACTAATCATACTTTCGAGGGGAATCAAGAAGGAACGCTGCTGCAGTTTCCGTGCGATTTTCCGATCAAAGTCATAGGGAAAAACCAAAACAACTTCGCGTCGACCATCGCTGAGCTGGTGCGTACGCATTTCTCCGATTACGATTCGAGCGCGATGGAAATACGTACTTCCAACGCCAATCATTATTTATCGTTGACAGTAACGGTACGGGCGGAAAACAAAGCTCAGCTCGATGCGCTATATCGCGCATTGACGGCGCATCCTATGATCAGTTGGGTGATTTGATGCGTCCGGCGGAAGTCATGGATTTGGGAACGCAAAATCCTTTCCTATTGCGCTGGATGGGACGTACCGATTATATACCGTGTTGGCGGGCGATGCGGACGTTTACCGATGACCGTGACGAAGCTACGGCGGACGAACTCTGGGCGACTGAACATACGCCTGTTTATACGCTCGGTTTGTCGGGGAAACGCGAACATTTGTTGCGTGAAACCGATATTCCCGTCGTGGCGACGGATCGTGGTGGGCAGGTTACTTATCACGGGTTGGGGCAATTGGTGTTATATACGTTGGTCGATATTCGCAGACAAAAACTTGGTGTGCGTGAGATGGTGCGCCGTCTGGAAGAAGCAGTGTGTCGATGGCTTGGTGGTTTCGACATTGCCGCTTACGGCAAGGCGAGCGCGCCGGGCGTTTACGTGCGGCGCGATCATAGTGAATACAAAATCGCTGCGCTCGGATTGAAAGTCAAAAACGGACGCGCTTATCATGGTTTGAGCGTCAATATCGATATGTCGCTCGCGCCATTTACCGATATCAATCCGTGCGGTTTTGCGGGACTTAAAGTGACGCAACTTGCCGATTTCGGAATTCGCATCGATCTTTGTACCGCCGCACGGCAGTTGGCTCCGCAAGTGGCGGAATGTTTATTGTCGAAAAATGAGTCGATTGCGGGAGAAATTTTGCGATGATCGATAAAATCGGAAAACAAATCGAAGCGGGCGTAAAACAAAAGGGCGAAGCCAAAATCGCGCGCATTCCTATAAAGATCGTGCCGCAACCCGTTTTAAAAAAACCGGAATGGATACGCGTGCGCGCGGCGAGTTCACCGCGTTTTTATGAGATCAAAGAAGCGTTGCGCACGCACAAGTTGCATACGGTGTGCGAAGAAGCGTCGTGTCCGAATATCGGTGAATGTTTTGGAAAAGGTACGGCGACGTTTTTGATTATGGGGGATATTTGTACGCGCCGTTGTCCGTTTTGTGATGTCGGGCACGGGCGCCCCTTACCGCTCGATGAAAACGAACCGGAAAAACTCGCGGCGACGGTTACCGCGATGAAATTGAATTATGTTGTGATTACCAGCGTTGACCGTGACGATTTGCGCGATGGCGGCGCGGCGCATTTCGCTGCCTGTATCGTAGCGTTGCGTAACCAAACTCCAAAAACGAAAATCGAAGCGCTCATTCCCGATTTTCGCGGGCGACTCGAAACGGCGTTGGACATTCTGACCGTCACGTCGCCAGACGTGATGAATCATAATTTGGAAACTGTGCCGCGGCTTTATAAACAAACAAGACCGGGCGCTGATTATGCGCACTCGTTGATGTTGCTCAAAGAATATAAGGCGCGCGCGCCGCGCGTCGTAACCAAATCGGGTTTGATGGTTGGGATCGGCGAAAGCGACGATGAAATTCTGCAAGTAATGCGCGACCTGCGCGCGCACGATGTCGAGATGTTGACCATCGGTCAATATTTGCAACCATCGAAAGCGCACCTTCCGGTACTGCGTTATGTGACGCCGGAAACCTTCCGATATTTCGAGAGCGAAGCATATGCGATGGGATTCAAACGGGCGGCTGTCGGCGCGTTGGTGCGTTCGTCGTATCACGCGGAGCGGCAGGCAGCGAATATTAAGTAACGTTGAATGCTCAACCAGAAACGAGTCTTGGTAAAAACGTCAATATACGGCTGATCAACACGAATTCGTTTGATTGTCAAATCATTAGCGAATGCGCTAATAGTAGTATAAAAAACGGAGACAAGCTCCGTTTTTTATTGGGTTGGCAACGGGGGGTCAAGTCGAGATTACCGGAATCTTTCCTATCTTCTTCTGCCATTCGAGCGGTCCTGATTGATGCAGCGATTCGCCAGAGCTATCGACAGCGACGGTGACGGGCATATCTTTCAATTCAAATTCGTAAATTGCTTCCATGCCGAGGTCCTCAAACGCGACGATTCTGGATCGCTTGATTGCTTTGGCGACGAGATAAGCCGCGCCGCCGACGGCGATCAAATAAGCCGCTTTGTGTTTTTTGATCGCTTCGATTGCTACCGCGCCGCGTTCGCCTTTGCCTACCATCGCGATTAATCCCGTTTGGTTCAACATCGTTTCAGTGAATTTATCCATCCGCGTCGAAGTGGTGGGACCAGCAGGACCAACGGCTTCATCTCCGACTGGATCGACCGGACCCACGTAATAGATGACGCGGTTTTTGAACGACACTGGCAAAGTTTCGCCTTTGGCGAGCATGTCGGTAATGCGCTTGTGCGCGGCATCACGTCCGGTGAGCATTTTGCCATTGAGCAAGAGGCGCTCGCCCGGCTTCCACGAAGCGACTTCTTCCGGCGTCAACGTATCGAGGTTGACGCGCCGCGAGTCAGAGGACGGCGCCCAAGTGACTTTGGGCCAGCGCGAGAGATCAGGCGGCGTCAATTTCGCGGGACCGCTGCCGTCAAGGGTAAAGTGGAGGTGACGGGTTGCCGCGCAGTTGGGGATCATTCCGACGGGCAGATTGGCGGCGTGCGTCGGGTAATCAAGAATTTTCACGTCTAGCACAGTCGATAAACCACCCAAACCCTGAGCGCCGATACCAAGCGCGTTGACTTTATCGTAAATTTCCAGCCGCAGTTCTTCGATGCGATTGTTGGCGCCGCGTCTGATAAGCTCGTCAATATTGATCGGGTCCATCAATGCTTCTTTCGCCATCAACACCGCTTTTTCTGATGTGCCGCCGATCCCGATCCCGAGAATGCCCGGCGGACACCAACCCGCACCCATCGTCGGGACGGTCTTCACTACCCAATCGACGATGGAATCGGACGGATTCAACATCGCTAATTTCGATTTGGCTTCCGAGCCACCGCCTTTTGCGGAAATTTTGACATCGACGGTATTGCCTGGCACGAGATCAAAATAGACGATGGCGGGCGTGTTGTTGCGCGTATTTTTGCGCGTGCCGGCGGGATCGGCAAGTACCGAATAGCGCAGAGTATTGGCGGTATCGGTATAAGCGCGGGCGACGCCCTCGTTAATCATGTCGAGCAGCGAGCGCGACGAGTCCTCAAAGCGCACATCCATGCCCACTTTGACGAAAGCGACGACGATCCCCGTATCTTGGCAGATGGGTCGATGTCCTTCCGCGCTCATACGCGAGTTGGTCAAAATTTGCGCGATGGCGTCACGCGCCGCAGGAGATTGCTCCGCCTCATAAGCGCGTCCAAGCGCTTCAATGTAATCTATCGGATGATAGTAAGAAATGTACTGCAACGCGTCAGCGACGCTTTCAATCAAATCTTCGGTGCGAATAAATACGGGATTCGTCATGATATGCCCTTTCTACGAGTCAGGATTTTCATTAGTATAGAACAAGACGCATCCGTAGGTAACTCTCTTGCAGCGTGTGACACAATAAAGGGTGAGACCAACGCCTTTTTAGGTGTGTTGTCAGCGTGAGGAGTAAAACAGCTATGACGTCTGCCGTTTAACTCAGAGTGACGGTAACCGACGACGCGACAGAAGGTCCGATAAGGTGAAATCCTAACGTCTCTCTTTCAGTGGCGACAGATTAAAAATAGGCGGCTTAAGACATGCGTTTAAGTTTTTGTTTATTTACCCTTAAGAAGGTTGTGTGTTTTATCATTCGATTTTTTCAAGTATGATCAACGTCAGCTTCGATGTCGGGGCTTTCATCGCGATATTTGCCAAGCAAATATTTTATTGAAAAACTATTTTTTAAGGAGCGAACCCATGAACAAGTTTTTGGAATCGATCAAAGAAAAAGCAAAGAAGCTAAACAAAACTATTGTTTTTCCCGAAGGGGACGATGAGCGGGTTGTGAAAGCGGCGGAGATCATCACGCGACAAAAAATCGCCCATATCGTTATTTTGGGCGACGAAGCCGCCATTAAGCAAAAACACTCTGATGCTGATTTAACGGGCATCAAGATAGTGAATCCGAAAACTATCGATATCGCGCCGTACGCCCAAACGTTATATGAAATGCGGAAAGCGAAAGGCATGTCTTTGGAGGAAGCGGAAAAACTTGCCCGCGGCGAGATGTATCTTGGTGTGTTGATGGTGCAGATGGACGAAGCGGACGGGATGGTCGGCGGCGCAATGCACCCGACCAGTGATATGTTGCGCCCGGGGCTCCAAATCATCAAGACGACACCCGGAATCAGCACGGTCAGCAGTTGTTTTGTGATGGTAATGCCGGAGCGCGCGTCGTCTTTTGGCGAAAGCGGTGTCCTGATCTTCGGCGATTGCGCAGTCAATCCTAGCCCGACGGCAGAACAGCTCGCGGCTATCGCAATAGCTTCGGCAGAGTCCGCCAAAACTATTGCCGGCTTTTCGGAACCGCGCGTTGCGATGTTGTCTTTTTCGACCAAAGGATCGGCGAAACACGAGTCGATCGATAAAGTTGTACAGGCGACAGAAATAGTGCAAAAGCTCGTTCCCGATCTCAAAATTGACGGCGAACTTCAATTCGACGCGGCGGTCGTCGAGAGAATCGCCAAATCCAAAGCGCCTAATAGCTCGGTCGCGGGACGCGCCAACGTTTTCATTTTTCCTGATCTACAAGCAGGCAACATCGGCTATAAAATGGTAGAACGTCTCGCCGGCGCAGAAGCGATCGGACCTATTTGCCAAGGTTTCAGAAAACCATTAAACGATCTTTCGCGCGGTTGTTCCGTCGAAGACATCATCAACGTAACGGCAATTACTGCCATGCAAGCCGCCGTCGGCTGACATTCCGTCGATCATGTCAAGCATGAATAATATAAGGAGAGCGTACCCATGAAAATTTTAGTGATCAATGCAGGAAGTTCGTCGCTCAAGTATCAGTTGATCGAAATGACCCATGAAACTGTTCTTGCCAAAGGACTTTGCGAGCGGATCGGGCAAAGCGGTTCCACGATAAAGCACAGCGGTAAAAAAGAGATATACGTCGAACACGCAGCGCCGACACATCTTGAAGCGTTGGAATTCGTTCTGGAGGTATTGATTGATCCCGAGGTCGGCGCGATCGATGATATGTCTGAAATTGTCGCGGTTGGTCATCGCGTTTTGTTGAGTGGCGAAGAATACGACTCAAGTGTGCGTATCGACGATAAAGTGATCGAAGTTATTAAAAGCAATATTGACTTAGGTCCCTTACACATGCCTGCTAATCTGATAGGTATTGAAGCGTGTCGTAAAATGTTGCCGGATCGACCGATGGTTGCCGTGTTCGATAATACTTTTCATTCGACGATGCCGGATTATGCGTATATGTACGCCATCCCATTCGAAGATTATAAGAAATATCATTTGCGCAGATACGGGTTTCACGGCACAAGCCATCTTTATGTGTCAGGCGAAGCTGCCCAATTGATGGGCAGGAAAGATTTTAAACTAGTGATATGCCATTTAGGCAACGGCGCCAGCGTCACAGCGGTTAAGAACGGCAAGTGTATCGATACGTCGATGGGTTTGACGCCGCTCGAAGGACTGGTGATGGGGACGCGCAGCGGCGATATTGATCCGGCGGCGGTGGAATACCTGATGGACAAAACCGGCATGAATATTCACGAAACCGTTAATTACCTCAATAAGAAAAGCGGTTTACTCGGAATCAGTGGTGTCGGTTCTGA
>JAISYH010000040.1 GCA_031270015.1 Burkholderiales bacterium | reverse complement strand
CTGAATACTGCCGCGTCGAATGTGATGGTGTCGTTGCTGCCATAAGCATCGGGCGAGACGATGGCGACACAGTTGTTTTGATCGCTGCCGGCGTTGACGGAACTTACCGCCCCGCGCAGGGTACATTTGTCGCCATCGGTAAGCGCGTCAACAGCACTGTTTACCGTGATCGTCGCCGCCTGCGCAGTAACGCCCACGCACAACATCGCTGCCACGAATGCCGATAACCCAACCTTTTTGTGATGCCTTGCTTCGTGGCATGGAAGAAAGGATGCTTTTTGATGACGCGCTGATTTCTTGCCAAATACCGCGCCGAGCAACGCGGTAAATCTTGTGAATGAGCGAGAATCACAAGAGCATCTATCCCTCAATACGCTTTTCGCATAACCCGGGTCGCCCGCCGATGCAGGACCAAACCTAACGCTACCGTTCGCTATTGATTTTTCCGTGTTCATCTCTCTTCTCGAACAAAAACATCAACTAATATACTTTGGATATGTTGCCGTAACCAAAACAGTTTCCAAAGCGTAATTATCGTATTACATATTACGTTGTTGCGCGGTAGTTTTTCACACGCTGCGGATTATTTTATAAAAATTGTTGTTTTTATTATTAGTATAAGGGCGGAAACCCTGTAGAGGCAAGATGTAGAGACAAAATGTTTCTAATTTCTGACATTTGATGATCTCGCTCTTACAGGCTGACGTTGAGGGATGTTGTTATTCGGCTGTTCCGGCGGTTTCGCTTACGCGACACGCCTGTTATGTATATATTTCACGGGATTTTTCCGTCCTTCACCTAAATCAACGCCAGAATGCCCAATACCGCAAACGCCAGCGCGGCAACGACGTGTACCGCCCGCATCGGCAAACGATGAGCGAGTTTATCCCCCAAAAAAACCACCGGAACGTTCGCCAACATCATGCCTAGCGTCGTTCCCAACACGACTAAAATGAACGCGTGGAAATGCGCGGTGAGCATCACTGTCGCTACCTGGGTTTTATCGCCCATCTCGGCAAAAAAGAATGCGATCAGCGCCGTACCGAAAACGCCAAGCGAAACAAGACGAGCGTCTTTGACTTCGAAACGGTCTGGAATCAATACCCAAACCGCCATTGCCAAAAACAGTAAACCAATCACCCAACGCAATGCGACAGGCGAAAGCAATTCAGTAATCCATGTTCCGATCAAGCCGGCAAACGCGTGATTGATCAGCGTGGCAACCAAAATACCTAAAATAATCGGCAGTGGTTTGCGGTATTTCGCCGCCAATACAAAAGAAAGCAGTTGTGTTTTATCGCCGATCTCGGCAAGCGCGACGATTCCTGTCGAAACAAAAAAAGAATCCATGATTTTCTCGGTCGGATTGCAAACACACAAGATCATCTCGCCGTTTTCCGACCAAGCAACGGCGAAACAATCCGTGGTCTTGCCAAATCGGAATACCGACCGTTTGCGCCATGACTGTATAGTCAAGCATGTTGACGCAAACCTCGCGCGGAGCGGCTACTCCCCAAAGAAAGTGATTGCATCATACCCGATTCGCCGCGATATCGCCAGACACAATCACGTGTTTATATTTTTAAATGCCCAAGAAAATCGCGGATCAGCAAAATCGCTTCGTCGCCATCCCGCGTCGCTTGCTCGATACGGATACGGTTGGGTCCGGCAAAATGGATTCGTTTGTCCTTTTGCACGAGGTCAATCAAACCACCCACATCGAACGGCGGCTTGTCGATGAAGGTCAGCGCCGCATGTTCACCGTTGATATTGAGTTTGCGAACACCATACGGACGAATCAATAAGCGCAAACGATGGCATGATAATAGTGTTTTGCCTTCATCGGGCAATAATCCGAAGCGGTCGATTAATTCTTCATGCAGCGCATCCAACGCATCGAATGTCTCGGCGTTTGCCAAACGTTTGTATAACACGAGACGTTCATGAACATCAGCACAATATTTTTCCGGCAGCAATGCCGGATGATGCAAGTGAATTTCTGTCGTCAATCGCAACGGCTCGCTCAGATCAGGTTCGCGTCCCGATTTCAGAGCATCGACCGCGCGTTTCAACATATCCGCGTAAAACTGGAATCCGACCTCGGCGATTTCTCCCGATTGTTCGTCACCCAATATTTCGCCCGCGCCACGAATTTCCAAATCGTGCATCGCCAGATAAAAACCCGAACCCAATTGTTCCATTTGCTGAATCGCTTCTAAACGCTTTTGGGCTTGCCCCGTCAACGTTTCTTCCGATGGCGTCAGTAAATAAGCGTATGCCTGATGATGTGAACGTCCGACCCGCCCGCGCAATTGATGAAGCTGCGCCAAACCAAAACGATCGGCACGCTCGATCAAAATCGTATTTGCCGAAGACACGTCGATGCCCGTTTCGATGATCGTAGAACAGACCAGAACATTGATTCGCTGCTGATAAAAATCACGCATCACTTTTTCCAACTCGCGCTCCGGCATCTGTCCGTGCGCTACGGCAACGCGCGCCTCGGGGATCGATTCTGAAATTCGCCGCGCTTTATCCGGTAAAGTACGAACGTCGTTATGAAGAAAATACACTTGCCCGCCACGATTGAGTTCGCGCGAAATCGCCTCGAGAATGATTCCCGCCGAATACGGCGCGACGAACGTTTTGATCGCCAGTCGTCTTTGCGGCGCAGTGGCAATCACGGAAAAATCACGCAGACCTTCGAGCGACATCGCGAGCGTGCGCGGAATTGGAGTCGCGGTAAGCGTCAACACATCGACTTCGGCGCGAAGTTTTTTGAGTTGTTCTTTTTGACGAACGCCAAAACGGTGTTCTTCGTCGATAATGATCAAGCCGAGATTTTTGAAGCGCACGCCGGATTGTATTAGTTTATGTGTGCCAATCACGATATCAACGCCGCCGTTCGCCAGAGCGTCGAGCGTCGTTTTGACTTCTTTGCCGGTGCGAAAACGCGACAACTCGGCGATCCGTATCGCCCATTCAGCAAAACGATCCGAAAATACTTGAAAATGCTGCTCGGCAAGAAGCGTCGTCGGCACCAACAGCGCAACCTGTTTGCCATCGCCAACCGCGACGAATGCCGCCCGCAAAGCGACTTCCGTTTTGCCAAAACCGACATCGCCGCAAACCAGTCTATCCATCGGCTTGCCCGAAACGAGATCGCCGGTCACCGCGTCGATCGCCGTCTGCTGATCGGCGGTTTCCTCGAACGGAAAACCTTCGGCAAACCGGCGATACTCGTGTTCGTCCAATGTGAAACGATGACCTTGCCTGAGCGCGCGCTGCGCGTATAAGTCCAATAATTCGGCTGCTGTATCGAATGCTTTTTTCGCCGCTCGTTTACGCGCGCGTTCCCATTGACCACCGCCCAACTCGTGCAACGTCACCGCTTCCGGAGAAACACCGTGATAACGTGAAATCAAAAAAAGATCGGAAACCGGCACATAAAGCGTCGCGTCGTTCGCGTATTCGAGATGGAGAAATTCAGCGATGCCATCTTTCAGCGCCAATGTCACTAAACCCAGATAACGACCAATCCCATGTTCTTCGTGCACGATGGGATCACCGACACGCATCTCCGCAAGATCGCGGATGACCGCGTCGATATCCGAAGACTTCTCCCGCGACTTTTTCTTACGCGCCGCAGGCGCGGGCATATCGGCGTATAAGTCGCTCTCCGTGACAAAAGAAATATTGGCTTCCCGCCAAATAAATCCCCGCTGCAAAGGTGAAACCACGAAACCCGATAATGCGCCGCCGTTCAGCCAATCCGCAATATCGTCCACATCGGAAAATAAAAAACCATGTTCACGCAGCATCCCGCGCATCGTTTCGCGGCGACCTGCGCTTTCGGCAACCAGCAAAACGCGCGTATCCTCCGTATCCATGAAATGGCGCAACCGCGTCAAGGGTTGTTTGATGTGACGATCTACCGATACATCGGGCAAAGGCGTCAGCGGCGCGGCGTCTCCTGTTTTCGTAGGGTTTTCGATCACAATACGCGAAAACGTTTTCAGCGCGCCAAAGAAAAAATCGAGCGGCGCATATAAATTTTCTGGCGCGAGCAGAGGTCTCTGCGGATCGCCGCGCAGCAAGCGGTACCGTCGTTGCGTTTCCACCCAAAAACGATGGCAAGCGTCGTGCGTTTTCCCGTGCAACGCAATCAGCGAATCCGTCGGCAAATAATCGGTGAATAGCGCTGTCGTTTCGAAAAACAAAGGTAAATAATATTCCAGTCCGCCTGGTGTCGCTCCGTTGGAAACATCCTTATAAAGCAGCGAACGCGAAGGATCGCCCTCAAAAACTTCACGAAATTTTTGCCGGAAAATTTTTCGCGCGGCTTCGTCCAGCGGATATTCGCGCGCCGGCAACATGCGAATCTCTGGCACGGAATCTCGTGAGCGTTGATCATCGACGTCAAAGATACGGATGGTTTCCAGTTCGTCACCGAAGAAATCGAGACGATAAGGATTCGCCGCTCCCATCGGAAATAAATCGATCAATCCACCGCGCACGGAAAACTCGCCCGCCGCCATGACTTGCGTCACTGCGCGATAACCGGCAAGCGACAATTGCGCGCGCAAATCGTCGATATCCACCGTGTCGCCTTGCTTCAACATGAAGGTGTGCGCCGCCAGATGGGAGGACGGCGTCAATCGTTGCAATGCCGTCGACGCCGCTACCAAAACGATATCGATCTCGCGGCGCATCATTCGGTAAAGCGTGACCAACCGATCCGAAATCAAATCTTGGTGCGGCGAAAAAGGATCGTAAGGCAACGTTTCCCAATCAGGGAACACGGCGATTTTCAGCTCGGGCAAACACCAGCGCAATTCTTCTTCCAGACGCAAGGCGTTCGCCGTTTCCTCACACAGCACACACAAAATTCTCCGGTCGCCCGCAGACCGCGCGGCGACTTGCGCCAACGCGAAAGCGTCTCCCGATCCGATGAGCGCGGGCGCGTCAACTTTTCGTCCGGCGGATGGCAACGTCCGAATGATCGGCGCGACGGAACGAAGAAAATCCGAAGTGGGCGACACGAAAAATCGTCCAAAAGTAAAAAAGTTCATTGTAAATGAAAACGTGTTGGAAAACTGATGTAATCACCGTCTCTTTCGGCATGGAAACAACGTTAGAATATCGCTTCATATTTTTGAAGAGGAAATGATGATGAATATTCAGGTATTGGCGATTTGTGGGAGTTTGAGAAAAAATTCCACCAATATGGGCATGTTGCGTTATGCCCGCGATCACGCGCCGCCTCATATCGACATAGAAATTGCCGATATTACGGCTTTTCCTTTTTATCGGCAGGATGTCGATGATAAACCGTCTTGCGTATTGACGTTTTTTGAACAACTCAAAAAAGCCGACGCGCTGTTGCTCGGATGCGCGGAATATAATTATTCGGTTGCGCCCGCATTGAAAAACGCGCTGGATTGGGCTTCACGCGAAAAAGACAATTATCTTCTGGCGGGAAAAACGGCGGCAATGATGGGCGCGGGCGGTGGCATGGGAACTTCCCGCGCGCAATACCATCTGCGCCAGATCGCCGTGATTCTCAATCTGCGTCTGTTGACGCAACCCGAAGTATTCGCCAGCGCGTTTGGCGATTCTTTCGACGATGAAGGCAATTTGGTCAATGAGCGTATCCAAGGATCGATCGCGCAACAACTCGACGCATTATATACGTTGACCTTAACGCTCAAAGGTCATGCCTAGAAGTTGGGTTTGAAAACACAACGCCGCAAGGTCAGTCGCGGCGCTGTGTTGGTTTCGTTAAGCCAGTATTTAAAGCAAGGATAATCTCGCCCGATACGCTTCCCAATCTTCGATGGGTCGTGTCGCCACGCCCGTATCTATAGCGGCGCGCGCTATCGTAATCGGCAACTCGACACGCAAGCGCGTATCGAACGGTGACGGAAGCAAATAATCTCTGCTGAATTCGGTTTCCGGATTATTGCGCGCCAACGCCGCCAACGCTTCGGCACAAGCGCGTTTCATTGCTTCGTTAATGGTCGTCGCGCCAACATCGAGCGCGCCTCGGAAAATATATGGGAACCCCAATACGTTATTGACTTGGTTCGGATAATCGGAACGCCCCGTCGCGATCACCGCGTCGTCGCGTACCGACATGATGACTTCAGGTCTCACTTCGGGTTCGGGATTCGCCATCGCCAGAATGATCGGATTGTTCGCCATCGCCGCGACCATCTCGGCGTCCATCGTTTTCGGTCCCGAAAGCCCAAGGAAAAGATCGGCGCCGACAATCGCTTCCCGCAACGTGCGTAACGGCGTTTCCACCGCGTAACTCCGTTTGGATGGCGCGAGATCGTTTCGACCAGAATGAATGACCCCTTTGGAATCGCAGAGAATAATATGTTTCTTCTGCATACCCATGCCGACAAGCAAGTTAAGACAAGCAATTCCCGCCGCGCCCGCACCCGAACAAACGAGACGCACATCACCAATGTTTTTATTCACGAGTTCAAGAGCGTTCAATACGGCGGCGCTGGCGACGATTGCCGTGCCATGCTGATCATCATGGAAAATAGGAATTTTCATCCGCTTTTTAAGCTCTTCTTCAATCAGAAAACACTCTGGCGCTTTGATGTCTTCGAGATTGATCCCTCCGAACGTCGGTTCCAGGCTGGCAATAATATCGATCAGCTTCATCGGATCGGTTTCATTGATTTCCAGATCAAACACGTTGACGCCGCCAAATTTCTTGAACAATACGCCCTTGCCTTCCATGACCGGCTTACCCGCCAACGCGCCGATATTGCCCAAACCAAGCACCGCCGTTCCGTTGGAAATCACCGCAACCAAATTACTGCGCGCGGTGTATAACGCGGCGTCATCGGGAGATTCGACAATGGCTTCGCAAGCGGCAGCAACGCCCGGAGTATAAGCGAGCGCCAGCTCGAACTGTGTATTCAACGGCTTACTAGGAACGACATCGATTTTCCCGGGTTGCGGGTTACGGTGATACCACAACGCCTTCCGTCGGATTTCCTCGTTATCATGTTCTTCAACTGATTTCATGTTTCAAACCTCCTCTATTAAAAAAATAATATATCGCATATGACGTAAAAAAATAAAGCGCGTAACGTCCCTGTCCGTCAACGTTTCCTCGTTATTTAACCAACTTAAGATGTGATGAAGATGATCGATGATCACTTTCCCGTTTGGTTCCGGTTTGTTCGTCGGATGAATCCGACGGCGCATGGGAATCCGTATTGAAGAAAAGACCATAGCCGGTTTCTTTGGCAAAAATCGCGGCAACGGCGGAAAAAGGAATGGCGATATCTTGCGATATGCCTCCGAAACGCGCGGAAAACATGATCCACTCGTTATTGATCGCCAACTGATGCGTGGTGCGAGCGCTAAGATTGAGTACGATTTCGCCGTTGTTGATGTAATCAACCGGCACGCGCGTCTCGTCATTGGCTTTAACGATGAGATAAGGCGTCAGGTTTTTATCGGCGCACCATTCGCAAAACGCGCGCACAAGATAAGGTTTAGCCGACGCCTCAGACGAAATGGTGGGCTGGCTCATCAATAATAATCGCAACGACACGACCTCGTTTCAAGCGACATCATTTACGCATTCCGCGTTCCGCTGAAGTAATCGCTTCCGAGAAAGCCGGACGAACAAAAAGGCGTTCAGCGTATTTCATCAATGGAAGCGCTTGCTTGGGAAGGCTGATATCGTAATAGTCGAGCCGCCATAATAATGGCGTCAGCGCGACATCAAGCATCGAATATTCTTCACCAAGCAAATATTTATGTTTGGCGAACATTGGCACCATTTGCAAAAGCGCATCCCGAATTTGCAGGCGCGCTTTATCGTGCTTCTTACTGACTTTCGACTCAAGCTCGGCGACATGGATAAAGATATCTTTTTCGAAACGGAAAAGAAAATAACGCGTCCGGGCGCGCATCACCGGATCGGGTGGCATCAACTGCGGATGCGGAAAACGCTCGTCGATATATTCATTGATAATGTTCGATTCGTGCAGAATCAAATCACGCTCGACCAATACCGGCACTTCGTTATAAGGATTCATCAGCGCGATGTCTTCGGCTTTTTTTTCTAGATCGACATCGACAATCTGAAAATCCATCCCTTTTTCATACAACACGATGCGGCAACGTTGACTGAACGGATCGGTCGTCCCGGAATATAAGGTCATCATGGTAATTATACGTCTCCTGAAGCTGAGGATAACATCGGCATTTTCGCCGATTTTAAGAAAAAAGAGATTTTACCCATTACCAGCGAAGATCGCTATGGCTTAATCTATAAAATTACTGTAAAACAGTGAAGAAAGCAATTTGCTTCGTACGCATTCCTGATCTGTGCTGGGTTTCCTTGTCGTTTCTTACCGCCTTTGTAACAGACGCGAATGCGCCGATTGTCGATACGTTGCCATTTTACGTTTTTCTATCTTGAAAACATCGCCTAAATTTTGCGACGAATCAGGTAAAATGTGGACAATGTATTTCTGGAGACGACCATGCTAACCGGATGCCTGATTCCCATCGTGACGCCGATGACCCCAGATGGAAAATTGGACTTCGCTTCACTGAAAAAACTGATCGATTGGTATATCGGTAGCGGAGTCGCCGGCATAACGATCGTCGGCACGACCGGAGAATCGCCAACGGTCGATTTCGATGAGCATCACGAGTTGATCCGCGTCACCGTCGAATATGTCGCCAAGCGCGCGCATGTCATGGCAGGAACCGGCGGCAATTCAACGCAAGAAGCCATCGAACTGACCGAATACGCCAAAAGGATCGGCGCAGATAGTTGTCTTTCAGTCGTCCCTTATTACAATAAACCGTCGCAGGAAGGGTTGTACCGCCATTTCCGCGCAATCGCCGAGAAGGTCGATTTGCCGATAGTGCTGTACAACGTCCCGGGACGTACCGTCGCCGATCTCGCTAACGAAACGGTTCTGCGTCTGACCGATGTGCCGGGCATCGTCGGACTGAAAGATGCCACTGGCGACATCGGACGCGCCACCGAGATGTTTAAAGCTCTGCGACGACGCGGAAAATTTGAATTCGCGCTATACAGCGGCGACGATATCACCAGTCTCGCTTACCTTTTGCTCGGCGGACACGGCGTGATTTCCGTCGCCGCTTGTGTCGCGCCCGCCAAAATCGTCGCAATGTGCGCCGCCGCCGCGCAGGGCGATATCAAAACCGCGCGCGCAATCAACGATAACTTGCTATCATTGCACCGGCGCTTGTTCGTCGAAGGCAACCCCGTTCCAGTGAAATGGGCAATGGCGCAAATGGGGTTGATTTCGCCCGCGTTACGTCTGCCATTGGCGCCGTTGTCCGAAACCTTTCATCAGACCGTACGCGAAGCCTTGGTCGAGGCAGGTTGTTTGAAAGCATAATCTTTTTTTGTTTGCCTGAGAGTAAATTTGCATGAAAAATCGTCCCGGAATTCGTTCCATGCTCAAAGTAGTGTCGCTGATTCTCATTATCGCGCTTATCGGTGGTTGTGAAACCGTCAAGGACTTGTCGTTTTCAAAACGCATCGATTACAAATCGTCGCGCTCGACACCGCCGCTGGAAATTCCTCCCGACCTGACCGCGCCACAATATGATACCCGTTACGCGGTCGCTTCCGCGTCCGAAATGGAAAGCCGTAACTTATACGCGGAGGCGCACGAAAAATCGATCTTGCCGCAATTCACCAACGCGCGAATCGAACGCGCCGGTAGTGAACGCTGGCTGGTTGTCGAAACCACGCCGCCGCAAGCATGGGAAATATTGCGCAGCTTTTGGCTGGATACCGGCTTCGTGTTGGCAGTGGAACAACCGATGCTCGGTATCATGGAAACTGATTGGGCGGAAAATCGCGCCGAGATTCCGCAAGATTTGATTCGCCGCACGGTCGGGAAATATCTTGACTTTTTCTACACCACTTATAAGCGTGACAAATTCCGCACCCGTATCGAAGAAGGCAAAACGCCGGGGACCGTCGAAATCTATTTATCGCATCGCGGCATGGAGCAAGTGCCAACACACGAATCCGGTAACGCGCCCACCGCGTTCGCTTGGGCGTTGAAGCCGCCTAACCCCGAACTGGAAGCCGAAATGCTGATGCGCATCATGGTTCGTTTCGGCGCGGCTGAAGAACAGGTGCAAACCATCATGACTTCTGTCGACGGTGAGGAAATCACGCGCGCGCGCATCGTCAAAGAAGGTGATGTTCCGCGATTACTCGTCGATGACGACTTCGACCACGCTTGGCGGCGCGTCGGCTTGGCGCTCGATCGCGCCGGTTTCACGGTGACCGACCGCGACCGCTCGCAAGGTATTTATTATGTGCGCTACGCCGATCCCGATATCGACATTGCCCAAGCCGACCAAGGCTGGTTGTCCAAACTCGCGTTTTGGCGCAGTAACAAAAAAACCGTCAAGCCGGAGCAATATCAAGTCAATGTGGCTGCTGCCGATAGCGCCGCCACCATTGTCAATATTATTCCTGAAGGTTCTGAAGCGCCGCAATCCGACATCGAACAGATTCTGGCAATCCTGTGTGAACAATTGAAGTAAACAATCAGCGGTGAAGCGCGCTTCACCGCTTTTTTGATAAAGGTTAAAAATAAAGTGATGCGGTTTGCAGCGCTCGGTTCAGGAAGTGAAGGTAACGCGCTGATCGTCGAAGCGGGAACGACGCGCATTATGATCGACTGCGGTTTCGGCATTCGTGAAACCGTCCGTCGGCTGGCGCGACTGAATGTGACGCCGGAGTCGATCGACGCCATTCTCGTCACTCATGAACACGGCGATCACGCGCACGGCATGATTGCTTTTTCCGGAAAATATCAAATACCGGTATCGATGACGCACGGCACCCGCGATGCGCTCAACGGTAAATGCGTCGATATTTCCTGTCGGACCTTTGACAGTCACGATACTCTGGAAATCGGCGATTTGCGCGTCACCGCTTTTCCCGTGCCGCATGATGCCCGCGAGCCGGTGCAATTCATCGTCAGCGATGGAAAACGCCGTTTGGCGCTGCTCACCGATACCGGTACCTCCACCGCGTGCATTGAAGATCATATCACCGGCTGCGACGCCATCGTGATCGAATGTAATTACGATTCCGAGATGTTGCGCAATAATACGCAATATCCCGATTTTTTGAAGCGGCGTATCAGCGGGCGCTACGGGCATCTACGCAATGAGGATGCGTCGAAGATATTGACCACCGTCGATTGTTCGCGTCTGCGCCACGTCATCGCAGCGCATCTGTCACAAAAAAACAATCACCCCGACAAAGTATGCGAAGTATTGGCAAAAACGCTCAACTGCGCGCCGGACTGGATCACCGTCGCCGATCAAACCAACGGTTTCGATTGGCGTATGTTGTAAAACCTTTTCCTGAATTTTCCTCTGAATAAGGAGACGTACCATGATCAAAGGCAACGAAATCTACCGTGGCAAAGCCAAAACCGTTTATGCCACCGACGATCCAAATCGGGTCATTATGCATTACCGCGATGACGTGTCGGCGTTTGATGGCGCGAAACTTGCCAAGCTCGAAAAAAAAGGAGAAACCAATAATCGCTTTAACGCCTTCATTATGGAAACGCTGGAAAAAGAAGGTGTGAAAACGCATTTTGAAAAAATACTCAACGAACGCGAATCGTTGGTACGCTCCATGAAAATGTTGAAAGTCGAATGTGTCGTGCGTAACATCTGCGCTGGCTCGATGAGTAAGCGCCTTGGTATCGAAGAAGGCACGCGCCTGTCCGAACCAATTTTTGAATATTTCTATAAAAACGACGAGTTGCATGACCCTATGGTCAATGATGATCATATTCGCGTTCTCGGCTGGGCAAGCGAGGACGATGTGCAACGGATGCGGATTAAAACCCGCCGTGTTAATAATATCTTGAAGCCGCTGTTCGACAATGCCGGTATCGATCTCGTCGATTACAAACTCGAATTCGGGCGCGCCACTGACGATCCGAACGGAGCGCTGCTGCTCGGTGACGAATTTACGCCGGACGGCTGCCGTCTGTGGGATAAAAAAACCGGCGAGAAAATGGATAAAGACCGTTTTCGCCGCGATCTCGGTAATGTCATCGACTTTTACCGCGAAGCGGCAAAACGAATCGGCGTACCGCTCTGAAAGCGCAAAAACTGGCTCACCACGCTGTCGGCGCAACGACGCAAACGACGGCGCAAAAGTCACACTACCAATATTGTTTTGCTTTGATGGAATGTTTGCTAACATCCAATATTAAAGCCTGCCTTCCCTTTTTGAGGAGACGTTTTTATGAAAAAACCTGTTCGTATCGCCGTTACCGGCGCCGCCGGTCAAATCGGCTATAGCCTTTTGTTTCGGATCGCTTCGGGAGAAATGCTCGGTCCCGACCAGCCCGTTATCCTGCAATTGCTCGAATTGCCAATAGAAAAACCGCAAGCCGCGCTCAAAGGCGTCATGATGGAGCTTGATGACTGTGCCTTCCCGTTGCTCGCCGACATGCACGGCTACGGCGACGCCACCGAAGCATTCCGTGATATCGACATCGCGTTGCTCGTCGGCGCGCGTCCGCGCGGTCCCGGCATGGAACGCAGTGATTTGCTCCAAGAAAACGCAAAAATCTTCATCGCGCAAGGTAAAGCATTGGACGCCGTTGCCAGCCGCGACGTCAAGGTATTGGTCGTTGGTAATCCCGCCAATACCAATGCTTATATCACGACAAAATCCGCGCCGTCGTTGCCGAAGAAAAACTTCACCTCGATGATGCGTCTCGACCATAACCGCGCTTTGATGCAACTGGCGCAAAAAGCCAATCTTTCCGTTTCGGGCATCGAAAAGCTGGCGGTCTGGGGCAACCATTCGCCGACGATGTACGCCGATTATCGTTTCGCCACTTATCAAGGCAAGTCGGTCAAAGATACGATCAACGACGATGCTTGGAATCGTGACGTTTTCTTGCCCACCGTCGGTAAACGCGGCGCGGCAATCATCGCGGCGCGTGGCGCGTCCAGCGCGGCGTCCGCCGCCAACGCCGCAATCTGCCATATGCGCGATTGGCTACTTGGCACAAACGGGCAATGGGTGACGATGGGAATTCCGTCCGATGGCAGCTACGGCATTCCCGAAGATATCGTTTTCGGTTATCCGGTCATCTGCGCCGCCGGCGCTTATTCCATCGTCCCCGATCTGCCTTTTGACGATTTCACGAAAGAGCGAATCGCCGTGACGTTGAAGGAGCTTGAGGAAGAGCGTGCCGCCGTCGACGCGATGCTATAAGTCGGATATGTTTGCTTTGGAAACAGCGGGGATAAAAGCTTATATTTTATTCCCGCTGTTTTTTGTAATCCGCAAACACAATATGGTCAATCCGACAAATAGTAACCCATACATTCCTTCTCGTATTTTTTAACGCTATTTTCATTTGCGCGCAATTTTTCCGTTTAACCCATTGATTCGTTTTCCGTACCCATATGAATACTCTACCTTTCGATGTCATCCGTCCTCTTGCCAACGCCGCGCAGAGCGGCACGTTTTGTTCCCTGCCCGCTCTAGAAGAAACCGGTATCGGCGCGATTTCCCGCTTGCCGATGTCCATTCGTATCGTGCTCGAATCGGTTTTACGTCACTGCGACGGTAAGAAAGTCACCGAAGCGCATGTGCGCGAATTGGCAAACTGGAAAGCCAATGCGCCACGTCAAGAAGAAATTCCTTTTGTGGTGGCGCGCATCGTGCTGCAAGACTTGACCGGCATTCCGCTGCTCGCCGATCTGGCGGCGATGCGCAGCGCGGCAACCGATCAGAAGAAAGACCCCGCTGTGATCGAACCGCTGGTGCCGGTCGATATGGTGGTCGATCATTCGGTGATGATCGATAACTATGGCACGTCTGACGCGCTTGATCTCAACATGAAAATCGAGTTCAAACGCAATATCGAACGCTACCGTTTCATGAAATGGGGCATGCAAGCGTTCAAAACCTTCCGCGTCGTGCCTCCCGGCAACGGTATCGTTCATCAAGTGAACCTCGAATATCTCGCGCCCGGCGTACACGAAAAAAACGGCATGTTTTATCCTGATTCGCTGGTCGGTACGGACAGTCACACCACGATGATCAACGGCATCGGCGTAGTAGCGTGGGGAGTCGGCGGTATCGAAGCCGAAGCGGGTATGTTGGGACAACCCCTTTATTTCTTGACGCCCGATGTGATCGGCGTCGAGTTGCGCGGACAATTACCCGAAGGCACGACAGCGACCGACTTGGTGCTGATGATCACCGAACTTTTGCGTCGTGAAAAAGTGGTCGGTAAATTCGTCGAATTTTTCGGCGAGGGCGCGGCGACGCTTTCCGTGCCTGACCGCGCCACCATCGCCAACATGGCGCCAGAATATGGCGCGACAATGGGTTTCTTCCCCGTCGATGAGGCGACAGTCGACTATCTCCGCGCCACCGGACGAAGTGAAGCCGCGCTAAAAAACTTTGAAGCGTATTTCAAAGCGCAAAAGATGTTCGGGATGCCCAAGCGCGGCGAAATCGACTACACCAAAGTTTTGCAATTTGACCTCGCTACGGTGCAGCCGTCACTTGCCGGTCCGAAGCGACCTCAAGATCGGATCGAACTTTCGCAGATGAAAAATACGTTTACGCGCCTCTTTTCCGCGCCAGTCGCCGACAATGGTTTCGCGCAAAAACCAGATGCGCTTGCCCAGCGTGTTCCACTCAAGAACGAAAAAACGGACATCGGTTCCGGCGACGTATTGATCGCGGCAATCACCTCATGTACGAACACATCGAATCCGGGCGTTTTGCTCGCCGCCGGCTTGCTGGCGAAAAAAGCTGTCGAGCGCGGGCTTACCATCAAGCCGCACATCAAAACTTCGCTTGCGCCCGGTTCGCGCGCCGTCACCGATTATCTGACCCGTGCCGGTCTGCTGCCGTATCTCGAAAAGCTCGGTTTCTACGTCGCCGGCTATGGTTGTACCACTTGTATCGGTAACGCTGGCGACTTGGCTGCCGATATTCTTGAAGTGATCGCCGCGAACGATCTCATTTGCGCCGCCGTACTTTCCGGCAACCGCAATTTCGAGGCGCGCATCCACCCGAGTATCCGCGCCAATTTTCTCGTGTCACCGCCGTTGGTCGTCGCTTGGGCGATTGCTGGTAACGTCAACAAAGATTTGACGCAAGAACCGCTTGGCGTTGGTAAAGACGGGCAGCCGGTTTTTCTGAAAGATATTTGGCCAACTTCGAAAGAAATCGCCGAAGTCATGCCCTATGCGCAAAATCCACAAGCGTTCCGCAAAGTGTACGACACGATGAACGACGCCAGTCCGTTGTGGAACGATATCGACGGCGTTACCGGCGCGACATATCCTTGGACTGAATCGACCTACATCGCTAAACCGCCGTTTTTCGATTCATTTTCGATGACGCCCACGACGCGCTTAGGCATCAAAAACGCGCGTCCTTTGGGGATTTTCGGTGATTCGATCACCACCGATCACATCTCGCCCGCTGGCAGCATTAAGGAAACCGCGCCCGCCGGTTTGTGGCTCAAAGCGCACGGCGTCGCCAAAGCGGATTTCAACAGCTACGGCAGCCGTCGCGGTCATCATGAAGTGATGATGCGCGGCACGTTCGCCAATGTCCGCATCAAAAATCTGATGCTGCCGCCGAAAGACGATGGCACACGCGAGGAGGGCGGCTTGACGCTGCTCGAACCAAGCGGCAAAAAAATGCCTATTTTCGATGCAGCGATGCAGTATCAGGTGAAAAAAATCCCGACCATCATTCTCGGCGGTGAAGAATACGGTACAGGATCGTCCCGTGACTGGGCGGCGAAAGGAACGCAATTACTCGGCGTGCGCGCTGTGATCACGAAGAGTTTCGAACGGATTCACCGCGCCAATCTGGTTGGTATGGGGGTTCTGCCTTTGCAGTTCATGCCGAAAGATGGTGTCGAGGAACTTGGCATCCGCGGCGACGAAACTTTTGAAATACGCGGCATCGAAAACCTGGCGCCGCAACAAGAAGTCACGCTGGTCATTACCCGCGCCGACGGCACGCAAAAAGAGGTTACGCTCAAGAGCCGAATCGACACGCCTATTGAAGTAGAATACTATCTGAACGGCGGTATTCTGCCGTATGTGTTACGGGAATTGCTGGCTAAATAGTTTTTTGAGAACTATTCTTCAAGCCCGCTTCAAGCGGGCTTTTTCGTCATATTCCTTTATTTTGTGTTTATTTTGCTTTTATTTGAAAGATTTTACTGAATTTGTCGCCGATGAATTTGTTGTTTCCATCTGCCTTGGTCGCTCTGGTTTTATTGCTTTCTGCTTCCATCTGGGCGCAAAATGCCGCCCCCAAAGTGACCGGAAAACACGCCGAAGCAAACTTGAGCTGCTTCTCCTGCCACAATCAAAGCGCGCCAACACAAGCCGCGCCGCAGTTTTCCTGTATTCTTTGTCACGGACTTTACAAAGGTACAGAACGGGAAGAAACCATTGGACGGAGAAAATTTAAGATCAATGTCCACGACGCTCATCCGGGGCAACTCGACTGCACGATCTGCCACACTGCGCACAAACCGCCCAAACTGTATTGCAATGAATGTCATTCATTCAAGGTTATCGTCAAATGAAAGAATGCCGAAAACTGTTGTATTTTTTATGAGTATCGACCGAATATGGATGGTGATCGGGCAAGCAAATTCATGCTTGCCCGATCCAGACTCCAAGTAGAAAACCGGAGTTGTCCTCTGTCAACAAAGATATATTGACTTCGCGCGAACCGCTCCGCAAAAAATAATTCCAATTTTTCGAAAATGATTCACGCGCAATCGCTATTTGCTCAGGATTTCCCCCTTTTACGCGCCCAAAAAGCACAACCTGCCGTCAAGCCGCTCAACATGAGCAAACCCAAGCCGCCCAAAGCCGGAACTGAACGCGACGGACCGCCAAGGCGAAAACCGGAGATACTTCCTCTTGCGTTACCCTTACCCACCGTCTCAAGTAGTTCAAACGCTTCAGCAGCGGCTTCGATATCCGCTATCGAAGCGGTATCAGGAAGAGCGGCATTCAACGCATAAACGGTAAAAGTGTATTGATGGCGCTGGTCTGGCCGCGGACAAAAACCAAAATACCCTGTTCCGAGGCTACCATTGATCATATCGTCATAACTGCTGGTATCGGCAGCTTCTGCAAGGCTGGTCACGCTTGCGGGGATATTGAGAACGCCCCAATGCAAAAAATAACCTTCACTCGTGTCAACCGCAACCACAGCAAAGTGAGTTGTTCCCGTTGGCGCGCCACTCCAAGAAAGTTGAGGACTTTTGTTATCCCCTACTTTGCATTGCGGGAGAGAACGATACATCATACTTTCGGAAATCTCGCCCCCACCGGTAAAAGTAGTACTGGTGACCGTCAGAGCGGCTTGTGCGCCGCCTGCCAAAGCAAAAAAACAAAAAAAACTGAAATAACACAACATCATACGACTCTTCTTCATACTGCCTCCTTTTTAAAAAATTCTAACCACCGTACTTCGTGAATTAAGACACGTCCATTTAATGGACTGCCTATCTGAAGAAACACTGAAGAGACACTCCATCCCAGCAAGATATACAAAAACACATTCAATGTCAACTTGTAAAGTCGATTATCAACCTATTAAGTCCTTCATGTCAACAAGTCTAGTCCCGACCATTTAGGTTGTTTTGAGGAAACTATGTTAGAAAGAGACATAAAAGGTTTGACCAGCGCTATCGGACGCGCGATTGCACGGCAACGTATGCAAATAGGGTTAACGCAAGAAGAAGTCGCCGAACGGCTCGGCATTGGAAGCGAAGCCATTTCACGCATCGAACGCGGTGTCGTCATGCCCAGTATTCCGCGATTGATCGAATTTGCCGCGCTCTTCGATTGCGCGACGACGGAACTTTTGACAGAAGCCAGTCCACATCCGAACGACCAGGCGGAGCGTGTCAGCCGGCTGCTGGCAACTCTTGAACCGACAGATCGGCAGTTCATTTTAGAGTGGACGGAGCGCTTGGCGGAAAAGTTGCGGCATTCAAAGGACTGAACCCTCTCGCAATTATGCTTTATTCATTATTGCGGTTTTTTTGGTATTGGATATTTGACATCCGCTCTTTAATTGTAGACTTTTAGCAAAATACTGCGCTATACTAAAAAACATGAATATCACTCAAAACACTTTTTCGCTAAATACGCCCGAGCGCGCGTCGACTGCGTACGCTTATTGGTACTTTTCTTTTGGAACGCACAAGGAGCGTCGGCGGCTTTTGGGAAATTAAAACGTAAATAGATTTCAGAACAAATAAACCGGACGATCCTAAAAAGACCGTCCGGTTTTTTATTTAATTTGACACAATCGATCATGAGAGGAAACAAAATGATTATCGTTATGGAACCCAATGCCAGTGAGGAGGCTATCGCTCGCGTTGAAGCCAAGATCAGAGAAAACGGTTTGGATGTGCATATTTCACGCGGCACTGAGCGTACGTTGATCGGCGCTGTCGGCGACGAACGTAAATTAGAACCCAAAGTTTTTGAAATCTTGCCCGGCGTCGAGCGCTCGTTGCATATTCTGAAACCTTATAAACTGGTCGCCCGTGAATGGCATCATGCCAGCACAACGATCAATATCGGCGGCAACATCATCGGAGGCAATGAAGTTCAGGTCATCGCCGGACCGTGTTCGGTCGAGACCAATGAACAGATGCGCGCCGCCGCCGTCGCCGTTGGCGAAGCGGGCGCGTGTCTAATGCGCGGCGGCGCGTTCAAACCGCGCACCAGTCCTTATTCGTTCCAAGGTAAAGGCGTCGAGGGTCTGTCGATGTTGAAAAACGCCGCCGCGCCGCTGGGATTACCCATCGTCACCGAGTTGATGGATGTACGGATGCTCGATACCTTTCTCGAACACAATGTAGATGTGATTCAAATCGGCGCGCGCAATATGCAAAATTTCGATTTGCTCAAAGAAGTCGGGCGCGTGGATGTGCCGGTGATTTTGAAGCGCGGTTTGAGCGCGACCATCAACGAATGGCTGATGGCGGCGGAGTACATCGCGGCGGGTGGTAATCATAAAATCATTTTTTGCGAACGCGGCATTCGCACCTTTGAAACGGCGTACCGGAACGTATTGGACATCACCGCCATCCCTGTATTGAAGCGCGAAACGCATTTGCCCATAATCGTTGACCCTTCGCACGCCGGAGGCAAGGCATGGATGGTGCCGGCGCTTTCTTACGCCGCCGTCGCCGCCGGCGCGGACGGATTATTGATCGAAGTCCATCCTTCGCCGTTGGACGCGTGGTGCGACGCTGATCAGGCGTTATCTCCTAAGGAGTTTTCGGTATTGATGAAAACGCTCTCAGGGATTTGCGCGACGGTCGGGCGTAGTTTGCCGCAACCGCAAAAAATAGAAATCGCGCACTCGGCGTAACCGCATAGAAACCGAGACACGGAGGTTTTCCTAATTCGTCGCATTTTTTCTTGCGGCATCACTTTCGTTTCTATATCATTTTATGAGGTGGAACGCGCACAGCGCAGAAAAACGATGACCAACAACGCATTTCCCGATCCAAATGCCGTATTTCCCGTGCCCGGCATCAATACGGTTACGTATGTCAAACCGACGATAAAGAATAAAAATATCATCGTCGGCGATTTCACTTATTTCAGTGATCTCGATTTTGAGAAACACGTGATACATCATTATGATTTTTACGGCGACAAGCTCGTCATCGGGAAATTCTGCCAAATAGCGAGCGGCGTCAACTTCATCATGAATGGCGCCAATCATCAAATGGCGTGTGTTTCGACGTTTCCGTTCTATATTTTCGAAGGATGGAATGAGCCAATACCATCTCTCGATAAAATGCCGTTAAAAGGCGATACCGTGATCGGAAACGATGTTTGGATCGGACAAAACGCAATTATTCTTGCCGGCGTCCATATCGGTGATGGCGCGATTATCGGATTGAACAGCGTCGTGGGACATGATATCGCGCCTTATACCATCGTCGCCGGAAACCCTGCCAAACCAATACGAAAAAGATTCGACGACGAATTGATCGGCTTATTATTGAAATTGAAATGGTGGGACAAACCAATAGAAGAAATCAACCGATTGATACCGATATTGCACAATAATGATCTCAAAGAGGTCAAACAAGCGTTAAATGAAATCATGCCGTAATGCCGCTCCAGGAATAGGATAATTACGAACGATGATTGCCGCGTTAGGTAGAAAGAAGTTCGTCGGGCATCACAACCGCCGTACCGAATTTGCCGACCACGACACCAGCAGCGCGGTTAGCGAGGTGTACCGCTTCGATCAACGGCGCGCCCGCTGCCAATGCCGCCGCCAATGTCGCCACTACGGTATCGCCCGCGCCGGACACATCAAACACCTCGCGCGCCGTCGTCGGAATATGCTGCGCTTTTCCTTCACTGAAAAGACTCATACCTTCCTCCGAACGTGTCAATAATAATGTCTGAATTTGCAAAGATCGTTTTAAATCCTCGACGCGGCGATATAGATCGTCTTCATTCCGCCACGCGCCGACGATATGTTGGAGTTCGCCGCGATTCGGCGTAATCATAAATGCGCCACGATATTTCTCCCAATCGCTGCCTTTGGGATCGACTAACACGAGCTTATTATTGGCATTTGCTTCGTCGATCATTGCGCTGATATGGCTTAGTCCACCCTTGCCGTAATCGGACAGTACTACGATATTGGTATCACGTATCTCTCGCTTGAAATCCGCGAGTTTACCGGCGAGCGATTCTTGCGACGGCGTCGTTTCGAAATCAATACGCAAAAGCTGCTGTTGCCGTCCGATTACACGTAATTTGACAGTCGTCGGTAACCGCGTATCGCGCTGAAACCGCGAAACGATATGATCGCCGCTCAGCAATTCTTCGAGCCGTCGGCCCGCTTCATCGTCGCCGATCACCGATAATAACGTTACTTGACAGCCTAACGATGCCGCGTTGCGCGCAACGTTTGCCGCGCCCCCCGGCCGCGAATCCTCGCGCGCAATGCGCACTATCGGTACGGGAGCTTCCGGCGAAATCCGATCGACCTCACCAAACCAATAACGATCCAACATCACATCACCGACCACCAATACGCGCGCCGAATGAAATAGCATCTTTTGTCTATCAAAAACTTCTTGAATCATTTTTTAACGTCGTCCAATACCAAAATACTCCAGCCCCGCGCTTCGTACCGTGTCGGGATCATAAATGTTGCGCCCATCGAATAATAAAGGGGTTGTCAAAGCGTTTTTGATCGCATCGAAATCAGGAGAACTGAATGCTTTCCATTCCGTAACCAACACCAACGCGTCAGCGTTTTCAAGCGCCGCCATCGGCGTAGACGCATAGGTAATTTTCTTCTTCTCCGCCTCAAAGACTCGTTGCGCCTCAGCCATCGCCTCCGGATCATAGGCAGCTATACGCGCGCCCCGCCGCAATAATTCGCGGACGATAACCAGCGATGGCGCTTCGCGCATATCGTCGGTATTTGGCTTGAACGCCAATCCCCACAACGCTATCGTTTTGCCGCTCAAATTTTCACCCAATCGTCGACAAACCTTTTGGACAAGAATGTGTTTTTGTTTCTCGTTGGCGAGTTCGACCGCCGACAAAACGTCAAGCGATACTCCCGTCTGTTCCGCAGTACGTAGCAATGCTTTTACGTCTTTGGGAAAACAGCTTCCGCCGTAACCCGTGCCCGAATAAAGAAAATGGTAACCAATACGAGGATCGGAACCAATACCGCGACGTACCATTTCAACATCGACATTCAGATGGTCGGCGAGATTGGCTAACTCGTTCATAAAAGAAATACGCGTTGCCAACATGGCATTGGCGGCGTATTTGGTAAACTCCGCCGAACGCGCATCCATGATTAGAAGTTCTTCATGGCTGCGTTGAAACGGCGCGTACAACGCGCGCATGACACGAATGGCGCGCGCATCGTCTGAACCGATCACGACACGGTCTGGCTTCATAAAATCATTGATTGCCGCGCCCTCTTTCAAAAATTCGGGATTGGAAACTACCGTGAAATCAATATTGACATCCCGCCGCTTTAGTTCTTCTTCGATGACGCCACGAACACGATCGGCTGTGCCAATCGGCACGGTTGATTTATCGACGACGATCTTTCTCGCGTTCATTTTGCGCCCGATATTGCGCGCGGCATGAAGCACATAACTCATATCGGCGGAACCATCTTCGTCGGGCGGCGTGCCAACCGCGATGAATTGCAACATACCGAATGCAATTGCATGATCGACATCGGTCGAAAAATGCAAACGATGCGCGGCAACGTTTCGCGCGATCATTTCTTTAAGACCTGGCTCGTGAATCGGTACGCCGCCCTTGTTCAAAATATTGATTTTTCTCTCGTCGATATCGAAACATAAAACTTCGTTTCCGGTTTCGGCAAAACAAGCGCCTGTCACCAACCCCACGTAGCCCGAACCGATTACGGTAATTTTCATTAGAGATTTTCCTTATTGAAAACCTTCGGGCATGTCGCTGCGGCGCGGCTGTGTCGTTTCCCATTGCCCGCAACCCGGACAACGCCAATAATATTGACGCGCACGAAAACCGCACCGCGCGCAACGGTAAAAACCGACTTTTCGTAAGTAAGGCGCGATCAATTCTTTGATATGTATTAGGTTTATCCGCTCGTCTCTCTCGGGGGAAACCGCAATTTGCGCTTCCAGAAAATAATCGAGATTGACCAGTGTTGGACGTTCATTGATTTCATCTTTTACGCGCCGTACCGTCGTCATCGCTCCTTCATGCGCGAAACTCAATGAAAAAAGAGCGCCGAAAATATCCGGCGAAGGATTGTCATTCTGCCAACGAGTCAATAAACGGATACCATATTCAATGCGTTCTGAAATATTGTCGTTCCGGCAAACACGCATCACCCGTTCGGCAGCAAGACCGAGCGCTGCTGGTTGATGTACGGCAATTTCTTCCCAAACAGTCAACGCCGCATCGGGTTTGCCGGACGCAAACGCAATATCACCTTTCAGCAGAAACGCGCGCGCGCACGCCCGATATTCAGTAAAAGCATGTTCGAGCGCTGTATTCGCCTCGTCAAAAGCGTGACGAACCAACGCATTTTCGGCAATTTCACAATGATAATGCGCGATTTCTTTGAAATGCGGCATTTGCGCAACGTTTTCCATCCGCCGTGTTACCCGAATCGCTTCTTGCCAATTTTTTTCCGTTTCGTAAATTTCCAGAAGATCGCCCAACGCTTGATGTTCATAAGGCGTTTTTTCGAGTTCGAGAAACAATGTCTCCGCCCGATCCAACAACCCCGCGCGATGAAAATCTTGCGCTAATTCAAACTTGGCGCGTTCACGCTGTTGTTCGGTCAACGATGGTCGTTCAAGCAACGATTGATGCATTCTGATCGCCCGCGAAAACTCGCCTTGACGTCGAAATAACGTCCCCAACGCAAAATGTAAATCAAGCGTTTTGGGGTCTTTATCGACCACGGATATGAACGATTCAATCGCTTGTTCCGGTTCTTCGCTCAAAAGATGATTCAAACCGATAAAATACGATTTTGGCAGTTCACGCGCTTCGGCAAGCAGTTGTTTAATATCGATGCGCGCGGCGACCCATCCCAGAGCGAAAAAAACAACAGGGATCAGCAACAGCCACCAAAGCTCGATGTGCATATGTTGTTTCGGAAAAAGTAATTATTGCATCAGCGACATTTAGCGATTTTCGTCGGGCGCGTCTTGTTTCGGCGTGATATCGATCATATCGCCCGACGTATCGTCTGTATTTTCACTATAGGATAACGAAACGTTTTTTTCCTGTTCGCTCTTCTTCAACTCTTTTTTCACCTTCTTTAGTTCACGGCGCGCACGGACTACGCTCAAACTTCCCGCGATCAATCCGCAAAGTACGCCTATGGCGAAAGCGGCAAACACCACCAACATCAGTGGCGCGTGTAAACTGGTAATCCCAAAAAATCGAAGTGTCACGGTGTCGGCATTGTCGAACGCCAGCAGCAACACCGCAATAAAGAGAAGCATTCCGATAATCCAACGAACAGCGTTCATAGTCTTTTCCTTGCAAAAGGTTTTACGTCATGTTCTCCATACAACGAAAAAACGCATTGCATTATTTATTTCTCTCGTACTTTTTATCACCTGTTTCCAATATCCACGCGTTGGCGCAATTCCTTGCCTGCTTTGAAGTGCGGAGTATGCTTTTCCGGCACATCCACCTTCTCGCCCGTTTTGGGGTTGCGCCCGACGCGGGGCGGACGGTAATTAATCGAGAAACTGCCAAAACCACGAATCTCTATGCGATTACCTTGCGCCAACGCTTCAGTCATCGCGTCCAGTATCACACGCACGGCAAATTCTGTATCACGCGCAAGCTGAGGGTATTTCGCGGATAATCGTTCCACCAGTTCTGATCGAGTCATACCGTCTCCTTGAATTAAGGTTGTTCGTTTTCCTTCTTACTGTCGAGTTTTGCTTTCAATAATGCGCCAAGATTGGTCATACCGGCGTTCTTGCCGGCATTTTCCGTTTTCATGCGCTTCAATGCTTCGTTTTCGTCCGCGTTATCTTTCTGTTTAACCGACAAATTGATGGTACGGTTCTTCCGATCAATATTGATGATCATCGCCGAAATTTTACTGCCTTCTTTCAAATGTTGGCGAATGTCTTCAACCCGATCGCGCGACAACTCAGTCGAACGCAAATAACCCTCGACATCGCCGTCGGACAACGCGATTACCGCGCCTTTCGGATCGAGACTTTTCACCGTGCCTTCGACGACGCTGCCTTTATCATGAAGCGCAATGAAATTACTGAACGGATCGCCTTCAAGCTGCTTGATACCCAACGAAATACGCTCACGCTCGACGTCGATTGCCAACACTACGGCTTCGAGCTCCTGACCTTTCCTGTAATCGCGCACCACCGTTTCTCCAGGCAAAGTCCACGAAAGATCAGAAAGATGAAGCAAGCCGTCGATATTGCCTGGCAAACCGATAAAGACGCCGAAATCGGTGATCGACTTGATGGCGCCTTTGACATGATCGCCCTTCTTATGATTGATCGAAAACTCTTCCCAAGGATTGGGTTTGCATTGTTTCATTCCAAGCGAAATCCGGCGACGTTCTTCGTCAATTTCAAGAATCATGACTTCGACTTCATCGCCCAGTTGCGTGACTTTGGTCGGATGAATGTTTTTATTCGTCCAATCCATTTCAGACACATGCACAAGCCCTTCGATGCCAGTTTCGATTTCGACAAACGCGCCGTAATCGGTAATGTTGGTGACTTTGCCAAACAAGTGCGTCCCCGCCGGATAACGGCGCGCCAGACCGTCCCAAGGATCGTCGCCCATCTGCTTGATCCCGAGCGACACGCGGTTTTTGTCTTGGTCGAACTTCAATACCTTTGCTTCAACTTCCTCGCCCACTGTCAATACTTCCGACGGATGTTTCACGCGCCGCCAAGCGAGATCGGTAATGTGCAGCAGACCGTCGATCCCTCCGAGATCGACGAATGCGCCGTAATCGGTAATATTTTTGACGACGCCCTTGACAATCGCGCCTTCGGTCAATGTTTCCAATAATTTCTCATGATCTTCACCCATGCCTTCTTCGAGTACGGCACGGCGCGACACGACAACATTATTACGTTTCTTGTCGAGCTTGATGACTTTGAACTCCATCGATTTGTTTTCATAAGGCGACGTATCCTTGACCGGACGGATGTCGACCAACGAGCCCGGCAAAAAAGCGCGGATACCGTTCATCATCACGGTCAAACCGCCCTTGACTTTGCTGGTCACCAATCCTTGCACCAGAGAACCTTCCTCCATCGCAATTTCCAAATCCTGCCATGCCTTGAGCCGTTTGGCTTTGTCGCGTGACAGGCGGGTCGTACCGTAACCGTCTTCGATCGATTCAATCGCAACCGTGATGAAATCGCCTTCTTTGACTTCGATTTCGCCGTTGTCGTTTTTGAATTCTTCGATAGGGATAAAACTTTCTGATTTGAGACCGGCGTTCACAACCACAACGTTATAGTCGACCCGAGTCACTTCGGCAGTGATCAACTCACCTTGCCGCATTTCCTGACGCGCCAAAGATTCTTCGAATAAAGTAGCAAAATTTTCAGCGGACGCCGGAGAAGAGATAGCAGTAGCCATTGGGGGTTGGTTCCTTAAAAAATACCGCCGCTACGAGAACCCTGTATCTCGCGCAAACGGGTTGCGTTAACAAAAAAATCGTACCCAGCCGGCTAAAGCCGGATACAGTTCTGGTTCACAAAAATTCAGGCGTCAAAAAACCGTGTCTAAGCGAGACATTGTCGGCAATGCCGTAACGCTAGCGCCAAAACATCAGCCGCGGCGATCAGAGTTGTGTCAATGATTAAGGCATCAGCCGCCGGTTTCAACGGCGCTGCTTCGCGGCTTTCATCACGGGCGTCGCGCTCACTGATTTCTTGCAAAAGAAGTGATATGGTACTTGACAAGCCCTTTTCGATCAACTGTTTATGGCGTCTTTCCGCGCGCGTTTCGACGCTGGCGGTCAAAAAAAACTTACATGTCGCGTCCGGAAACACCACTGTTCCCATATCCCGCCCATCCGCTACCAGCCCGGGCAAACGCCGCGCCAACCGTTGCAAGCGCAGCAACGCCAATCGCACCTCCGGCAACACCGCGACTTTAGACGCCGCCGTCCCGACTTCCTGACGCCGCAATGATAAAGAAATATTCTCCCCGTCCAACCAAATTTCTTCTCCCCGAAACTGCGGCGTCAATTCCGCCGCCAAATTCACCAACGCCACAACTCGTTCCAACCCCACGCCTGACTGCAAAGCCTTCCAACCCAGCATCCGGTAAAAAACACCGCTATCGAGCAGATGAAATCCCAGAGCTTGGGCAAGACCGGCTGCCAGCGTTCCTTTGCCGGACGCGGCGGGACCATCGACGGTTACGACGGGAACGGCTCGTTCCGATTGTGCTTGGCATCCATTCACTGGCCGTTTTTCCTTTTCTTTTCTTAATGGCGATATTTTAAAACGCGCATGATCCAGAAGGTTTTTTCTTTGCCGTATAAAAAACCCGATGTTTCTATCGGGCTTTTTACGTTGTAAAAAAGAGGGAGACTAAAATCATTCATCACCAAGAAGAGTAACAAGTGTAAGGGGAGCACCTCTTCCTTTAAACACAACCCTTAGTAAACACAACCCTTAGGGTCAGTCGCCGGCAAATGCGGAGAGCATGTCCGTATTCCACGAGAAGGCGCATTACTCTGGACTTCAACACGTAACGGGTAAATGCCAGAACCAGTAAGAGCGCCAGCAACATCTACGCGGAAAATAGGAATTGTCGTAACACCTGTCGGCAGTCCACCACCAGTAGGATTCGAACTCAGCGTTCGTCCTACGCTACTAAATGATACCGTATTGGCGTTGGCTGGGGCAACTGTGGCGCTTATTTGTGGCCACCTTCCCGACCAATTAAAAGTTTCTACTGCTCCCCAAGCAGGAGTTTCTAGGCTCGTATCCCATTCATAAATTCCCCAAGTTTGACCGGCTGCATTAATATAAAAAGCGACATTCGTATTTCTTTGTACCGCATGAAGCCTGGCTTTCTGCATACCGTTTGAAATAGACTCGGTGACATTTCGTATTTTTCCATTTTCTAGAAAAATCCGAAAAGAAGGTATGCCCATCACTACGACTATCGCAAAGATAGCGATCGCGATCATTAGTTCAATGAGCGTAGCCCCTGATGAATATTTTTTCTTCACAGTCATATCTCAGAATGTTGAATGAAACACAAATACAATCAACAAGAACCGTCTTTCTTAATTACCCAGCAACTCGTTTTCGTGATCCAGCCTGAATGTGCCGGAACTCCTGTTGTCGCTTTGGTGCCATCTTGATTAATGGTATATATAAAACCATTCACTCTGCCACTTGTTCCCGTCGCGGTAATAGTATAAGTGGTTGCAGTTACAGCACAAGTCACTGTAAAACCTTCTTTAAGAGACCTATCGCTTCCTAATCTTGCTGCCTGACAAGCGTTTGTCCCAGCAGACGTATTGACATAAGCGCGGTTATCCGCGAAATATTGCTCCATCGCAACCCGCGAATTGGAAAGCTCCGCCAATGCCGCCGGAATTCTTCCACGTATTACATGATCAGCATAACTGGGATAAGCAATCGCCGCGAGAATAGCGATAATCGCCACAGTCACCATCACTTCGATCAAGGTAAACCCTTTAAAAGATTTTTTTCGTTTCATCGCTTCGCTCTCATCATTTCACACCGATTCTATACTATCAATCTAAACCTATCAGGTTTTGACCATAAAAAGCGCTGATTAGCGGTCAACGTTTCATGATCAACGGTTTAGTCTCTTTTATGAAATCGCAACACAGATTTCTCTACGCTCTTCGCGTAAAATACCTTACCTTCTACATTTCACGCAATAATAATGCCAGAATCTATCTTATCATCCGACCGTACTCGTTTCGCGCCAAGTCCTACGGGATATTTGCACTTGGGCGGCGCGCGTACCGCTCTTTTTTCATGGGCATACGCCCGTCATCATCAAGGAACTTTCGTTCTCCGAATCGAGGATACCGACCGTGAACGCTCGACCGATGCCGCAACACAAGCGATTTTGGACAGCATGGCATGGTTAGGACTTACTTACGATGAAGGTCCTTTTTACCAGAGCGCGCGCATGCCGCGTTACCGCGAAGTACTAGACGATATGATTGCGCGCGGACTGGCATACTACTGCTACATGACGCCGGAAGAACTCGACCAGTTGCGCGAGGCGCAAATGGCACGCGGCGAAAAACCGCGTTATGACGGTCGTTGCCGACCTGGGAATACCGTCGGGAAAATGCCTCCGCCGGGAGTAAAACCCGTCATTCGTTTTCGTAATCCGGACGATGGTTCTGTGGTTTGGGAAGATCGTGTCAAAGGACGCGTTGAAGTCGCCAATAGCGAGCTCGACGATTTGGTCATCGCCCGCTCGGACGGTACGCCGACATACAACTTTTGCGTAGTCGTTGATGACATAGACATGAAGATCACCCATGTCATCCGTGGTGATGATCATGTCAACAACACGCCACGCCAAATCAATATCTTCCGCGCACTGGGTTATGAACCTCCGGTTTTCGCGCATGTGCCGACGGTTTTGGGCGAAGATGGACAAAAATTGTCGAAAAGACACGGCGCGGTCGGCGTGATGGAATATGCAAACGCGGGGTACTTGCCGGAAGCGATGATCAATTTTCTTGCGCGACTCGGTTGGGCGCACGGCAACGACGAAGTCTTTTCGACACAAATGTTGTGCGATTGGTTCGAACTCGACGCGATCAGTCCGGCGCCGTCGCGCTTCAACACCGACAAATTGCGCTGGTTGAATCAAGAACATATGAAACTTTTGCCCGCCGATGAATTAGGCAGACGGTTGATTCCCTTCCTAGAAAAAGAAGGCGTTATGCCCGGCGCGTCCTCGCCTTCGTCTACTGATGTAGTAACGCTTTTCCGTGAGCGCGCGACGACGCTCGTAGAAATGGCGCGAGCGGCGCGTTTTCTTTATGTCGCGCCCGAACGCGATACCGCCTATCAAGAACTCATCGCGCAGCAAATCCAAGACAATAATCGCGCGGCTTTAGCGGAAATTTATGATGAAATTTCCGCGATCGAGTGGACGCGCGACGCAATTCAATCTTTACTAAAAGTCGCCGCGAAACGACATGGATTGAAACCGCCGCAAGTGATGATGCCAATTCGCGCGCTGGTTGCCGGAACGCTTCATACGCCGTCGATCGACGCAATATTGTATGTCCTCGGACGCGATGAAACGCTGACGCGGCTCAGGGTTCTGAAGACAGGGAACGAAGGATAAAATAACGAAGGACCGAAAGTATCGTTTTTTGCTTGAGCGCTTGCTCTCCTCTTCTGTCTTCCGTCATTTCCCTTCTAATAGTAGAATACGTTTTTTCCGATAGGCGTTCGCTATGACGAAGTTCGTCTTTGTAACCGGCGGGGTGGTTTCCTCCTTAGGGAAAGGCATAGCTGCCGCTTCACTCGCCGCCATTCTCGCCGCTCGCGGCATTCGCGTTACCAATCTCAAGCTCGACCCTTACATCAATGTCGATCCGGGCACGATGAGTCCATTCCAACACGGCGAAGTATTTGTCACCGAAGACGGCGCGGAAACCGATCTGGACCTCGGTCATTACGAACGTTTTACCGATGTGCGTATGCACCGTTGCAATAATTTCACGGCGGGACAAATCTACGAGAGCGTATTGCGTAAAGAACGGCGCGGCGCGTATCTGGGCGGTACGGTTCAGGTGATTCCGCATATCACCGACGAAATCAAAGAATGGATCACACGCGGCGCCGGCGACGCCGAAGTAGCTATCGTCGAAGTCGGCGGTACGGTTGGCGATATCGAGTCGTTGCCATTCATCGAAGCTGTTCGTCAAATGGGCATTTCGCTCGGACATGGCAATTGCTGCTATATTCATCTGACGCTCATCCCGTTTATCGCCACTGCTGGTGAAATGAAAACCAAGCCGACGCAGCATTCCGTCAAAGAATTACGCAGTATCGGTATTCAACCGGATATCGTCTTATGCCGCGCCGACCGACCGTTGCCCGAAGGCGACCGCCGAAAAATCGCGTTGTTTACTAATGTCATCCCCGAGGCAGTCATTCCGATGCTGGATGCCGACTCGATTTACAAAATCCCGCTTAATCTGCATCACGAAAAACTCGATGAGATTGTCTGCAGAAAACTGGAAATCTCGGTGAATCACGCTGATCTATCACAATGGCGAAAACTTGTCGATGCGCTGGAACATCCGCAACAAGAAATCACCATTGCGATGGTCGGTAAATACGTCGATCTGACGGAATCGTACAAATCACTGACTGAAGCATTGATCCACGCGGGCATTCATACGCAGACCAAAATCAATATCAAATATTTCGATTCGGAAGACTTTGAAAAAAGCGGCGATGTTTCCGTATTGGAGAAAAACGACGCGGTGCTTGTCCCGGGCGGTTTCGGTAAACGGGGCGTCGAAGGAAAAATCTTGGCGATTCGTTATGCGCGCGAAAACAAATTGCCTTATCTCGGCATTTGTCTGGGAATGCAACTGGCGCTAATCGAATTCGCGCGCCACAAAGCGGCTTTGGAAAACGCCAACAGTACCGAATTCGATGCCGATACACCTAATCCAGTCGTCGCTCTGATCACTGAATGGCAAACGCGCGATGGCAAAGTCGAACACCGCTCCGAAGATTCCGACCTCGGCGGCACGATGCGATTGGGCGCGCAAACTTGCCAAACACGAAAAGGCACGATGGCGCAACGTCTCTACGGTGACACCATTACGGAGCGTCACCGTCATCGCTACGAAGTAAATAATCATTATTTACCGCGTATCGAAGAAGCGGGATTAGTCGTCAGCGCTCAAGCCGAATGTGGACGCATCGGCGGCAGTTTGTGTGAAACCATCGAGCTCGCCGATCATCCCTGGTTTTTTGGTTGTCAATTCCATCCCGAATTTACATCGAGTCCGCAGCGCGGGCATCCGCTCTTCATCGATTTTGTGCGCGCCGCGCTCTCCAGAAAACAACGAGAAAATAGATCATGAAACTTTGCGGTTTTGAAGTCGGATTTGATCGACCGTTTTTTTTGATCGCCGGTCCTTGCGTGATCGAGTCAATACAATTACAGATCGACGTTGCCGGACAATTAAAAGAGATCACCGCCGCGCTCAATATTCCGTTTATTTTCAAATCGTCGTACGATAAAGCCAATCGTAGCTCGCATCAGAGTTTTCGCGGACCTGGTATCGATGAAGGTTTGCGTGTGCTTGCCGAAGTCAAAAAACAAATCGGCATTCCCGTGCTGACCGATGTTCACTCGATTGACGAAATCGGTACGGTCGTTAAAGTAGTCGATGTGTTGCAAACGCCAGCGTTCTTGTGCCGACAAACCGATTTCATTCAGGCGGTCGCTTCCGCCGGCTTACCGGTCAATATCAAAAAAGGGCAATTTCTCGCTCCCGAAGACATGAAACAAGTCGCGGCGAAAGCGCGCGCCGCCAGCAACGCCGACAATATTATGGTTTGTGAGCGTGGCGTTTCTTTTGGTTATCACAACCTCGTTTCGGACATGCGCGCTTTGACGATCATGCGCGATACCGACTGCCCGGTCGTTTTCGACGCTACGCATTCAGTGCAACTGCCCGGCGGCAAGGGAACAGTTAGCGGCGGACAACGTGAATTCGTCCCGGTATTGGCGCGCGCGGCGGTCGCGGTCGGCATTTCGGGACTGTTTATGGAAACACACCCCGATCCTGATCATGCCTTTTCTGACGGGCCCAATATGTGGCCCCTGGCGCGGATGAAACCTTTACTTGACGTTCTGAAACGGCTGGATGAAACCGTCAAAGAGAAAACATTGATGGAAGGCATTTTGTGATGCGAATACTCGCGATTCTTCTTGTTCTTATTGCCGGCTATTATCTGCTGACCAGATTGGACGATGAATCTCCAGAAACCATTGTCAGTGCAAATGGTTTTATCTTGCTTCTGGAAAATAACATAAGTATGGATAAAGTAATCGTTCTTACTTCGCCGAATCGTCCTTCAAAACAAGCGCAACGCGCCAACATGATCGTTGATTATCTCTCGCGGCAAAACATTCCTTATGTCCGCGCCAGCAGTATCCGGTTCAAATCTGGAGATGAGGGCGATCATAAGTTAGTCCGTTCCGTAATGAGCGGAAATAAGAACCTATGGTTATCGTTAGAGGCAAGGCAAAAAGAGATTCTACGTTTTTCCAAAATATTATCTGAATATCAATCTCATTGAACTATTATTTAATCACCTAAATTATCAGGAACATCACCATGAGCGCTATTGTTGATATTGTCGCCCGCGAAATTCTCGATTCACGCGGGAATCCTACCGTCGAAGCCGATGTCGTGCTGGAATCCGGCGTGTCGGGACGCGCCGCCGTACCGTCCGGCGCGTCTACCGGTTCGCGGGAAGCCGTCGAATTGCGCGACGGCGACAGCAACCGTTATAACGGCAAAGGCGTTTTGAATGCCGTGAATCACATCAATACTGAAATTTGTGAAAGCCTTCTCGGTCTGGATGCCAGCGAACAAGCGCTGATCGACAGAACGATGATCGAATTGGACGGTACAGAAAACAAATCTCGGCTCGGCGCCAACGCGATTCTCGCCGTATCGTGCGCGATCGCCAAAGCCGCTGCCGAAGAATCAGGATTGCCTTTATATCGCTATCTTGGCGGCGCTGGAGAAATGTTGTTGCCCGTGCCAATGATGAATGTCATCAACGGCGGCGCGCACGCCAACAATAAAATCGATTTGCAGGAATTCATGATCGTTCCTATCGGCGCGGGCAACTTCCGCGAAGCGTTGCGTTACGGCGCGGAAGTGTTCCAAGCGTTAAAAAAACTTCTGGAAACACGCGGAATGCCAACGACTGTCGGTGACGAAGGCGGTTTCGCGCCTAATTTGCCGTCCAATGAAACTGCGTTAACGTTCTTGATCGAAGCGATCACCGCCGCCGGATATTCGCCGGGCGCCGACATCGCCATTGCGCTCGATTGCGCCGCCAGCGAATATTATCAAGACGGCGCATATCATCTCAAAGGCGAAGGACGCAGCTTCACTTCAGCACAAATGACCGATTTGCTCGCCGGATGGTGTGATAAATATCCTATTATCAGCATCGAGGATGGCATGTCGGAACACGATTGGGCGGGTTGGCGTCTTTTGACTGAACGACTCGGTAAAAAAATACAGCTTGTCGGCGACGACTTGTTCGTAACGAATACGCGCATTTTGAAAGAAGGTATTTTGCAAAATATTGGCAATTCCATCCTGATCAAAATCAATCAGATCGGTACGTTGTCCGAAACTTTCGCGGCGATTTCGATGGCGCAACGCGCGCGTTACACCGCTGTAGTATCGCACCGTTCTGGCGAAACCGAAGACAGCATGATCGCCGATATCGCCGTCGGCGCAAATACCGGACAAATCAAAACTGGCTCGCTGTCGCGCTCGGACCGTATCGCAAAATATAATCAATTATTGCGTATTGAAGAAGACTTGGGTGACGCGGCGCGTTACGCTGGTCGCGGCGCGTTCTTTAATTTACTACGGAACTAAAACCGCAGAGCATAGCGATGAAAATTCTGTCGTTGATTTTCTTTGTTCTCATTGTCATCTCACAGTATCCGATTTGGCTCGGGAAAGGCGGCTGGTTGCAAGTGCATGCGTTCCGTCAGAAAATCGAGGAACAACGTTCGACCAATGCGCTTTTAAAATCGCGCAACGATGCGCTGACTGCCGAAGTTATCGACCTCAAATCCGGTCTGGAAGCTGTGGAAGAAAGAGCGCGTTCGGAATTGGGGATGATCAAAAAAGACGAAATTTATTTTCAGCTTCAGCCAATTCGCCAGACCGAAAAACCAGACGCGGGAAACGCCGTGTCCGCGCGCTAACCGTGCCGCGCATCGTTTCCGCCAATAATTCACGCTTGAAAGAAGCGGCGCATTTATTGCGTTCGGCGCATGAGCGACGGCGCAGTAATCTGTGCGTGATCGAAGGCGAACATTTGCTGGAAGCTTATATTGCCCGCCATGGCGCGCCGCGCACGCTCATCGTCACAGAAACCTATGAACGACACCCGCTTACGCTCCGATTAGCGGGTTGTGACACTGAGCCTTATGTCGTCGACGACGCGCTTTTCAAAACGATTTCATCGTTGCCGCCCGCTATCGGTATGCTCGCGGTTATCGTAACGCCTGAAGCACAATCATTGTCGGGTGACTTCAACCTATTGCTTGACGAAGTGCAAGACCCGGGCAATGCCGGTACGATTTTGAGAAGCGCGGCAGCCGCTGGGGTAACTCATGTCGTTTTCAGCAAAAATTCCGCCTCGGCGTGGTCGCCCAAAGTACTGAGAGCGGCGCAAGGCGCGCATTTTTCGTTGGATATCGTCGAAAACGTTGACGCCGTTTCTTGGACGACGCAATTCCGATCTGACGGAGGTATCGTCGCCGTAACCACGTTAAGGAACGGCGTCGATTTGTTCGGCGCCGATCTTTCGATGACACCTCTGGTACTGGCGGTAGGCAATGAAGGCGCGGGAACGAGCGAGAGTCTTCTGAATTTGGCGGATATGCGATTGACGATCCCGATGCCTGGTGGCACAGAATCGCTGAATGTGGCAGCGGCGGCGGCGATCACGCTTTTTGAGCGCGTCCGCCAACAAAGAACCGGCTGATTTTCTCTTTCGCCTCTATTTTTTCGCGCCATCTCGTTCTAAAATAGAGAATTGTGCCGGAATGCTCCGGCGTATTTTCTCAAATACGGCGAACCTGAAAATGCCTATTCTTTGGAGATTTCCATTTTGAAGCGTACCAACTATTGCGGCTTGATTGACGAAAAACTTCTTGGCGAAACCATTACTATCATGGGATGGGTACATCGTCGCCGCGACCACGGCGGCGTGATTTTCATCGACCTGCGCGACCGTGCCGGGTTATTGCAAATCGTTTTTGATCCCGATAATCCGGCAACTTTCTCCGTCGCCGAAAAGCTCCGAAACGAATATGTCGTTCGTATTGTCGGGCGGGTGCGAAATCGTCCCGAAGGCACAGTCAATCCCAATCTAACTTCCGGAAAAATCGAAGTGTTGGCGCGCGAAATCGAATTATTGAATCCCTCGCTGCCGCCGCCGTTTCAGCTTGATGACGATACGATCTCCGAGACTGTACGCCTGGAAAATCGCATCCTCGATTTGCGCCGTCCGCAAATGCAAAATAATTTGATGCTGCGCTATAAAGTGTCTATGGCGGCGCGCCGTTATCTCGACAAACATGGCTTCATCGATATCGAAACGCCGATGTTGTATAAATCGACGCCTGAAGGCGCGCGCGAATTTCTCGTACCATCGCGCATTCATCATGGACAGTTTTATGCGCTGCCACAATCACCACAATTGTTCAAACAAATGTTGATGATGGCTGGTTTCGATCGCTATTATCAGATCGTTAAATGTTTCCGCGATGAAGATTTACGAGCCGACCGCCAACCGGAATTCACACAGATCGATATCGAGACTTCTTTTCTTGATGAAGAAGATATCCGCGCTGTTATGGAAGGGTTGGTACGCGCGATGTTCCGCGACGGCTTGGGCGTCGAATTGCCTGATCCTTTCCCCGTGTATTCATATGCGGAAGTGATGCGTGACTATGGTTCAGATAAACCAGATTTGCGCGTACCGCTGAAATTCACCGAGCTGACGGATCTCATGAAGACAGTCGACTTCAAAGTATTCCGCGCCGCCGCCGATATGCCTTATGGTCGTGTCGTCGCGTTGCGCGTCCCGGAAGGTAGTAAACTGTCACGCAAAGAAATCGACGATTATGGCTCTTTCGTCGGCATCTACGGCGCAAAAGGTTTGGCGTACATCAAAGTCAACGACGTCATGCAGATCAACGAGCAAGGCTTGCAATCGCCGGTCGTCAAATTCCTGCCGGAAGATATCTTGCGCGAGATTCTTAGACGTACCGGCGCGCAAAATGGCGATCTGATTTTCTTCGGCGCCGATCACGAAAAAATCGTCAACGACGCCATCGGCGCGTTGCGTGGCAAGATCGGTCATCGCCTCGGTCTCGCTGAAGAGGGCTGGCGTCCGCTATGGGTCGTCGATTTCCCGATGTTTGAATTCAACGAAGAAACCAAAACTTGGAGCGCACGTCACCACCCGTTCACCGCGCCCAAAGACGGACACGAAGATTTATTCAGCAGCGATCCTGAAAAAGCGCTCGCCAAAGCCTACGATGTCGTGCTCAACGGCTGGGAAATCGGTGGCGGTTCGGTGCGTATCCACCAGCAGGACGTACAAGCCAAAGTATTCGACGCGATGAAAATCACCAAGGAAGATCAGCAACGTAAATTCGGTTTCCTGTTAAAGGCGTTGCAATACGGCACGCCGCCGCACGGTGGTATCGCTTTCGGACTGGATCGCATCTTGACCTTGATGACCGGTTCCGATTCTATCCGCGATGTCATTGCGTTTCCAAAAACGCAGCGCGGTCAAGACTTGCTGGTCGAAGCGCCAACGCCGGTCACCGAACAACAACTGCGCGATTTGCACATACGAATCCGCGCGTCGGATTCGGTCAAAACGTAAACGCGGCGCGGCGGCATTGGGCGCGACAACATCATGCGCAATCTAAGGCGACCGGTATTTTGCTTTCCGTTTGATGACGGCGCCTCTTTTTGGGCGTTCGTTTCTCCGAAGGATGGTTCATTGATCTTTCGATAATCTGCAATCCTCTTCCCAAACGCGCCCACCGTTTCATTATAAGAAGCGCGCGTTTTTGTGCTCAGCACGGATATCATCAACGCAGATATCAAATAAAAGTCTTCTTCATCATGAATTACGCGCTCCCAGTTACCTTGTGCTTTTGGGAAAACGCCGTGTCTTTTTCAGTTTTCTTCCCGCGCATCCATAATCGCGTTCCGCACATCCATCGGCTGCGCGATCCACGATATCGGTAGCTGATAATCGCCGCCGCCCGAAAAAATCATTGTGCCGTAATTGAACAACCTTCCGAAAAGGACTTGTTCCGTTTGAATGCTTTCGATTCTATTCAACGCTATTTCCAATGTACGTCGCTTGATGAAACCGAACTTTGCGATGATCCGCTTGTTCGTCACATAAAGCTCAGTCGTGATCAAAATCATAAAGTCATTGACGATCATCAGGAAATAAAGTGCGGCAATGACTTGAAATACAGTATAAATCATCGGATGATCGATATATGACTTGATCCATTGATACGCAAAGTAAACCAACACGATCCAGATGCTATTTTTGACTACCGAAATGGCAAAAGCCCATATGCTTGCTTTCCCTTGGTATATCAAATCCTCGCCCAAAACAAGTTCATGTCTAATCCGCCCCGCCATATTTTCCCTTTATCAGTTTCTGTTTTTTACAGTCGCAATTATTAATGATTTTTTCATTACCGTAATTTAGCACTATCAAATAAGATGATACAAAATCTCCACATGAGGTAAGATGAAAGTCTACCTCATTATTCAGGAAACCCTCATGAAAAAACATTTCCTTCTCCTGTGGCTGCCGCTGATACTGCTTGGATGCAACAGTTTCTGCAATAATGAAACGTCTAAAATCAGCCAAAATGCCTCTACGCAGTCTTCTGCCACGAACGCCACCGACGCCACTAAACTACAAGCCGCTAAAGAGGAAACGCCGACAAGAGGAAACCCATCGACCGATGATCTGAATGCTTTGCTGACCACGTATCACTGGTTACTCACTGCGGCGCATAACGCGCAAGGTCAACGTATCGACGAACTGTTTGCGCGACCGGATAAACCGATTCAGTTCGATTTCGACGGAGAGCGTGTTCAAATCGGCAATGCCTGTAACGCGATGAGCGGCAACTATACCATTCAAGACCGGCAAATCACGTTCGGCGCATTAGTTTCGACAAAAAAATTGTGCATCGACGGAAAAATCAACCGCTTGGACCAAGCCGTCGGTGAACGCCTTGCCTCATCGCTTTCCTGGATAATATCCCCGACGCCCATCGCGCTTACGCTGATCACTGCTTCCGGCGACACCCTCACTTTTTCGGGACAGCCCACCGCCGAAACGCGTTTTGGCAATGAAGGCGAAATTGTTTTTCTAGAAATCGCGCCAGAAACCAAACCATGCGATCATCCACTCGTCGCCAACAAACAATGTCTACAAGTGCGTAAGGTACAATACGGTGCCGATGGCGCAAAACCTTATCCTCCAGAAGGATGGGAAAACTTATATCAGGAAATCGAAGGTTATCAACATGAAAAAGGCTTTCGCAAAATTGTTCGTGTGAAACGATTCAGTCTCGCCAATCCCCCTGCTGACAGACCGAATACTATTTATATTTTAGATACGGTGATCGAAACGACAGCGGTCGAATAATTCAAGGATCGAAAGCGGAGAATCAAAAAATGAAATCGAAGGTCAATGAATGTTGTTGCCGTCACATCATCTCATTGACTTTCCTTCATGCGTTATGACCAGTAATAAAAACTTGTATCAAAAAACGAAAGAAAAAATAAGTAGAAGAAATATTTTATGAACAACTCCGCCTCAAGTGGCGGGATATCTAAAACCATCGCGCTATTTTCAAAAACTTCATCTGATAATGCTATCCCATCTCAAGGCATATCCCTTTCAAAAGAGGAATTCAATCCAAAGAGATTAAACTATCATATGGTGCCCGGGACCGGATTTGAACCGGTACAGCGTTACCGCCGAGGGATTTTAAGTCCCTTGTGTCTACCAATTTCACCACCCGGGCAATTTTGAGGCACAGGTTTGATTATAGCTGAGCTTGCCGACTTCCACCTAGCGCGCTTAAGCCATATATATCCCGCCGTTGACGTGCAGTACCGCGCCGGTGATATAGCCGGCGCGTGGGCTGACAAGAAACGTTACCGCATGCGCGACATCCTCCGCCGAACCGAATCGCCCGGCGGGTACGTTTTTCAGCAACAACTCTCGCTGCGTCTCGGACAACGCGCGAGTCATATCGGTGTCGATAAATCCCGGAGCGACACAGTTGACGGTAATGCCGCGACTGCCGACTTCCTGCGCCAATGCTTTGGAGAAACCGATCAACGCCGCTTTTGCTGCCGCGTAATTCGTCTGCCCCGTATTGCCCATCGAACCGACGACTGAACCAATCTGGACGATGCGCCCAAAACGCGCTTTCATCATCCCGCGCAATACCGCGCGCGACAGACGAAAGACCGATTTCAAATTGGTATCCATAATCACATCCCACTCTTCGTCCTTCATTCGCATCAACAAGTTGTCGCGTGTGATTCCGGCATTGTTCACGAGGACGGTCGGCGCGCCGCCGCAAATCTTTTCAAAGTCCGTAAGCACGCGCGTGATCGCTTCTTCATCTTTTACGTCGAGTATCGCGCCCGAACCGATATAATCGTTCTCGGCAAAATAAGCCGAAATTTGCGCTGCGCCTTCTTCCGTGGTTGCCGTACCGATGACCGCCGCGCCCATTGTGGCACATTCCAAAGCTATCGCTTTACCGATACCGCGCGTCGCGCCCGTAATCAGTACTCGTTGTCCTTGCAATTCTCGTTTCATTACTTTTCAATCTCCGATTTAAACTAATATTTGCGCTGCTTTCTCAAGCGCGGTGTTGTCTGTCAGCGCGAAAATTTCCGCTTCAGGCATACCGCGTTTGCCCAACGCGGCAAGTATTCTGCCCGGTCCGCATTCAACAACGTGCGTCACACCTCGCGCCGTCATGGTATGCATCGTTTCCGTCCAGCGCACCGGTTTCGCCGCTTGTGTCGCCAACGCCTCACGGATTTCGTCGGGTGTACGGTGTTCGGCGACATCAACGTTATGGATCAACGCGATTTGTGGCGACTTAATCGTCACTTCACGCAAACGCGCGCGCAGATGCTCCGCCGCCGACGTCAACAAAGTACTGTGAAACGGCGCGGAAACCGGAAGTAATACGGCGCGCTTCGCCCCTGCTTCTTTAGCTGCCTCGATCAATCGTTCGACTGCGCCTTTGTGTCCGGCGACGACGACTTGTCCGGGACCGTTGAAATTGACCGCTTCGACACAATTATTCGGTACGGTTTGCGCAGCACACAACACCATCACTTTGTCGTCGTCGAGACCGAGTATTGCCGCCATTGCGCCGATACCTTCCGGTACGGCGTCTTGCATTACTTGCGCACGAAAACGCACCAGCGTCACAGCGTCGCGCAAATCCAGCGCCTCGGCAGCGACCAACGCCGCATATTCCCCCAAACTGTGTCCGGCGACGATATCGGGGCGCAAATTATTTGATTCACACCATGCGCGCCAAATAGAAACGTCGGCAGTCAACATCAGCGGCTGCGTGTTAATCGTCAAAGAGAGTTTTTCCGCGGGACCCTCTTCCGCCATACGCCACAAGTCTTCACCCAACGCTTCGGAAGCCTCGTCGAAGGTACTGCGCACGATAGGGGAAGCGCCAAAACTTTCCATCATCCCCACCGATTGTGAGCCTTGTCCCGGAAATACAAAAGCGACTTTATCAGAGATCATCGAAAATCCTATATCGTGTGGTTCGTCATTATAACCAATATCACTTTCCGGCGGTATCATAACCGCGTAACTCATACCGCGCCATCGCGCTGCGTGTCTTTCGGACACTATAATGATAATAGAGCAGTCCGCCGCAAAAATGCCGAGAAAAATTGAGCCGTTGACTCCGATGAATCAACAAGTGCTTTTCCCATTGACGTCGTGTAAACTCTAAAGGGTTTGTTTATCTAAGCCTTTTTTATGTTGGAATCGACGGTATTTTTAGCGGTGATGGCGTTTATCGCCGGACTGATCAACGGTTCGGTCGGCGGCGGCGGATTGGTGCTGCTGCCCGCGGCGCTCAGCCTGCTGCCCAACGAATTGCCGGCGACCGTATTCGGAACGAACAAATTCGCCGCCATATTCGGCAATGGAATGGCGGTTCGGCAATATCTGAAACGTGTTCAATTGCCATGGGATTTGATGATACCGGCGATCGTATGCGCGTTCACCGCGTCGTTTTGCGGCGCGATGCTCGTCAGCAAAATTCCCGTTCATTTCATCAAACCGGCGATTTTGTTGATGCTGATCATCATGACGATTTACACTTTCATCAAAAAGGACTTCGGTAAAATCCAAAAATCCGACGTGATCAACAGTCGACGGAGAAGAATCGGCGCGGCGGCGCTGGGCGTAGCTACCGGTTTTTACGACGGTATGTTCGGACCTGGTGTAGGCAATTTGATTGCGTTCTTATTCATTCGATTTTTTGCGTTCGATTTTTTGCGAGCGCTGGCGGCGTCTCGTGTCATCAACACCGTTACCAATCTCGCCGCATTGTCGTTTTTCATCCCGTCGGGGCACATCGTCTGGATATGCGCGATACCGATGGCGGCAGCGAGCATGATCGGCGGCTTTGTCGGCGCGCACTTGATGATAAGAAGCGGTGTTCGCGTCATTCGCATGGTGTTTTTGCTATTGATGATCGTCTTGATCGGAAAAATAGCTTACGATATCTTTGCGCCTTATATTTCGCTTCCCTGATCGGGAGAATGGACGCTTGGGTATTTATTGAGACACTTAACATCATGCCGGAAATCGAAATCATATTGGTCTTGATCATCGTCGCGTTTTTCTCGGGGCTGATCGACGCGGCAGTCGGTGGCGGCGGTTTGATTCAAGTGCCCGGTATCTTCAGCGCATTACCCAATGAAGTTCCGGCAACTAACTTCGGTATCAATAAGTTTTCATCAATTTGTGGGACAACGATGGCAGTGCGCCAGTATCTACGGCGTGTCAAATTGCCTTGGGGCTTGATGCTGCCCGCGATGATCTGCGCCTTTAGCGCGTCGTTTGTCGGCGCGATGGTTGTCAGCATCATCCCCGTTCATCTGATGAAACCCATCATATTAGGTTTGCTGATTTTCATGGCGATTTACACTCTTATCAAAAAAGACTTCGGCAGCATTCAAAAACCACTTGTGGTGACCCGTCGAGAAAAAATTGGCGCGGCAGCATTGGGCGCGGCAACCGGTTTTTACGATGGTGTGTTTGGTCCCGGCGCGGGTAGTTTTATGTCGTTCCTGTTTGTTCGTTTCTTCGCGTTTGACTTTTTGCACGCGGCGGCAGCGGCACGGGTAGTCAACTTCATGACCAACCTTGCCGCGCTATCGTTCTTCATCCCGACAGGACACATCATCTGGATGTATGCGCTACCGATGGCAGCGTGCAACATGGCGGGCGGCGTCTTGGGCGCGCGCGTGGCGATCAAAGGCGGTGTAAGACTCATACGGATTCTATTCTTGTGTTTGATGTCCGTTTTGATTACACGGTTTGCTTACGATGTCTTTTTCAAGTAAGCGGTATCAAAAATTTTCATCGCCGCCATACATCCGCGTGACTACGGGCGCGTCCATGTACATCGGTTTGTTTTCGTAAAGTCGCAGCCAACCTTTGACGATCCGGTAAGTAAACCAAATAAATACGGCGAATAAGACCGCCCAACCGATGATGATCAGCGCCAATAATCCGCCTATTACCGACCACAACAAACTGTACCAAAAAGTGCGAATCTGCCAACGAAAATGACTTTCGTACATCGTGCCGACCATGTCGTCTTTCTTGACATAGTTCAGTACGATGGCGATAAACGGCGCAAAAAAGAGGCACAACAATGTACTGGCATACAGTGCGTAAATGATCATCGTCAATGTCCGCGCGGATTTGTTTTCGGCTTCGGGCATTTGAACATACGACATAACACATCTCCTTGAATTGATACGATAACGTGACTTTACCATGTCTCCGATCTCTTCTTTGTCTTTTTCGGCTAATCTTGGATAATATTCCCGTGCTTACGACACTCTTCGCCAAGATCGAATTATGGACCTCGCTAGCCTTGCCGCTCTAGTGACCGCGTTTTGCTGGGCATTGAGTGGTCTTTTCGCGATTTATCCTGTGCAGCAATTAGGCGCACTAGCGTTCAATCGTTTACGGATGCAAATCGTTTTCGTAGTGTTGCTTCTGATAACCCTATTGACCGGAAGCTGGCGCACGTTGGATTCTTCCCATATCGCCGCTTTGCTTCTTTCTGGCGCGGTCGGTATATTGCTCAGCGACTCGTTTCTCTATGTAGCATTGCACCGATTGGGACCTCGCCGCAACGCGGTTCTCTTTTCTACGCACGCGCCAATGACGGCGCTGCTCGGCTTTTTCATTCTCGACGAACGACTGAACGCTATAGCGATTGCTGGTATCGCGTTGGTCGTGATCGGCGTGATATTCGCCATACTGTTCGGGCAACGCCGTTCTCGAAAACACCTCTGGGAAAAAGTGCGCGGTTCGCTGGCAATCGGAATCATCATCGCGTTATGTGCGGCGCTTTGCCATTCGGTCAGCGCCTTGATCGTCCGTCCGGTGATGAGCGCAGGCGTCGATCCAGTCGCCGCTTCCACCGTGCGCGTCAGCGCAGCCGTTTTGGCTTTTACGCTCGCCGGCTTCATTCCATCTTGGCGCGGCAAACCCAATATATCTTGGCGCATTTTGGCACAATCCGCCGCCAGCGGCTTGGTCGGCATGGGCGTCGGCATGACTTGCCTGATGTTCGCGCTGGCGTATGGCAAAACCGGATTGGTCGCCACTTTGTCGTCGGTCACGCCCGTGATGATCCTGCCTCTGCTGTGGATACTGACCAAAGAACGTCCGGCTGCTGGCGCATGGTTCGGCGCGCTATTGGCTGTCGCCGGTATCGCGTGTATTATTAATCATTGAATGTCATGAACCATAATCATTATATTGACATTCCCTCCGATTTTCGCTTTATACTTGCGCTATCATTTCAAAATTCAAGGAGTCGCTATGCCTATGTTACCTTCTCGTCTTTATACCTCAGACGCAATGAATTTTTTGCGCGACTTCAAACGTCAGCATCCCGAAACGACCGAAAAACAACGAGAAGCTTTGAAAGTCTGGTGGGATCATGATCCTGAAACCGTCAAGGCGCGGCGCGCTATCGCTGAAGAAACGCGCCGTTTACACGTCGAAAAAGAATGAATTCTCGCCTTGCCAACAGTGCCGTTTTTCGTTTTTTTGGGAAATGCTGTTCTATCAAGCGTAAAGCATATTAAAATGAACGTCGATATTGTTGTTTACCGCTGTTAAATCATGCCTTTCTCGTTTGACAACGCTTCCCGTTTGTGGGGGCTGAAAACTTATCCTCTGCGTGAAGCGCTCAACCGCGAATTTCACGCGCGCCCGCCAGAAATGGTGTATCCGCCGCTGCGCGCGATGCATCTGGTCATGGTCATTTCACCGGAACAGCGCGACACAGTGAAAGAACATGAACACATTTCGCGGCTGCATCGCCATTTCGGCTTGACCGTTTCCGACGATCATTCTTCGACACATACCAGCATGCGCTGCAACGAACGTTTGCTGGCAAAGTGGGAACGCCATCTGGAGTTTTCAACCTATACGTTTTTTTATCACGGCGAATTTATCGATCCGTTTGAAAATGTTTTTCAAAAACTGATGCCGGAAGATTGGCTCTCTTCGATTCCGGGTGAATTGCTGGTCGCCACACAACTCGCGCTCGTTCCTTCCTCATCGTCCGTCTATTCCCCGGAACAGTTGTCAAATTTATTCAATACGCCCTATCTCGTCGGCGCTCAAGCGCTCAACGGCAACGCCAGCGTTTTCAGTAATTTCCTCGCCGATTCCGAAGGTTTCTCGAAAATATTGGTACACGATCATCACATGACCGGACATCAAGCCGGTCGTTTGGTACAACGTCTGCTCGATATCGAAACCTATCGCGCAATGGCGATTCTCGGTTTTCCGAGAATGCGTAAACTTACCGAAGAGTTGGAACGCATGGAACTACGGCTTGGCAGTTTGACCGAAATGCTCGCCGACAACGGTAATCTTTCCCAAGAGCAGCGCATCCTCGACGACTTGATGCAACTGGCTGGAGAAACCGAACACATGGTCGCTTCTTTTGCTTATCGTTTTTCCGCCGGACAAGCCTATCACGCGCTGGTGCAACATCGGCTCGACGAACTGCGCGAAACGCGCATCGAAGGATTGCCGACCATCCGCGAATTCCTGCAAAGACGTTTCGCTCCGGCAATGCGAACCATCGACGCGGCTTACGCCCGTCAAGAACGCTTATCGCGTCGCGTCGCCCGCACCGCTACGTTATTGCGCACGCGCATCGACGTTGCTCTGGCGCAGCAAAACCGCGATCTGCTCGCCTCGATGAATCAGCGCGTCAAATTACAACTGCGCCTGCAAGAAACCGTCGAAGGCTTGTCGATTTTCGTGCTTGGCTATTATATGGTCAGCCTCATCGCTTACGGCTATAAGGCGTTGGACAATCTCGGTTTACCGATCAATCTTGAACTCGTCACCGCCGGTACGATACCTTTTGTGCTGATCGGCATCTGGCTGACCATTCGCTGGCGACGGAAAAAGCTTATGGCAAGTACGTCCGAGGGAGAACACTGATTTTATCGTTTCTTTGTGTTCATAAAGTTTTTCATACCGACAAATGATGATCGGCGATTCACGCTTTTTACTACACGATTTTTACCCGCAATGTGCCGACGCCCTCTACTCCGCCTTCCAAGGAGTCGCCACGCACCACCGCGCCAACACCCGCCGGTGTGCCGGTAAAAATCAGATCGCCTGGTTGTAACATAAAAAAACGCGATAGATGCGCGATGATTTCGGGAATCGACCAGATCAACTTGCCAGTATCGCTATGCTGCCTCCGTCGCCCATTGACGTTCAGCCATATCTCCACAGGATGCGCCAAATCGTAAATTGGGCGGATCGCCGTGATCGGCGCTGAATGATCGAACGCCTTGCCGATTTCCCAAGGTCGTCCCGACGCGCGCATTACTTTCTGTAAGTCGCGGCGGGTCATATCGAGACCAACAGCATAGCCGTACACATGGTCGCCTGCTTTTTCGACTGGAATATCCCATCCCGCTTTTCCCACTGCCACCACCAGTTCGATTTCGTGATGTAGATCGTCGGTTTGCGGCGGATAGGCAAGCTCGAACACCTGTCCATCCAGTACCGGCGCCGCCGCATCAGCGGGTTTACAAAAGAAAAAAGGCGGCTCGCGGTCGGGATCAGCGCCCATTTCACGCGCATGCTCGGCATAATTGCAACCGACGCAATAAATACGATGAACGGGATATTCTTCTTCGCGTCCGATTACGGGAACACTGGAAATTGTCGGCGGAAAAACATACATGATCGAACCCTTTGCGCTTGATTGGTGGATTTGTCATTTTACGGTTTTTTTGACGTTCAATGTTTTCGTTGTCCGTACCGCAAGTTGTTACAAATAAAGAAATGCTTTCGTCTTCCCTGATCCCTCAAAAAACCATGCGAAACTGCGTACAACATTGATTTTTTGAATCTCAAGAATTATCTACATGGTAAACTGTTATATTTCGTGCAGGCAGTAATCCGTACCATAAGGTGCTGCCCTTCCATTCGTTGATTTTTGTCGGAGGTTTTTTGTGTTAATTGGAACTGCATACGCTCAAGCTGCCGGTGGCGCGCAAGAAGGATCATTGTTGATGTCTTTGGCGCCGATGATTCTTATTTTTGTTGTCTTCTGGTTTTTATTGATTCGCCCTCAACAAAAGAAGATGAAAGAACATCGCGCGATGCTCACCTCCTTGCAAACTGGCGAAGAAGTTGCGACTGCCGGCGGTATTATTGGGCGCGTCAAGAAAATCGAAGATTCTGTAATTACGCTGGAAATCGCCGAAGATATCGAAGTCTTGATTCAGCGCGGCACGGTTTCGCAACTGCTCCCTAAAGGCACCATCAAAACGTTTTGATGATCGCGGAGGCTGATCGCCTCCCGCGTTTTGTCTCGCGTGTGTTTTGACCGTTCAATTTCTTCAATTACCGACGATCTTTCTTTTTATTATGAATCGTTATCCTCTCTGGAAATATGCGCTCATGGTTGTTGCTATCGCCTTGGGCGCGCTTTATACGATACCGAATTTTTTCCCTTACGTTCCCGCTGTTCAAGTCTCATCGACCAAAGCGACGATTCGCGCCGATGAAGCGCTGAAAACCCGCGTTGAAAACATTCTCAAAGCGGAAAAAATTTCTTATCTCAGCGCGTTCGTCGATCAGGTCGGCGTCAAAGTGCGCTTTCAGGACGCCGATATTCAAGCGCGCGCAAAAGATGCGCTCAGCTCTTCGCTCAATTCTGATGATTACACCGTCGCGTTGAACCAGATTTCAGACGTGCCGGGGTGGATGGAGAAAATCAACGCCAAACCGATGTATCTCGGGTTAGACTTGCGCGGTGGCGTACATTTCTTGCTTGAAGTCGATATGAACGGCGCGATGACCAAAGCGGCAGATCGTTACGCGACGGATTTGCGGACATTATTACGTTCGAAAAAAATTCAAAGCCGCGGCGTCGTGCGTGAAACCCAAACGGTTGCGATACGGTTTACCGACAGCGACTTGCGCGAACGTGCGCGCGCTGAAATCGAACGCAACCATCCTGAACTTCTTTTACAAGAAACGGGAACGGGAAGCGAAAACTTACGGCTTATCGCGTCACTGAAACCCGATGAACAAAAAAAGATTCAAGATAGCGCGATCATACAAAACGTCACAACATTAAGAAACCGTGTCAACGAATTGGGCGTTTCCGAACCCATCGTGCAACAGTCCGGCGCAAATAGAATCGTCGTGCAATTACCTGGCGTTCAAGATACCGCGCGCGCCAAAGAAATTCTTGGTCGTACCGCGTCGCTTGAAATTCGATTAGTCAACGAAGATCAAAGCGCGTTGGAGGCGGCGAAGCGCGGACAAATCCCGTACGGCAGCGATTTATATAACGACAGAAATGGAAAACCCATCCTCATATATCGTGACGTAGTGTTGACAGGCGATAGAATCAATGACGCGCAGCCCGGTTTTGACAGTCGAACGAATCAACCCGCCGTCCATGTGAAATTAGACAGTGTCGGCGCGCGTATTTTCAAAGACGTGACACGTGAAAATGTCAATAAACGTATGGCGATCCTTCTGGTTGAAAAAAATCGCTCCGAAGTCATTACCGCGCCAAACATCAACGAAGAAATCGGCGGCGGTAATGTGCAGATTTCGGGAAGTATGACCACTCGCGAAGCCAACGATATTGCGCTTTTGATGCGTGCCGGATCATTGGCGGCGCCGATGGAAATCGTCGAAGAGCGCACCGTCGGTCCCTCGCTTGGACAAGATAATATTACGCGCGGCAAACATTCGGTATTGGGTGGTTTCATCGCATTAATGCTCTTTATTTGCGCCTATTATCGAGTAATGGGTCTGGTGTCAGCAATGTCATTGTGCGCCAACTTGATGCTATTGATCGGTTTGCTCTCAGCGCTACAAGCGACATTGACTTTACCCGGCATCGCCGCTGTTGCGCTAACGCTCGGTATCGCTATTGACGCCAACGTGCTGATCAACGAACGTATCCGCGAAGAATTGCGCTGGGGCGCGTCGCCGCATACCGCGATTGCGGCAGGTTATGAACGCGCGTGGTCAACGATTTTGGATTCCAACATCACCAACTTGATCGCCGGTCTCGCGCTTCTTGTTTTTGGAACAGGACCTGTGCGCGGATTCGCCGTTGTTCATTGTCTCGGTATCATGACTTCCGTATTCTCGGCGGTATTTATTTCGCGCGGTCTTGTCTCGCTCATCTATGGACGCAAAAAACAGCTGGAGAAAATTTCAGTGGGGCAAGTCTGGAAACCGCCGGTTGAAACTCTGGCGGCCAATTTCGCCACGCCGGATGGCGCGAAGAAGATTGATTAGAGTTCAAAAACACGAAACTAACGAATTCAAGGATTATTGGTTATGGAGTTTTTCCGATTTACCCGCGACATTCCCTTCATGCGCCATGCGAAGGTGTTCAATGTCATCTCGGTCATCGTTTTTATCCTTTCTGTGTTTTTCCTCGCCTATAAAGGATTGAATTTCGGTGTCGATTTTCGCGGCGGCACGGTGATCGAAGTTCATTACCCGCAGCCTGCCGATCTGACGCAAATCCGCGAAGCTGTTGATTCATTGCAACTTGGCGAATATACGGCGCAACTTTTTGGTTCGGCGCATAATGTGCTCATCCGCCTGCCGGGAGACGAAGACTTTAGCGCGCAGCTTTCCGAAGACGTCATGCAGGCGTTGCGCACAAAAAATCCAGACGTGACGCAACAACGGGTCGAGTCCGTTGGACCTCAGGTTGGCAAAGAGTTATATAACAAAGGTTCTCTGGCTCTGTTGTTTGTCGTTCTGGGAATCGTCGCTTACTTATCTTTACGTTTTGAATGGCGTTTCGCGGTCGCCGCCATCATCGCCAATCTGCACGATATCATTATCATTCTTGGCTTTTTCGCGTTCTTTCAATGGGAATTTACATTGCCAGTGCTCGCAGCGGTGTTGGCGGTATTAGGTTATTCGGTTAATGAATCGGTGATTATCGCCGACCGAATTAGAGAAAATTTCCGCAAGATGCGCAAAGCCAGCGTGCCGCATGTGATCGACAGCGCGATTACCAGTACGATTTCGCGTACTGTCATCACGCACTTATCGACGCAATTGATGGTGCTGTCCATGTTGATTTTCGGCGGCGAAGCATTGCATTATTTTGCGATGGCGTTGACGATCGGCATCATGTTCGGTATTTATTCTTCGGTATTGGTCATGGCGCCTCTGGCGATGTGGCTCGGTGTATCCCGCGAGAATCTGGTCAAACCAGAACGTCCCAAGAATACACTCGAAGAGCAAAAAATATTACCTTAATCGTCGTCGCCCTTATTAATGTCGCGATATGATCACTACGTTGATTTATGCCTTTTTGACGCTTGACGATACGCTGGCGATCTTTGTCGCGCAATATGGAGAATTGGTTTACGCATTATTATTCGCCGTTATTTTTGTCGAAACTGGACTAGTGATCTTTCCTTTTCTCCCCGGCGACTCGTTACTTTTTATCGCCGGTACGTTAGCAGCGGCGACGACACTCAACGCGCACATTGTCGTTATCCTCTTAGTAGGCGCAGCGGTTCTCGGCGACTCGGTCAATTATATGATCGGACGAAAAATAGGTGAAAAAGTTTATACTTGGCGTGATTCGCGTTTTTTCAAACGCGCTTATCTCTACAGAACACAAATGTTCTACGATAAATATGGCAGCGCAACGATCATCATCGCGCGTTTCGTCCCCATTGTCCGAACTTTCGCGCCATTTCTTGCTGGCGTCGTCGCTATGCCTTATCCGCGTTTTCTCATATTTAACATCGTCGGTGGAACGCTGTGGGTTTGTTCTTTGGTCTATTTGGGTTACTTCTTCGGCAATATTCCGTTCATTAAAGATAATCTGTCGTTCTTCGTGATCGGTATCGTTTTCGTTTCCATTATACCCATTATCGTGACGTATTTCAAAGAACGAAGAAATAAAAACCTGCCCGAAACAAAATAAACTCTCGCTATAAATACAAGCCGGTCAAGCGCGACTACTATTCCTTCATTTTGGCATTTCCTTTATCAATATCCGCATTGGATTGAGCTCTACTCTATGAACCATAGGTGTAGTTTTGCTATAGGCTTCAATGATGATCTCGCTTTACAACAAGTTTGGCATTTAGAAAATCGTTTTTCCCCATGCGAATCTTTAAGAGGCAATGATACTCTCGACCAACATCATCAAAACCTCCTGACCACCAATCGCCTTTATCCGTGATAGGAACTACCATTAAAGGATAACCATGAAGCGAAAAAAAATACCTTAAATTAGATTGCCTCTTTTTTTCGTCCACATCCGACAGCTTGAGCAAAACCTCCTCTTGAGAAAAAACTTTTTCATAACTTAAGCAAGTCTTGCCTATCACTTCTTGCAGCGCGCTACTACAGGTTAGCGTATATGAGAAATCATCAGAAAATCGATAATGACCATCTTTGTAATCGAAATCAGTAAAGAAAATAAGATATCGCCAATATTCTTCTGGCTTAAAAGAAAAAACGATCTCCTTTCCGTCAGAAAAAATAACTTCCTGCTTAAATAAGATTGCATTCCCTGTTTTTCTCTTTGTTTCAGTTGTCGCAGCGCAGCCAAAACATAAAAAGCTTACCGCAAGAATAGCGCTTAGGTAGATAAAATTAGGTAATTTCATTTCGGCTCCATTAATACTCCGGTATTGGATTTATTGTGTTTTCAACATCTCTAATAAAGTCTTGGCAATTATTCCCAAGAGGATTATAAGTTTCCGGTGTATATCTTGGACCTAAATAATCTACTGCCGCTCTCACTTCATCGTCAGGTCCGAGATAGCGACAATCCCTATATTGACCTCTATTTCCAGGAGCGTCTGGCAATATTCCTTCAGCGAAATATCCCATATTCGATCCATCATCATAAAAAATTTGATCGTGTCGGAATGGACTAAATCTACCAAAATCTCTTCCTCCAAACTCTATCCCTGAAGAGGTGTTCCCTTGTCCAAGAGGTCTTTTACATACTCTTGCTAATCCCATTGGATCTATATATGTTAAAGGATCTCCGTATACATAGGTATATAAGTTGAGCCCCCCCTGCCAATCCAATCGGATCCTCACTGATGAATCTCTGGTATTTGGGTGAGTAGTATCTTGCTCGGTAGTAATAAAGCCCCGTTTGGTCGTTTTCTCTGCCGGTATATTGGAACGGATTGTCGATGGTTGCGTCTGCTGTCGTGTCGCCATACGCGGTATAGGTGTAGTCCACGACTTTATTTCCGGCGTTGTCGGTCAGTCTGACGCTCGATTGCTGCGCGTCGATCAGGTAATTGAGCGTTTGGCTTTCGGTTTGTCTGGCAAACACTTCATCGATCCCGCCCATCAGATAATGGGCTTTGATCGCGCTCGGATTCGCGTTGCTCGTGTTCATGTTTATCCCTGTTAGCTCTTGCAAACCGTTTGATCTGTTTGTCGAGTTGTTCCGGATCGCATGTACACCCATCATCTCCGCAAACTTCTTTGATTTTTAATTCATAGTAATGCCTGACTTCCTCATGAACTGGATGGTAAACAGATATCTCGCTGGCAAAATCTTCTTTGTAGCTTAATATACATTTTTGCCTAAATAATAAAACTATTATTATTCTATCGTCCACTGTTCCATCATCTTTTAATGCTTTTTGTAAAAGCACTGCCTTTGCCGGAGCATCGTAATAAACTTGATTCATTACTCCTTGATCATACCCTATATACCAACCCACAAATAAGAACACAACGGAGCACAATAAACAATATATAAAATATTTCATCTTTTAGTCCTATTTTGTCCCAGCGATCTTAAATTACCATCAGGCGGGCGTTGTACCACGAAAATTCGTAGACTATGCCTTCTATTGGAGAATCCACCTAACTCCGGAATATTTTTGTACTAATGAAGGAAACCACCTCTAATCATATTTGATCATCTTTTCCTTCCTCCTCTTCCCCAACCATGTAAACGGAAACGTAACACACAATATAACCAAACAAGTAAGAAACACCAATAACACCCCACCAAAGACATAATATAAAAAGGGATATTTTAAGTTCTCTTCGCTCAATAAATCCGAATTATAAAAAATAAAATCCATCAAAAATACAGCAACAAAAATTCTCCATAAAAAATAATACAGCAAGGCAATAAAGTATCCCTTAATTTTACTATTATATATATATGCTCCCCTATAAGCTGAAAAGCATACCAACAAAACGATAATAAACATCGAAATGTGTCTGTTCTCTAAATGATAGAAAGAGAGTATAACTTCTAAAAAAATATCTAGAAATAATACTGGATACAACGATAATACTATTTTTTTCATACCGTTAATCTTGTTGGCAATCATCAGGAGGTGAACAGTCCTCTCTGAAGCCACATGCATTATTATAACAAACCATTGCGGCAGCCATTCCACCAGCACACATTCCGCACTTTTTAACTGGGGCATCTTTAGGAAGAGATATAGAGGATGTAGGCTTCGGAGTAGGAATAGGCTTAGGTGGTTTCCCCCCCCTTTCTTCCTAAAGCTGAAAGACATTCACCACAATCTGGACCTGCATCATCAAGGATTTCTTTACAAATCTTCACTGCTTCCTCATCGCAACAAAATGTTTTCTTGGGTGCAGGTGGTGGTGGAACTGGTCCACAGTATCCAAATAAGGAACAAGGGTCTGGGGAAAACGTTTGTAATCCCATCGGATCCGTAAGCATCACCGGATTCCCTCCCACATACCCGTAAATTTTGTCGCCCCATCAGCGTAGGTTTGTTTTCTGACAAACATTTCAAAGCACTTATTCTTTGATATAGCGATGCAAGGGTTTCATTTTAAACAAGAGATTGGGTAACAATATGAACCATTGGAAGTAGCCCGCTAAAAAAAGAGGTGTCCAAAACATAATAGTCCAAACAACGCCACCAAGCCCCACCGAACCTCCTAATATATCCATAATCCTTCCAACAATAAAAACGGCTATAAATGAGAAAGGAAAGCTTAAAATAAGCATGATATAACATTCCACAATCGAAGATTCGTAATCAAAATAGATGTTAAGAATAACGACTAAGAAAAATATCAATATTGAAAACATAATCCAGAGATATTTTGAAATTATCTTTAATCGCTTTTGGCAAAAGTTACCTATTAATGCGCTTAAAGCAATAAGGATGGAAATGGGAAGAAAGCTAACCAACAGGCGTCCCCAGAAGTTTTCTATATCCCAACATAGAAAAAAAGAGATCGTTGCAAAAATAGGGATAGATACTAGAATTGCCACGAATAATTTTTCTATCAGCCTCATTGAGAATATGTCCTCTATGTTTATATGCGCTAGTAAAGTAGACAAATAATTTATTTTTTGATATTACACTGTTTTCTACAGTAAGCATTAGTATCATTATCGTATTCTTGACAATCTGTACCGAAAGGAATTCCATAGGGCGGACGCGGCTTAGCCCATTCATCAATCATACATTGCTCAAAGCAATCGTTATCCGGTTGTTTTTCCTTGCATACTCCTTTATCCATACTATCATCACTTGGTTTACCCGGACCCCATAAAGGATTTTTTCCTGATCGGTCTTGTCCTCCACATATTTCTTTCCCATCACGAACAACACAAGAATACTGATGATAAAGAGGATTACCCGGAATATCTGGACCGTTACGCTCTCCCTCCCCGGGCAAAGAATCAAGAGGTTTCCTACAACGATGCGTTGCCAACCCCATCGGATCAATAAAACTCACCGGATTCCCTTCCACATACCCATAAACATTAATCCCACCGTTTAACCCTATCGGATCCTCACTGATGAATCTCTGGTATTTGGGTAAGTAGTATCTTGCTCGGTAGTAGTAAAGTCCCGTATTGTCGTTTTCTCTGCCGGTGTACTGGAACGGATTGTCGATGGTTGCGTCCGCTGTCATGTCGCCATACGCGGTATAAGTGTAGTCCACGACTTTATTTCCGGCGTTGTCGGTCAGTCTGACGCTCGATTGTTGCGCGTCGATCAGGTAATTGAGCGTTTGGCTTTCGGTTTGTCTGGCAAACACTTCATCGATCCCGCCCATCAGGTAATGGGCTTTAATCGCGCTCGGATTCGCGTTGCTCGTGTTCGCCCCCGTCAGTTCTTGGGTGATGTTGATGTGTTGTACCCTCATTTGTTAGTTAAGCATCTTGCCTTTTCTAAAGACTTTTTGTCAAAAAAAAGCGGGGTATCTAACATGATTCTAAGCATCTGTTGGTTTTCATCAGACAGATGGGAAACCCCTGTACAAAAACAAGTAGGTGAGCTCACACATAACTCTTCGACAATATCAGAAAAAAACTCATTAAACTCTGCATTATTAGACTGAATAGCCACCAAGCCAAGAAACTGCGCTGTTTTGGTGCTTGAGGCGCATTGTTTTACCTCATCAGCGCTTTTATGCAAAATCGACCAAAATTCTGTGTAGTTATTATGGTATAAACTATGAAAATTAGCCTTTAAACAATTTAACTTATCTGAACTATTGGAGCAACTCACAGTATTCACCGAAGCACACCCCAGAGGAATTATTAAAATGAACAAAAACATTAGAATTTTTCTGGTCATGGTCTATTCACCTGAACAGGACCAGTTTCTCCTGGCTGTAGAGCATTCCATACTTGCTGACAATAGTTCGGATCAATGGTAATACAACCAGAAGAACCTCGATTGGTTTGAGTATCTCCACAGTGTATATTAATCCCATCTGCAAAAGGCTGATTATTTTGAGCGGGGTTAGGTCCTAGAGTAGGTATAGCATTACCATCGTTAACACGAACACCATTGGTTCTACCGCGATGCCCTGTCGGGCTATAAGTACCTGGGTATGCGCCTGGCTGGATTCCTGGGCTTGGATTTGTCGGATTCGGCCACGTACTCACAGGTACCGTCACTGTTTGCCCATTGTTTCCAACGACGGTCATAGTACCTCCATAAGTAGAACCATTTCTTCCTCCAGAATCATCTACCGTGATAGTAAAAAGCCCCCACGGATCAGTAAACATTATTGGATTCCCTTCCACATAAGCATAAATATTAATCCCCCCTTCCAACCCAATCGGATCACTCTGGATATATCTTCCGGTTGAAGCGTCGTAGTCTCTGTGCCAATTATAATGTAATCTCGTCTCTGCGTCGTAGTATTGCCCGGGGAATCTCAGGTTATACGTAAAATCGCCTAAACCGTTTGGATCCTCATTCGGTTCGGTCTTGCCGAACGGTTCATCGTAGTTCCAATACCAGACCGTCCGGTTTTGGTCATCGGTGATCGCTCTTGGCGTACCGAGGTGGTCGGGATACACATAAAAGACAGAACTATTTTTAATCACTGCCACCGGCAAGTCGTTCAGCCAGACGTGTTCGATGATCGGGTTTCCGGTTGCGGCATCGTATTCGCCGATCAGGTGTCCTTGTTCGTCGTAAACAAACTGCCGGATGCCGCTCGATGTCGCCGCGCCCTGCCCTTGTTTCTCAACTCTTAGATTCAGCGCGTCGATCTTGTATGTCGTTCCGTTGGCTTGAACCAATCGTCCTCTTTGATCATAGATAAAGGTATCGGCGTTTCTGCGCGTCAGCGAACCCGTTTCATCATACTGGTAAGTCACCAGATTACTCGTTCCTTCAACCTTGAGCAGTCGGTTGCTTTGCGGATCGATCTGGTATTGTTGGGTGGTTTCGTTTTC
>JAISYH010000052.1 GCA_031270015.1 Burkholderiales bacterium | reverse complement strand
AGTGTGGAATTACCGCAAGGCACAGAGATGGTGATGCCTGGCGAGAACGTATCGATGACGGTGAAGCTGATCTCACCGATTGCGATGGAAGAAGGGCTGCGATTTGCGATACGCGAAGGCGGGCGCACGGTAGGCGCAGGCGTCGTCGCCAAAATTATCGAGTAATCGTGTAATCGGGCAAAAGCACGGCGGGAAATCTGCCGGGTTTTGCCGTTTAAGGAAAATCGGCGTTGTGTTGTGACGCCTTGAGATGAGGAAAAAGCGTAGGCCAGTAGCTCAATTGGCAGAGCGACGGTCTCCAAAACCGTAGGTTGGGGGTTCGATTCCCTCCTGGCCTGCCAACGCATCCGATAGGAAACAGTTATGTTGGACAAGATCAAAATCACTGTTGCGATACTATGTGTGGTCGGCGGATTATGGGCGTATTACCATTTCGCCGATGTCGCGCTGGGATTGCGCGCGCTGATGGTATTGTGCGGTCTGGTATTGGGTGGTTTGGTGACGTGGTCGTCGAATCCGGGAAAAACATTCATCGGATTTGCCCAGGATGCTTGGCGGGAGGGCGCGCGCGTCGCTTGGCCTTCGCGGCAAGAAACGAGGCGCATGACTTTGGTCGTTTTTGCGTTTGTGGTGGTCATGTCGTTGTTTCTTTTTCTCGTCGATAACGTTGTTGCTTGGTTGATCAAATTGTTTATCGGGTGAGCGGTATGGGCGAGAAAAAATGGTATGTCGTTCACGCGTACTCTGGCTTTGAAAAAGCCGTGCAACGCGCATTGACGGAACGGATAGAACGTTTGGGAATGTCTGACAAGTTCGGGCAGATTTTGGTGCCAGTCGAAGAAGTGGTGGAAATGCGCGGCGGACAAAAAGCGATCAGCGAGCGCAAAATTTTTCCAGGCTATGTATTGGTCGAAATGGAAATGACCGATGAAACGTGGCATTTGGTCAAAAGTACGCCGAAAATTACCGGCTTTGTCGGCGGCACAGCGCATAAGCCGGAGCCGATTTCCAAGAAGGAAGTCGATGCCATTCTGCATCAAATGCAAGAAGGCGTGGAAAAGCCGCGTCCCAAAGTATTATTTGAGACGGGTGAATTGGTGCGTGTGAAAGATGGTCCATTTGCCGATTTCAACGGCACGGTCGAGGACGTGAATTACGAAAAGAGCAAACTGCGCGTGTCGGTGGCGATTTTCGGGCGGGCGACACCGGTCGACCTGGATTTTTCGCAAGTCGAAAAAGCATAAGTTTTTGTGGCGTTGCCGTTACGGTTCGGGCGGCGTCTCAGTATGAGAAAGAACTGTTGGAACATGGGGAGAGCGTGATGCGCTCGTGAATACCCGAGGAGTTGAAATATGGCAAAGAAAATAGTCGGTTACATCAAACTGCAAGTGCCGGCGGGCAAAGCTAATCCCAGCCCACCGATCGGTCCGGCATTGGGTCAACGTGGCTTGAACATCATGGAATTCTGCAAAGCGTTTAACGCGGCAACGCAGAAAGTAGAAGCGGGTTTGCCGATTCCGGTGGTGATCACTGCTTACGCGGACAAAAGTTTCACGTTCATCATGAAAACGCCGCCAGCGACCGTGTTGATCAAAAAAGCAGCGAAGGTGGACAAAGGCAGTCCGCGTCCGCATACCGATAAAGTCGGTAAGTTGACACGCGCGCAAGCGGAGGAAATCGCCAAAGCCAAGCAGCCCGATTTGACGGCGGCGGATATGGACGCGGCGGTGCGCACGATAGCCGGTAGCGCGCGCAGCATGGGCATTACTGTGGAAGGGGTGAAATAATCATGGCTGAAGAAAAGAGAAGTACGAAGCAAGCCAGCAAGCGCAGCAAACGAATTACCGCGTTGCGCGCCACAGTGGATCGCAGCAAATTTTATTCGATCGACGAGGCGTTGACGTTGGTGAAAAGAAACGCAATGGCCAAGTTCGACGAATCGGTCGACATCGCCGTGAATCTGGGGGTTGATGTGCGTAAATCCGATCAGACGGTGCGTGGTTCAGTGGTCTTGCCGGCAGGGACGGGCAAGACGGTGCGCGTTGCCGTTTTCGCGCAAGGCGACAAAGCGAAAGAAGCCGAGGAAGCGGGCGCCGATATCGTTGGTTTCGATGACTTGGCGGCGAAAGTGAAAGGCGGCTTTCTTGATTTTGATGTCGTGATCGCTACGCCGGACGCGATGAAAGTAGTCGGTCAGCTTGGACAAATATTGGGACCTCGTGGTTTGATGCCGAATCCGAAAGTAGGCACGGTTTCTCCCGACGTGGTCACCGCGGTCAAGAACGCCAAGGCGGGGCAGGTGCAATATCGCACCGATAAAGCCGGTATCGTTCACTGCACTATCGGTCGCGCGTCGTTCGCCGAAGATGCGTTGAAGCAAAACTTGCTTGCGTTGATCGAAGCATTGAATAAATCGAAACCCGCCAATTCCAAAGGCGTTTACTTACGCCGCGTCAATGTATCGAGTACGATGGGCGTAGGCGTCCGTGTCGAAACGAGCGGATTAGTGAGGGTTGCAAGTTAATAAGATTTTGAGGGGCATGCGCAAAAGTTATTATATCGACGATTGCGCGTGAACCGTCAAAGACCGCAGGAGCGTATGCTTAAAACGGACAAAAGCGGCAGAAGTAATCGCCGACAATGTTTTTCCTGCGTAGATGGTGCCCTGAAGGACAGGACTCCTGGACGATTGGACACCAAAGCGAAGACGTTTGAAGTTTAAACGTTTGTGTTAAAAAACAGGTTTGATGGAACGATTCTATTAAACCTATTACTGAAAAGAGGTGGGCTTTGAGTCTTAATCTCGAACAAAAACAAGCCGTAGTCTCAGAAGTGGCGACGCAACTTGCGGAAGCGCAAGCGGTCATCATCGCGGAAAATCGCGGGGTAACGGTCGCGGACATGACGCAATTGCGTGCGAAAGCGCGCGAAGCCGGCGTGTATTTCAAAGTTGTGAAAAACACACTGGTGCGCCGTGCTGTCGTCGATACGCCGTTCGAAGTACTGACCGAAAAGATGAGCGGACCGCTCACTTACGGGATTGGCAGCGATCCAGTGGCAGTAGCCAAAGTATTGAGCGATTTTGCCAAGGGCAACGAAAAATTCGTTGTGGTTGGTGGCGTGATGTCGGGGCAACTGATGTCAATGCAGGAAGTTATCGCCTTGGCTTCGTTGCCGTCGCGTGACGAATTGATCGCCAAACTGATGGCGACGATACAAGAACCGATAGCCAAATTTGTCCGTACATTGAATGAAGTCCCGGGCAAATTCGTGCGCACGGTGGCGGCAGTACGCGACGCCAAAGAAGCATCGTGATCGCGCAAAATATTACGGTTTTCATACATTATTTTTATTTAATTTTCAGGAGTTATTCATGTCTGTCCAAAACGAAATTCTCGACAAAATCGCCGGTATGACCGTGCTTGAACTTTCCGAGCTGATCAAAGCGATGGAAGAAAAGTTCGGCGTTTCTGCCGCTGCTGCGGTGGCGGTTGCCGCGCCTGCGGCTGGCGGCGCGGCGGCTGTCGTTGCCGAAGAACAAACCGAATTTACGGTGATTCTGGCTGGCGTGGGGGATAACAAGGTCAACGTGATCAAAGCAGTCCGTGAAATCACCGGACTTGGTTTGAAAGAAGCGAAAGACCTCGTCGATGGTGCGCCCAAACCCGTCAAGGAAGGTATCGCCAAAGCCGACGCCGAAGAAGCCAAGAAAAAACTCGAAGCGGCTGGCGCGAAAGTCGAACTCAAGTAAATATAAGGTTGTCCAAAGACTGATGGTTTTACCATCAGTCTTTGGTAATTTTTGCGTCTGTAATGACACATGACAGATGCCGAAAACAAGGAAATTGAACGATGAGTTTTCTTGTTTTCGTCTTCTGAAACGACTGCAGAGGGCAGGCATGGTCGGGCGAACGCGCAAGGCGTTCGTCGTCAGCCAGTGGTTGGTAGTGGCCAACCGCCAAGCCGGCGCGTGCAAAGCGGCGCGCTATCGCGACGGAATTTCGCGTGAAAGACCGCGCACGCGCACAGTCGCTGTTGATTTGATTATAAGCGCCGATTTCGGCGCGACTCTTTGGAGCATCTATGGCCAAAAATTATTCTTTCGCGGAAAGAAAGCGTATTCGTAAAAGTTTTGCCAAACGTGGCAACGTATTGGAGGCGCCCTTTCTTCTCGAAACCCAGATCGATTCTTATCGCGGGTTTTTGCAACAAGAAGTCTCTGCCAGCAAGCGGAAAAAGAATGGACTGGAACTGGCTTTCCAGACAGTCTTTCCGATTGTCAGCCATTCAGGAAATGCCCGCCTTGAATACGTATCGTATTCGTTGCAACCACCGATGTTCGACATGATTGAGTGTCAACAGCGTGGTTTGACGTATTGTTCAGCGTTGCGCGCGCGCGTGCGTCTGGTGTTGATGGATAAGGATTCGGCGACGCCGAAAATCCGTGAAGTCAAAGAACAAGAAGTCTATATGGGCGAGATTCCGCTGATGACCGAACACGGTTCGTTCGTCATCAATGGTACCGAGCGCGTGATCGTATCGCAGTTGCATCGCTCCCCCGGCGTGTTCTTCGAGCATGATCGCGGGAAATCGCACAGCTCAGGGAAATTATTATTTTCCGCGCGCGTCATTCCTTATCGCGGTTCTTGGCTCGATTTCGAATTCGATCCCAAAGATTTTCTTTTTTTCCGTGTCGATCGTCGCCGCAAGATGGCAGTGACGGTGTTGCTCAAAGCGATTGGTATGAGCGTCGAGGATATCCTCAAAACGTTCTTCATCTTCGATACCTTCCAGTTATCGGCGAAAGGTCATCAGATGACGTTGGTGCCGGAGCGCTTGAAAGGCGAAGTCGCCGCGTTTGATATTCTAGGAAAAGATAATACGGTATTGGTCGCCAAAGATAAACGGGTGACGGTACGCGCGGTGCGCGAGCTTGAGGAAGCTGGGATCAAAAAAATCGCGGTGCCAGACGAATACATTATCGGGCGGACATTAGCTACGCATATCATCGACAAAGAAACCGGCGAAGTGCTTGCTAAAGCCAATGATGAAATCACGCCGGAGCTTCTCGGAAACCTATTAACGGCGAACGTCAAGGAAATTCGGACGATCTACGTCAATGAGCTTGATTGCGGCGATTATATTTCGCAGACCCTACGTTCCGACGATACGCCGGATCAATACGCGGCGCGGGTGGCGATTTATCGGATGATGCGTCCGGGCGAACCACCGACGGAAGAGTCTGTCGAAGCATTGTTTAAAGGGTTGTTTTTCTCCGAAGAACGTTATGATTTGTCGTCGGTTGGTCGAATGAAATTCAATCGCCGTGTTGGACGTGCTGAAATCAGTGGTCCCAGCACGTTGACGAACGAAGATATCGTCGATGTGATCAAGATCGTCGTGGAATTACGTAATGGTCGCGGTGAAGTGGACGATATCGATCATCTCGGTAATCGTCGTGTGCGTTCGGTTGGCGAATTGGCGGAAAACCAATTCCGTTCCGGTCTGGTGCGGGTCGAGCGGGCGGTCAAGGAACGTCTCGGTCAGGCGGAGAGCGAAAATTTGATGCCGCACGATTTGATCAACGCCAAGCCGATTTCCGCCGCGATCAAAGAGTTTTTCGGGTCGTCGCAATTGTCGCAGTTCATGGATCAAAACAATCCGCTTTCTGAAATTACACACAAACGACGTGTGTCGGCGTTGGGTCCTGGTGGATTAACGCGCGAACGCGCCGGGTTTGAAGTACGCGACGTGCATCCAACACATTACGGACGCGTATGTCCGATCGAAACGCCAGAAGGACCTAATATTGGTTTGATCAATTCGCTGGCGTTGTACGCGCGCACCAATGAATACGGTTTCCTCGAAACGCCGTATCGCAAAGTGGTTGCTGGTGTGGCGACGGGCGAGATTGAATATTTGTCGGCGATCGACGAAGGTCAGTATGTCATCGCGCAAGCCAGTGCGACGATGAATGAGAAAAGCAAACTCACTGACGAATTGGTTTCCTGCCGGTTTGCGAACGAGTTCATGCTGTTTCCACCAGATAAAGTGCAATACATGGATGTCGCGCCTTCACAGATTGTATCGGTCGCGGCGTCGTTGATTCCGTTTTTGGAACATGATGACGCTAACCGCGCGTTGATGGGATCGAACATGCAGCGGCAAGCCGTTCCATGTTTACGCCCCGAAAAGCCACTGGTCGGCACGGGGATCGAGCGCAAAGCCGCGATGGACTCGGGTACTTTGGTCAAAGCGCGACGTGGCGGGCGCGTCGATTACGTCGATGCGACGCGTATCGTGGTTCGCGTCAACGATAATGAAACGGCGGCGGGTGACGTGGGTGTCGATATTTATAATTTGGTCAAATATAAGCGGTCAAATCAAAGTACCAATATCAATCAGCGTCCTTTGGTGCACGTCGGTGACGAAATCAAAAGCAATGATGTGATTGCTGACGGCGCATCAACGGACATGGGCGAATTGGCGCTCGGTCAAAACATGCTCGTCGCGTTCATGCCTTGGAATGGTTATAATTATGAGGACTCGATTTTGATCAGCGAAAAAATCGTTGCCGAAGATCGTTATACGTCGATTCATATTGAAGAATTAACGGTGGTTGCGCGCGATACCAAGCTCGGTCCCGAGGAACTAACGCGCGATGTGCCCTCGCTCGGCGAAGGACAATTATCGCGCCTTGACGAAGCCGGTATCGTTTATATCGGCGCGGAAGTGGAAGTGGGCGACGTGCTGGTGGGTAAAGTTACGCCGAAGGGCGAAACGCAATTGACGCCGGAAGAAAAACTATTACGCGCGATTTTCGGCGAAAAGGCTTCCGACGTGAAAGATACTAGCCTGCGAGTACCGTCCGGTATGTCGGGTACAGTGATCGATGTACAGGTGTTCACCCGTGAAGGTCTGGTGCGTGATTCGCGGGCGCAGCAGATCATCGATCATGAGTTGAGAAACTATCGTCTGGATCTGAACGATCAATTGCGCATCGTCGAGAACGACGCCTTCGCGCGTTTGGAGCGAATGTTGATCGGGAAAACGGTGAACGGGGGACCTAATAAAATTGCCAAAGGCAGCATGATTGCCGCCGATTACTTGAGCCAAATTCCACGGCACGATTGGTTTGATATTCGTCTCGCCGACGAAGCCAGCGCAAAGCAATTGGAAGCGATCAAAGAATCTTTGGAGCAAATGCGCGTGCGTTTTGATCGAGAATATGAGGTGAAAAAACGCAAGTTGACGCAAGGCGACGAATTGCCGCCGGGCGTACAGAAGATGGCGAAAGTTTATGTGGCGGTGAAACGTCGCTTGCAGGCCGGCGACAAAATGGCAGGACGGCACGGTAACAAAGGTGTGGTTTCGAAGGTCGTTCCTGTTGAAGATATGCCTTATACCGCCGACGGCAAACCCGTCGATATCGTATTGAATCCATTGGGCGTACCATCGCGTATGAACATTGGTCAGATTCTCGAAGTGCATCTGGGTTGGGCGGCAAAGACACTTGGCGAGCGGATCGAGAACATGTTGAAGATGCAAAAGCAAATAAAAGAAGTGCGCGTGTATCTTGAATCCGTATATAACGGAATCGGCATGAAGGAAGATTTCAAGAAACTTTCCGATCGAGAAATTTCTGAGATGGCTGAAAACTTATGCAGTGGTGTGCCGTTCGCGACACCGGTATTTGATGGCGCGAACGAAGGTGAAATCAAACACATGTTACGTCTCGCGGGTCTTCCAGAATCGGGACAAATCACGTTGCATGATGGGCGTACTGGTGACGCTTTCGATCGCCCGGTCACGATCGGCTATATGCATATGTTGAAGCTGCACCATCTCGTCGACGATAAGATGCATGCGCGTTCGACAGGGCCTTATAGTCTGGTAACGCAGCAGCCGTTGGGAGGCAAGGCGCAATTCGGCGGTCAGCGTTTTGGAGAAATGGAAGTTTGGGCATTGGAGGCTTACGGCGCATCGCACACGTTGCAAGAAATGTTGACTGTGAAATCGGACGATGTGGCGGGACGCACCAAAGTGTATGAAAGCATCGTCAAAGGCGATCACAAGATCGATGCGGGAATGCCGGAATCGTTCAATGTTCTGGTCAAAGAAATTCGCGCATTGGCGATTGACATCGATATGGAAGAAAAGTCGTGAAGATGACCGGATTGATAATGGTTTATCTTTTTGAATCATGCGCGTATAGGTTTGCGCGTCGCTCAACAGAAACGGAATAAGCATGAAAGCATTACTTGATTTTTATAAACAGATCAGTCCCGAAGAAGAATTTGATTCGATTAAAGTCAGTTTGGCTTCTCCTGAAAAGATTCGTTCGTGGTCATTTGGTGAAGTAAAAAAACCCGAAACGATCAATTATCGTACCTTCAAGCCTGAACGCGATGGTCTTTTCTGCGCGAAAATTTTTGGTCCGATCAAAGATTACGAATGTTTATGCGGCAAATACAAACGCCTCAAACACCGCGGTGTGATCTGTGAGAAATGCGGCGTCGAAGTAACTCTGACAAAAGTTCGCCGCGAAAGAATGGGGCACATTGAGCTTGCCAGTCCAGTCGCGCATATTTGGTTTTTGAAAAGTCTGCCGTCGCGTCTTGGTATGGTGCTCGATATGGCGTTGCGTGATATCGAGCGCGTCTTGTATTTCGAAGCGTATGTGGTCACCGATCCGGGCTTGACGACGCTCAATCGCGGACAACTCTTGACTGAAGATGATTATCAGGCGAAGTATGAGCAATACGGCGGTGATTTTCACGCTAACATGGGTGCCGAAGGAATTCGCGATTTATTGAAAGGATTGAATATCGCAAATGAAGCGGATCGCTTGCGTAAAGAATTGAGCACTACCAATTCGGAAGCGAAAATCAAAAAAATCGCTAAACGTCTGAAAGTATTGGAAGCGTTTTTGAAATCGGGGATCAAACCGGAATGGATGGTGCTCGAAGTCTTGCCGGTGTTGCCTCCAGAATTGCGCCCGTTAGTTCCGTTGGATGGCGGACGTTTTGCGACTTCCGACCTCAATGATCTTTACCGTCGAGTGATCAATCGTAATAATCGTTTGCGTCGCCTGCTCGAACTCAAAGCGCCGGACATCATTGTGCGCAACGAAAAACGAATGTTGCAAGAGGCGGTGGATTCTTTGCTTGATAATGGTCGGCGCGGCAAAGCGATGACCGGAGCGAACAAGCGTCCGTTGAAATCACTCGCCGATATGATCAAAGGCAAGGGGGGTCGCTTCCGTCAAAACTTGCTTGGTAAGCGTGTCGATTATTCGGGACGTTCCGTGATCGTGGTCGGACCTCAGTTGAAATTACATCAATGCGGTTTGCCAAAATTGATGGCATTGGAGCTGTTTAAGCCCTTCATTTTCAACCGCTTGGAGATGATGGGGCGCGCCACGACGATCAAAACCGCAAAGAAGATGGTGGAAAATCATGAGCCGATCGTTTGGGATATTCTTGAAGAAGTGATCCGTGAACACCCTGTCCTTCTGAATCGCGCGCCGACATTGCATCGTCTCGGTATTCAAGCGTTCGAGCCGGTGTTGATCGAAGGCAAGGCGATTCAATTGCATCCGCTGGTATGTACCGCGTTCAACGCTGACTTCGACGGCGATCAGATGGCGGTGCATGTGCCGCTTTCTATCGAAGCGCAAATGGAAGCGCGTACATTGATGTTGGCGTCGAATAACGTATTGCTGCCGTCGAACGGAGAACCTTGTATCGTACCTTCGCAAGATATCGTATTGGGCTTATATTATGCGACACGCGAGAGAATCGGCGCAAAAGGCGAAGGTTCGTTGTTTGCCGACATCGCCGAAGTGTCGCGCGCTTATGAAACGCGGCAGGCGGATTTGCACGCAAAGATCATCGTGCGCATCCGTGAAGCGTATAAAGGCGAGGACAATGAAACGCGCGAAAAAATGGTTCGCCATGAAACGACGGTGGGGCGCGCGCTGTTATCGGAAATCCTTCCTGTGGATATGCCCTTCTCGGCGTTGAACAAGCCGCTGAAGAAAAAAGAAATATCAAAATTGATCAATATGAGTTTTCACCGTTGTGGTTTACGTGAAACGGTGATTTTTGCCGACAAACTGATGCAAGCTGGTTATGCGCTGGCAACGCGCTGTGGTATTTCGTTCGCTTCCGACGACATGATGATTCCGCCTGAAAAGAGAACGATCATCGAAGCGGCGGAAAGAGAAGTCAAAGAAATTCAAATGCAGTACACGTCGGGTTTGGTGACGCAGGGCGAACGGTATAACAAGGTCGTCGACATTTGGGGACGCGCTGGCGATGAAATCGCCAAAGCGATGATGGGACAGTTGAGCAAGATGGAAATCACCGATCGGAACGGCGATAAAGTTATACAAGATTCTTTCAACGCGATTTACATGATGGCTGATTCCGGTGCGCGCGGTTCGGCGGCGCAGATCAGGCAGCTTGCCGGTATGCGCGGCTTGATGGCACGTCCCGACGGTTCGATCATCGAAACGCCAATTACCGCGAATTTCCGCGAAGGTTTGAACGTGTTGCAGTACTTCATTTCGACGCACGGAGCGCGCAAAGGTCTCGCCGATACCGCGTTAAAAACAGCGAACTCCGGTTATCTGACGCGCCGCCTCGTGGACGTGACGCAAGACCTCGTCGTTACTGAAGAAGATTGTGGCACAACCAATGGCGTAGTGTTGCACGCGCTGGCGGAAGGCGGCGAAGTAATCGAGCCGTTGCGTGACCGTATTCTCGGACGTGTTGCGGCGAAGGATGTCGTTCATCCCGAAACGCAAGTGACGTTATATACGACGGGCACATTGCTTGGCGAAGAAGAAGTCAACCAAATTGAAATATTAGGTATCGACGAAGTCAAGGTGCGCGCGCCGCTGACCTGTGAAACGCGCTACGGCTTATGCGCGAAATGCTATGGACGAGATCTTGGTCGCGGACAATTGGTGAACGTCGGTGAAGCCGTGGGGGTAATCGCGGCGCAATCCATCGGCGAACCCGGAACGCAGCTCACGATGCGAACGTTCCATATCGGTGGTGCGGCGTCGAGAGCGGCATCGATCTCGCAGGTGGAATCCAAGGCGGCGGGTACGATACGCTTCTCATCGCAGATGCGTTATGTGACGAATGCCAAAGGCGCGCTAATCGTCATTGCGCGCTCGGGAGAAATTTCGATTGTCGATGATAATCAACGTGAGCGCGAACGCCATAAGATTCCTTACGGCGCGACATTGATGGTACGCGACGGCGAACAGCAAAAAGGCGGCAAACAATTGGCGCAATGGGATGCGACGGCGCGTCCGATTATCGCCGAGTACGCCGGTCGTATCAAATTTGAAAACGTAGAAGAAAGTGTGACCGTCGCCAAACAAGTCGATGATGTAACAGGTCTTTCTACTTTGGTGGTGATCGACCCGAAGCGGCGCGCTGCCAGTGGTACGGTAAAAGGCGTGCGCCCGCAAGTCAAGCTACTCGACGAAAACGGGCAGGAAATCTGCCTTGCCGGAACGGATCAGCCGGTCAATATTACTTTCCAGCTTGGATCGATCATTACCGTGAAAGACGGGCAAGAAGTAAAAGTCGGCGAAGTATTGGCGCGTATTCCGCAGGAGACATCAAAAACTCGCGATATTACCGGCGGTCTGCCGCGCGTTGCCGAATTGTTCGAAGCGCGCTCACCCAAAGATGCGGGAATGCTCGCCGAAATCACAGGAACGGTTTCATTCGGGAAAGATACTAAAGGCAAACAGCGTTTGGTGATTACCGACTTGGACGGCATGGCGCACGAATATCTGATTCCGAAAGACAAGCACGTCATGGCGCACGATGGGCAAGTTGTTAATAAAGGCGAAGTGATCGTCGACGGTCCCGCCGATTCGCACGATATCTTGCGTTTGCTCGGCGTGGAAGCGTTGGCGCGTTATATCACCGATGAAGTGCAAGACGTTTACCGTCTGCAAGGTGTGAAAATCAACGACAAACATATCGAAGTGATCGTGCGGCAAATGTTGCGCCGTGTCATGGTGACAGATTCGGGTGACACTCGCTTTATCACCGGCGAACAAGTCGATCGCTCCGATCTCCTTGACGAAAACGATCGCGTGATCAAAGAAGGGAAAACACCGGCGACTTACGAACACATGTTGCTCGGCATCACCAAAGCGTCACTGTCCACCGATTCGTTCATTTCTGCGGCGTCGTTTCAAGAGACGACGCGGGTACTCACCGAGGCGGCGATCATGGGTAAACGCGACGACTTGCGCGGCTTGAAAGAAAACGTGATCGTCGGGCGTTTGATTCCTGCTGGCACGGGATTGACGCATCACAAAGTGCGTCGTACGCAACGCAAACAAGACCCCGAAACAGTATTGACGACGGCGATCTGATAATAATAATTTTGTAGTAGAAACGGGTTTCCATATGGAAGCCCGTTTTTTTATTATATTGTCTCAGAGAATGAGTCTTAATGAATGTCTTTGTATTTTCGTGTGAACGATGCCTGATAATTAACGTATTGGTCTGTAGAGGTGGCAACACGTATTTATGCTCAATTAGTTGGTTTCTAGGCCTAGACCTATTAAAGTTAAAAAAGAGCCAAAAGCAACGGTACAAATGACGGGGAAGAAGGTATGAGCATACCAGACATGGCGCGCATGGTAATTCTGCGCCGGTTCTTGATTCTACCGAACATGATTCCAACCTTATGCTGCCACCCGTATGGTGCTTTGTCGTAGAGGATTATTGCCTTCCATTCTTTCTGGGCGAGAGAATATAAGAAGCTATGCCCTTCTTCTGTGAAGCGTCGTGAAACCAGATGGAAATGTCGTTCTTTGAACGCTGCTAGTGAATCGATAGATTGACGTAGAAAGCAAAAACATTTTTCTGTTTAACGACATACGCAAAGGTTGCGTTTGCTGTTCTTGTTTTCTGCTCCCTATTTTTCGCTGATGCCCATGCTTTTATTAGTGAATATAGCTACGGTTACAACAAAGCCGGCGACCTTGTTTCGGGAAAAACGATGCTGTGGTAGGCGAGAAAGAGCCGCGCTATAGTTACGACATCAAAAACCGCCGAATCAAAGCCGAAGACACCCTTTTCTGCTTTGTGTCTGAATTGTACTCACCGCAGATTTGTAAAAAAACGCACGGTTAGGTACAATGCAGACGCCAGGGGGATGGCGGTGGAGAAAGTGTCTCATGTCGCTAAAACCGGATTTGGCGTTTTCTCTCTCAGGCGTTTTTACGCAAGAGCATATATTTCGGTCGGGGCGTAGCGCAGCCTGGTAGCGCACCTGCATGGGGTGCAGGGGGTCGGAAGTTCGAATCTTCTCGCCCCGACCAATTCAATCGAAGTTTTTATCCGCAAACCGTTCGCGTTTTTAGTTGTTGAATTCACGCTCACGAATTTTTGCGGCGAGTTTATCCAATACGCCATTGACGAATTTATGCCCATCCGTACCACCGTAGATTTTGGCAAGGTCGATGGCTTCGTTGATGATGATCTTATAGGGAATTTCCAAGCGGTTGATCATTTCCCATGCGCCCAAAAGCAGCACGCCTTGTTCGACAGGCGACAAGCTTCCGATTTCGCGGTCGGAAAAGTTCGATAAGGTATTGAGTAAATCGTTACAGTCGCTCGTGACGCCTCGCCAAAGCATATCGAAATAGGCTTTATCGCAGCGCGAGTAGTTCGGACTTTCGAGTAGGTGAAGCCATATCGAGTCGGCGGGATCCTTCGTCAACTGATATTGATATAATCCTTGCACGATCAACGCGCGCGCCCGTCGACGCCCGACGAAATCGACTTTTTCAGTCGGCATCGTTTTCACTCTCGCAAAGAATATCCACGATATTGACTAATTCTATTGCGGCGGCGGCGGCCTCATAACCTTTTTGTTCCATACGCGCCAACGCTTGTTCGTCGGTTTCACAAGTCAATACACCATTACCAATGGGGATGTCGAAATCAACGGCGATTTTACTGATACCGCGCGCCGATTCGTTGCTGACGACCTCAAAGTGATAGGTTTCGCCACGAATGACGGCTCCCAGCGCGATAAGCGCGTCGAAACGATTGGTTTGCGCCAATGACCGTAACGCAAACGGGATTTCCAATGCGCCGGCGACACGTACCAGCATCACCTGCGAAAAATCAACGCCGTTTTCATTCAGAAAACGCAACGCGCCTTTGAGTAATCCTTCGCCGATATTTTCATTGAAACGGGAAAGCACGATGCCGACGCAGATATCGGAAGCGTCGGTACGGACAGGAAGTTCGACAGGTTTCATCATAAGTCAATATTAGTGTAAAAAGTAATAGAAAAATCGTTATTTATCATCCGACGTCTCGAAGCCGGTGGCTTCTAGACCAAAACCGATCATGCTTGGCATTTTCCGCTCACGCGCCAACAATCGCATCTTTCGGACATTCAGATCAAGCAAGATTTGCGCGCCGATACCGTAGTCACGCAGATCAAACGTCGCTTTGCGGCGATTTTCGCTATTGATCGCGCGTTCACGTAAATCCTGCGGTTGTTCGACGCGATGCAGCAGAACGATCACGCCGGCTTTGGCTTTTTGCAACTTGCGCAGCGCCGGGAAAATTCCCCAAGCGTGTGGTCCGCTTTGTTCGTCGAGAAAATCAATAATAGAAATCGGTTCATGAACACGTACCAATGTTTCTTCATCAGGATTCGGTTTGCCATGCACCAAAGCCAGATGCGTTTCGTCGGTCAGCGTATCTCGATAAACGAAAAGCTCGAACAAACCGACGGCTGTCTGCAACGGGCGTTGCGCGACACGTTCCAACAGTTTTTCGTGTTGACTGCGATAGTGAATCAGATCGGCAATTGCGCCGATTTTCAGGTTGTGTTTTTGGGCGAAAATTTCGAGATCAGGAAGACGCGCCATCGCGCCATTTTCCTTGAGGATTTCGCAAATCACCGTCGCCGGCGTCAACCCCGCCATTGCCGCAAGATCGCAACCGGCTTCGGTGTGTCCAGCGCGCACCAGCACACCGCCTGGTTTTGCCATGCATGGAAAAATGTGACCGGGATGTACGAGATGTTCCGGTTTTGCGTAGGGCGCAACGGCTTTCTTGATTGTCAGCGCGCGGTCTTCCGCTGAAATACCAGTAGTCACGCCTTCTGCCGCCTCGATCGAGACCGTGAAATTGGTACCGAACGATGCTCCGTTTTGCTGTGCCATCAAGGACAGATTGAGCTGGCGGCAACGTTCTTCGGTGAGCGTCAAGCAGACCAACCCGCGCGCGTGCGTTACCATAAAATTGATTGTCTCTGGCGTGACGAATTCGGCGGCGATCATCAAGTCACCTTCGTTTTCACGGTTTTCTTCGTCCACCAGAATGAACATGCGTCCTGATTTGAGTTCTTCGAGTATTTCGGAAATAGGCGCGAGTGCCATGAGAAGCTCCTAAAAACAAATATTAATTTATATCGTTTCCGTCGCGCGTTTTTGCGCAGATTTTGGGCGGAAAGCACGACAGATTCGCTCGTCGGTTTCGATGTATGGTCCGCCAAGCAAATCGATACAATACGGAATCGCGGAAAAAATACCTTGCACAAGCACAGCGCCGTCGCCGCTTTTGACACCTTCCAGTGTTTCTTTGATCGCTTTAGGCTGTCCAGGTAGATTGAGAATCAACGCGTTCTTACGGATTACACCGATTTGGCGCGACAAAATTGCTGTTGGCACATAATGCAATGAGATCTGGCGCATTTGTTCGCCGAAGCCGGGCATGACTTTGTCGGCGACAGCGAGGGTTGCTTCCGGCGTAACGTCGCGCTGCGCCGGACCTGTCCCGCCGGTAGTCAATATTAGGTGACACTGGACTTGATCGACGAGATCAATCAACGTCCGCTCGATTTCTTGTTGTTCATCGGCGATCAATCGTTCTTTGGCTTGCCAAGGCGTCGTCAGCGCTTGCGTGAACCAGTCGCGCAACGAAGGGATGCCTTGATCTTGGTAGATGCCTTGCGACGCTCGGTCGCTGACCGAAACCAAACCAATGCGTAAAATGTTTTCTATCATGACGTGGAATCCCAAAGAGAGTCACCGTCGGCAAATAGTTTTTTTAGGTCGCGAAATAAGGTGCGGTAATAATGCGGCGACTTGTCGGAAGATTGCCGCTCGTTGCGCGCGGCAGCGATACGCTGTTGCCAAGCGGCGCGGTCAAGCCCGGGAAATTGCGCGCGCAATTCGTCGAATGCCTGCGGTTCTTCGAGCAGCCGATCACGCCAATTTTCCAAGTGAACGAAACGCGCTTTTTCTAATGCCGGTACTATTTGCCGTTGGGCAAACCACGCGCGGATAGGTTCGGGATCGACATCGCGCATGAGTTTGCCGATGAATTGCAAATGTCGCCGCCGCGCTTCGTGTTTTTTGATGTGCGCCGTTTCAATGAGCGCATCCAGCAGACGCTCCGGCAAATCGAGCGCTGTTAGCTCACCGGGCGACAAAGTCGCCAACGCTTCGCCGAGCTTTTGCACGTCGCGCATTTCACATTTGCGCCGCGTTTTTGACGGCGTTTCATTATTTGCCGGAAATTCGGCATTGGTGAAAAAAGCGTTTGAACATCGACGAATCATTTTGAAAGAACGATACAAATAAGATCAGCTATGATAACCGAAGCTACCGCGACTACCAATGATATGCTAAAGACAAGTTGGTTATCGCATTTTTACTGGATTTTGTCGGCTTGGAAAATTTTGGTATGGAAAATGGATTAATGTCGCGTGCCTTTATAATGACATAACAATAACAAGTATTGTAATTACTTGTTTGATCCTTGTATCTGCCGATATTGGTGCAGTCGGCGTACCCCGTTCGTTGTCATTGACCGAACTCGTAAGCCCACCTATGCCGAACTACATCAAAAAGCGGGAACAATAAAGTCCGCGCAGTTCCTGCGTCATCTCGAGGAGGCGTCATCCATACCGTCTGACGGACAACGGCATTTAGTTCATTCATCGGGAGCAGGATAAGTATGCCGCAAAACACACCTCCGAACGTTTTGCCGACAGTTCTCCATTGAACACGGGCTAACCCAAATCAAGCCTCTCTGAATCCATGAGCAAATAGAAAGAACGAATCGCGCTCCAGGAAGCCGCCGTCAAACATCATCACCCCAGCCACCGACACCAAATCGAAGATCATTCATATGACTTCATCTAAGCTTACGACTTCACTCGGCGATTGAAAACGCTTCAGAGCATGACGCCCTATGAACACCTTTGTAAAATTTGGACAACTGAAATCGAACGATTTACTATGGGTTTGGATCAGAAATGCAGGGGCTAAATAATTTATTACGTGCTATCGGAATAAAAGCGGATGTTTTCTCACTCAGAGAAGTGAGCGGCGAAACTCTGGGTGTTTAACGTATCAAGCGCGCATGATTTGGTCACGTTTTTGCCGTTTCTCATGCTCCAACGGATGCTTTATTCTCAAAGCGTCCAACTCCAGCAAAGAGGCGAGCGCGGCTTCGGCGCTGATCTGTTCCGCGAGCCGACCATTTTTCATTTTGCCGACGAATTCTCCCTGCGCGCCGAGCGCAAAGGAAACCAGAGGCAATCCCAAAGCCGCCAATTCCCGTACGACAAAGCTGAAAGTCTCCGGCCAGATCGACGGGAACAAACCTATGGTAACGGCGTGTTGCCTCATCAGCGCGGGCAGTTCGCTTTGCTTGTAAGCGCCGAGCACAGTGATATTGTCGGGGATAATGCGCGCTTCCAATTCGCCGAAGACGACGATGGAGGCATCGGGAAGGCGTTTTGCCAACAGATCGGCTAATTCCGTTACGATCTTCGATCCTTTGTGTACATTGATTTTTCCGGCTATGGCAATTCGCATCGGTCCATGCGTGGGAAGGGTGAGCGTGGTATCGAAGGACATCACGTCATGCGGGCGCAACACGATCTGTTCTTCACGCAAAGGATAAACTTTTCTTACGATGTCGCGGCTATTTTCCGAGAAAAAGACGACGCTATCGGCAAGCGCGAGCAAGTTACCAAAAGCGCCGCGCCACCGCGCCATAGAGAAAGAACGTCCTCGCAAGGCGCAAGTGTCGCATATGTGAATATCCTCCGGCACGCCGCAATAATGCGCTTCCGCCGTCAAAAGATTAATGGTTGGGCAAAGCATAAAAAAGTCGTGAAAAACGATTTCCAGCCGCGCTTTGTGCGCTTTTACCACTAACTCGATATCGCGCACGGTTTCTTCTATGCGTTCGACTGTTCCATTCAATGGATAAGGCCCCGCGTCGTTATAGCTCCAAAAATACCAGCCGGCCATTTCGTTGATGATGATAGAAGGAATACGAGGGAAACGCTCATTGATCAGCTCTTTGATATCGTGGACGCTCAAACGAAATCCTTCTTTTTCGTCACGAACGGTGAGTTCGAAGACGGCGGAATTTCTGAGGCAGCGTAGCGTGGTGACGACGTGGTTTTGGACAAGCAAAGCCTCCACTCGTCGTTGGCAGTAAATGTCCGCTCCTGCTCCCCAATCATGTTCTAGTATCAAAACAGGGTCGCGCGAAGCATCCAACAGTTGCGCAAGGTTTTTGTACGCGGAAGAATCGGGAGAGGCTAACACGGCGGTCAGCCGTTCTTTGTCGTTTTTGATGATGAAAGGATTGATCTCGGGATGAGTTTGTAAGATTCTCTGGAATACTCCTTTCCATCCCCAGCGGCGCAGCCAAGAGACGGTTTGCTTGGATAGACTGAGCAGACCACGTGGAAATCCGCCATGCTTGTCCAGCAATCGGCGCGTCCGGGCGATGATCCCTTTGATTTTGCGCAAGATGCGGGTGGGCAACCATCGTTCCTCAGTACGATACCAGTCCAAATAGCCCGGGCGGAGAAACGGATCGGGGAAAGCCATCTGTAGCTCTTGCCGCTTGCGATATAAAAAGCGCATTTTGTCGCTAATGGGCGTACCGTCGCTGAAATTCATATATGCCCAGCGCCGGTTACCCAAAAGGGCGTGCCCGGAAGCCATGAGCTTTTGTTTGTAAATTTTCCAAAGTTCGCGCACGGCGGGCATATTCGCCGCGTAACGAGCGGTCATGCCGTCGCCTACACCCGAATCGAATCCGGTGAAGTGATAAAAACGCAAAGGAACGTCGTTAGCGAGAAAAATGCCATCGTCCGTTCGATTGATGGTGCGCTCCATCAGATTCCACGAGGCGGCATTATAGCCGGGATCGCGCACAACATGCAGGCGGGGGAAAAAAGCGGGCGCCAAGTCGCACCACCGCTGATCGGTAAAGAGTCCGTTGGGAATGTCGTCATAGCAATATTCCAGCAGGCGTTCTTGCCACCAGCGGGCAAACGCGATTCCATCGCCGCATCTGGATACTGCGACGAATCCCAGATTGAACACGCCGTGCCGCAGAGCCACCAGTTCGTTGTCTTCGATGCTTTGTGTTGTTTCTTGAGGAATGCGCTGATGCGGCGTCAAGAGCAGATCGTATTCATCCAGTAACGTTTCCAAAGGAGAAAGGCTGTTGCAAACCATAATATCAGGGTCTAGATACATGACTTTTTCGTGTTCCTCGCGCATGAGAAAATGAAAAAGCGCCGGACCTTTGGCGGCAGTGCAGATTTCCACCACGCGATGCCGAAACAACCAAGATCGAAAGTTGGGAATACGCAGTTCGTGAAAACCCATGAGACGATCGAATGGTTCTTCTTCAATCTTGAATTCTTCGGGCGGCGCTTCGCCCAGCAACAGACAGAATGTCCAGTCAGGATGATGCGCCTTGAGGGTCGAAGCGAGTACTCTGGCTTTGGGAATATAGTTATTGATGCAGGAAGTAAAAACGAACATGGTTTTCCTTAAAGGGCGGTTTTGGTTTATGGGTCAAACCGCTCGCTTGGCGCAAAGTATAAAACCTTCGGGCGAAAATAGGGGGCTATGCGCGCGTTTTGTTTTTTTTGTCAGGCGCGGGCAATTCCGGTACTCTAGCCCAAGAGAATCCGGTGATGCCACATCCAAACAGAAGCAAACGCTCCAGCGCGTGCGCCAGAGAACCGTCGCGCTCGTCTTCGCCGGAATGTCGGAAATCCTCGAAAACGAAGCGTCGGTCGAGCCAAGGGCGCAGGGTTTCGGGACGACACCAGAACATAGAACCTACGGGAAAATCAATGGTCGTATCTTCGTGTACGATTACGCCGTGCGGTTCGAGGAGTTTGCGCATACGTTGAAAATTGCCGCCGAAATGGACGTCGTTGACGTTGTGCGCCACTGTGGGCGGGCATACCATGCCGAGTCGAGGCGCGTCGGCAAAAGCGCGCATGATGGCGTTCACTCTTTCTTTACTGCCGCAAAGAGAGGCAAAGAGCATTTTGCGCCACGATGTGCCTGTAGTTTCGGGCAACTGAGTGGAGCGTTTGGAGTGTAGACGTAATATCAATGGATATTGGGGAATTTCATCGGCAAAGCCAACGAGGAAAGGCGCTAGATCCCAGCCAAGATTGGGGCATACTCGAACTTGAACGCGGCGGTCGATATTTCGTTCTTTGCCGAGTTGCAATAACTTTTGCCGTTTTGCTTCATCGTCGGTCGAGATATGGATTTTGGCGGTGGACGGAAGATGGTCGAGCAAATCGAGCATCTCTTCAGCCAGTTCCATATAATAGATATGCATGAATACGCCCAACGGAATGGCGGACGGTGAAGATGCGTCTTTAAGCGTCAATTTTTTTTCGAGCGCCTTGACTTCAGGAGGCCAGAGCGGATCGGGCGCAAGCAAAGCGAATCTGCGTCCCAGAATTTTTCGCGCGCAAGTCGCGGCGTGGCGCAGGGGCGCAGTGAGCTTCCAAGAATGAGAACCGTATACGCTCCGTAATTCGGCGGACAGCGCTTTATTGGCGTTCTTCAATTGAAAACATTTATCTTCCAAATCGGCATTGCGCGTCTTGAGCCAATGGATACGCGCCTGAGCGTCATCACCGCCGTCAGATTCGGGACAAAAATCTTTCATGGAGCGATATCCCGGTTATCGCTCGCATAGCGCCAAGAAAAGCCCTCTTTTTTCCACTCTTTGGCTTCTTTATCGAGCAAGAATTCGGTGAGCGGATGATCGGCGAGCCAGTCTTGCTTGATCATGAAACGTATCGATTTTTTAGTAAAAGCGAAACCGATTTTCGGAAGATCGATTTGACGATGCCCGCGATAAAAAATCAAGGCTATTCGCAGGGCGAGAATTTGCGCGCGGATGTTGAGATCGGGAAGAAGTTTTCTGGCTTTGCTCAAGTCGCCGCGACAATTCAACGTCAGCGCGCCCAAATGTTTTTGCTCGAATGAAGAAAAGCCGGGCATGTCTCCGTTTTCCAACATATACGCGCTGTGTTTATGAAAACCGATATGTGAGATCGACACGCCGATGTTGTGCAGCAAAGCCGCCCAGCGTAAAAGTTGAATATCGGCGGGATCGGCGTTAGGGATCAGTTGCTGATAAAGTCGCGTCGCCAATTCCGCAACGCGTTGCGCGTGCGACTGATCGAGACGATGGCGTTCCATCCATTGCTCGACGGTTACGGCGCGGCTGTCTTGATCGTGGCGGCGACCCAGCAGATCGTACAACGCGCCCAGCCTGAGCGCGCCACCTACGGGATGAATGATCGGAATGTTTAACTCTTCGAGCGCGGCGCGCATGATGACCAGTCCGCCGGCAAGCACCGGAACGCGCTCCTGTTTAAGCGCGACGAGTTTCAAATTTCTCGTGTGTTTTTTACTGATCAGATGCCTTTGCAGCGCGGCAAGACCGTCGGAGGTGATGCCGTCTTTAGCGAAGTTATTGAATTTGAGAATTTCGGCAAGCGCCTGCGCCGAACCGGACGAGGCGTAAGCTTCTTGCCAGAACCGGCGGTCAAAGTCACCGGCGATGGACTCGATTTCCGCGCGAGCGTAAGTTTCGGCATGACGGAAATTATTCGCGTTCAAATCGCCACCTTTGAAGAATTTTTCGCTGACGTTCACGCAACCGAGTTTCAGCGATTCGAGTTGTTGCGAATCATGACCGCGCCCGATAGCAAATTCCGTCGAGCCGCCGCCGATGTCGATGATCAGTCGCTGCGCTGAAGAGCGGGGCAAGCAATACGAGGTACCGAGAAAAATCAGGCGCGCTTCTTCGTGTCCCGAAATGATTTCGATCGGGAAACCGAGCGCCATTTCCGCCTCCGGCAGAAAATCGAGCGCGTTGGTGGCGACACGGAACGTGTTGGTGGCGACGGCGCGAACCTGTTTCGGCTGGAAATTTTGTAAACGCTCGCCGAAACGGGACAGACAAATCAGCGCGTTTTGGCGAGCGCGCTTGGTGATTTGCTTTTTTTTGTCCAAACCAGAAGCGAGGCGCAGCATATCGCGCAGGGTTTCGAGAACGCGGATTTGCTTGCCGTGCGCGACGCCGATTTCCAGACGAAAACTGTTCGAGCCGAGATCGACTACAGCCAATGTTTGAGCGGATACTTGAGCAACGGGTTCTTGATCGGTTTCTTTCATGAGCGCCAAGATTAGCAGACAATGGCGCAATCGTGACGAAAAAATGACACAGAGTTGTTTGCATTTATTCCAAACGGCGCTTAAGGAACCTCTGATCAACTTGATCGTCATTGCGAGCAAAGTGTGGCAATCCATGAACCAACTGGATTGCCGTGTCGCTTCGCTCGCAATGACGGTTAATCAGAGCTTTCTTAAATGTGTAATGCCGTTCAATTTTTTTGAAAATTGCTTGACATGAGCTGGATTATGTCGGTTAATGCCAATGGTGTCGATATTTTCGTTATGCCTATTTGATGGTTCAGATGATTTGAATTTTTCTTTGAGCGAACAATGACGCCGATCGGCGAAATATTTTAGGGAGATGATTCGATGTTTAAGAAAAACATACCATGTTTACCTAATATTGATTTACGATCATTATTTCTCTTAAGCGTACTGTTCGTCAGCGCCGCTTGTTCCCAAGAGGTTCCGTTTACTGATTTATCCAACGCTGTTGTAATTGAAAAACCGGCTGTACGGATTGGTGAAACCAGTCTGGAAACGGCGAATAAAGATTTGGAAACCAAACCAATAGAATCCGTTTATGGAAGTAAACTCATGGATCAACGCGATATTGACGCGTTTCCGCTGCGTGTTGATCGAGATTCTCAGTATTATCGTTTCTCAGGTACTTATACCGAATCCTTGACGTCTGATCATCTGATTATTCGTACCTCCGTCAATGTATGGGAGGCTGGTGAGTACAATTTCTACGGTTATTTGGCTGATGATAATGGGCAGGTTTTCCTCGAGAGTGATGCAAAATTTACTGCCGTTTCGGGTGACAATAGAGTGGAAATGCGCTTTGATCTTCGCCAGATGAAGACACACGGAGTCAATGGCGCTTTTACGCTGAAAGGCGTCAACTTGTTCTATGATGGTCACTTTGCAGCCGAGAAATACGGAGATCTTTATACAACGCAAAGCTACAATTTGGATGGCGTTCAGCCTGTACCGGCGCTCTTCACGGGGAAAAATTTCTCCGACAGAGGCATTGATACCAATGGTAATGGACTGTTTGAGAAAATTGAGCTCAATGTCGAGATCGAATTGGCGAAAGCCGGTACTTACACTATTAAAGCCATGGCCGGATATGCCTGGGGTGAAGTGACCAAACAGCTTTCCGCAGGCAAAAATATCGTTCCCATCACATTAGATCTTCACGGCGTAGTCGCCGCTCGTGATCGTAATCCTCTCGTCTTAAAAATTCTTTCAGCGTACGATGATCAGGGGAATCTAATTGCTGAGTCTCTTCCTAGATACGTATTACAAACGCAGGGATTTGATCGCTTTGAGAAGCCGGTTGTCTATATTGATGAAACCAGTTTCACGGATTACCTCGTAGATATCGACGGGAAGCAGGGCGCTGACTTTATTGGTCTGGATGTTGATGTGGTGACGCAAACCGCCGGTGAGTATATGATCACTTACGAAGTGCAAGATCAAGAGGGTCATTTTCTTACTCAGGAGGAGCATTATCTTGTATTAGAGGCGGGGAAAAGACGTTTATATCTAAGTATTCCGGCAGACCCTTTTTTCCAAAAAAGGGCTGACGGTCATTATCTGATTCGTTTTTTTACCGTGTTTGATGAAAACTATCTTTCCGTAGACTCGTTGCAGAGTTTTATCTATGAAACTCAGGCATACCGTTATACGGATTTTCAACCTTTTGAATCTATCCGCGATCCGCAATCTCTGGGCGCGGGTTCTTCGATTACGACAGGAGCCGCCATTCAAAACGGCGAGGTATTCGTCTGGGGCTTTAGAGGTTCCGCGCAACAAGGTAATGGGAAATTGACCGTTCCCGCGCATCACACGCGCCCGCCAAAGTAGAATCGCTGTCCAATATCGCCGCTTTAACCGGTGGCGCTTACCATATGTTGGCGCTCGACGCTGAAGGTAATGTTTATGGTTGGGGGCAAAACGGTTATGGCGAAACCGGCTGTACGGGCGGTTATGTCACTATTCCTTGCGTCGTTCTTTCCGATGTCGTTCAAATTGCGACTGGCGAATATTTCTCGATTGCTTTAACTAATGATGACCAAGTCTATACTTGGGGACATAACGCTTATGGGCAATTAGGCAATGGCAATAGCCGAAACAGCAGTACGCCGGTTTTGGTCAACCTTGACGGAGAAAAAGCGCGGCTGATCGGCAGCGCTTATGAAGGCGCTTTTGCGGTGACTGAGGAAGGCTATGTGTGGGCATGGGGCGACAATGAAGCCAGCGGTCTCGGTTTTCAAGGGACTCATTACGGTGTTCAAAAGATCGTCAGAACGCCGACGCGAGTTCCTAATCTTGAAGCGTACGCCAACGATATCGCTTATATCGGCGGAGGCAACGGCTGGGGCGAGGCATTGCTTAATGATGGCAGCGTGATTGGTTGGGGCATGTCCGCCGCTCTTGGTATCGGCGTCAGCAAAACCAGTATATCCAGTCCAGAGCCTGTGCAAATCCTCGAAAATGTCAGCCAGCTTCATGTTCGTTATGTTGGTTCTGTCGCATTGACGAACGATGGGCGAATTTATACTTGGGGTCAAACCACCGGCAACGCGTTTCCGATGATTTACGGAAATTCGGCAACCGAAAGAACGCCGCATGATAAGCCGGTTGTTGCGATTGGCGGTGGAAAGGAACATATTTTCTACCAAACCGACGATGGGAAGCCTTATGGCGTTGGTTACAATGACCTTTATAAGCTCGATCAATCGCGTTGTTGCAGTCCCAACGTGAATTGGCCCGGAGCGGAAATCACCATTCAGTAATAGTCATTATCATTGTTTTTGATTTGCAAATGCCCCGCATGAGCGGGGCATTTGTCAATGTGGGATGAGTGACGAGCGCTTCAAAAAATCAGGATAAATTTAGGTTGCGGTATCATAAACAAATTTCCATCATGCCTTTTGACAGTCGAAGCACATCAATGATTGATTATTTACAGAAAATTTTGACGGCGCCGGTTTACGACGTCGCTATTGAAAGCGCGCTCGACTTGTTGCCGGTATTGAGTTCGCGGCTTGGCGCGACGGTTTTGTTGAAACGGGAAGATCAGCAGCCGGTTTTTTCGTTTAAGTTGCGCGGCGCGTACAACAAGATGGCGCAACTGTCGCAGGCGGAGCGTGATCGCGGCGTGATCGCCGCCTCAGCGGGCAATCATGCGCAGGGCGTTGCATTATCGGCGCAGAAAATGAATTGTCGGGCGATGATCGTGATGCCGGAGACGACGCCGCAAATCAAAGTGGCGGCAGTGGCGGCACGTGGCGCGCAGGTCGTGTTGTCGGGCGACTCTTATTCCGACGCCAGCGATCACGCGATGAATTTGCAAAGACAAATCGGCGCGACATTCATTCATCCTTATGATGACGCCGATGTGATCGCTGGACAAGGCACGATAGGCATGGAAGTACTACGCCAGCATCAGGGACGAATTCATGCGATTTTCGTGCCGATCGGCGGCGGTGGGTTGATCGCCGGAATTGCCGCTTACGTGAAACAGGTCCGCCCGGGCATCAAAATCATCGGAGTTCAGCCCGTTGATTCGGACGCGATGGCGCGTTCGTTCGCCGCCGGAAAACTATTGACGCTATCGCATGTCGGTTTGTTTGCTGATGGCGTCGCCGTCAAAAAGGTTGGTGAGGAAACCTTCCGGCTGACGCGCAAATATGTTGACGAAATAATTACCTGCAATACTGACGAAATTTGCGCGGCGATCAAAGATGTGTTCGTCGATACGCGCTCGATTTTGGAACCGGCGGGCGCGTTATCGGTGGCGGGAATCAAGCGCTGGATCGAAATCAATGGCGCGCCAGCGGATGTTTGCGTGGCGATAGGCAGCGGCGCGAACATGAATTTCGACCGTTTGCGTTTCGTCGCGGAACGCGCCGAGTTGGGCGAGGAACGCGAAGCCATTTTTGCCGCGACGATTCCTGAGCGTCCGGGCAGTTTTCGCGCTTTTTGCGAATCGATCGGACGGAGGTCGATTACTGAATTCAATTATCGCTATGCCGACCCGAACGCAGCGCATATTTTTGTCGGCATCGAAGTGCGTGACCGACAGGAAAAGGAAGCGTTACTGAGGCAATTTTCGGACAGCGGCATCGAGGCTTATGACTTGAGCAATGACGAAATGGTTAAGTTACATATTCGGCATTTAGTCGGCGGACATGCGCCAACGGCGGACAATGAGCGGCTATTCCGTTTCGAGTTTCCCGAATTGCCGGGCGCGTTGTTGAATTTTTTGAGCCGGATGAGCGCGGGTTGGAATATCAGTTTATTTCACTATCGTAATCACGGCGCGGATTATGGACGAGTCCTGACGGCGATTCAAGTGCCGCCGGAAGACGCGGCGGAGTTTGATCAATTTCTTCGCGCGTTAGGTTATCACTATATGGAGGAGACGGATAATCCGGCGTACCATTTGTTTTTGGGGCAGTGATCATCATTTAATATTATGCGGAGAATGACAACAAATACGTTAAAACTGTATCCAGTAGCGAAGAATTACTGAAGATATGTTAGTAAAAATAACACTTTTTGTGGCATTTTATCCAGAAAACAGGGAAAATGTCCTATTGATGGCATTTTAGAACTGTCCCGCAGCATGTAAAATGTTAAAAATGTCAAAACAAAAGAGAAAGGTCAATATTTGATGGACTCAAATGGGCTGAACGGCGTCAAGGTAATGGTGATTGACGATTCAAATACCATTCGTCGCAGCGCCGAGATTTTTTTATTACAGGCTGGCTGTAACGTGATATTGGCTGAAGATGGTTTCGACGCGTTAGCAAAAATAGTCGATCATCAACCGGACATCATCTTTATCGATATTATGATGCCGCGTCTTGATGGTTATCAGACTTGCGCTTTGCTCAGAAAGAATCCCAAATTCAATGACAGGCCTGTGGTCATGTTGTCGTCGAAAGACGGGTTGTTTGATCGAGCGCGGGGGCGAATGGTCGGTTCAAACTGGTATCTGACCAAACCGTTTACCAAAGATGAATTGCTAAAAGCGGTTGCGACTTATGCGCGGCGGCCAGAGAAATAGCACCATTGTGTAAATTGTAAGGCGGGCAAAATGGCAAAAATATTGATCGTTGATGATTCACCCACAGAGCGCCATGTGTTGGAAGGCTATCTGATCGAAGCCGGTCATCAGGTCTTTCAGGCGGATTGCGGTGACAAAGGCATCGAAGAAGCAAAAAAGGTGAAGCCGGACATTATCTTGATGGATGTCGTCATGCCAGGATTGAATGGTTTTCAAACGACGCGGCTGTTGAAGCGCGAGGCGGAAACCAGTTCGATACCGGTATTGTTATGTACCACCAAGAATCAGCCGACGGACAGGGTCTGGGGATTACGGCAAGGCGCTTGCGAATATTTGACCAAGCCGGTCAGCAAGCAAGCGTTACTGGAAAAAATTGAAGCTTCTTTATCGGGTTCTTGCGCGACTCCTCCTCCGCTCAAAAAAACCTGATTCAGGATAAAGCCTATGAATGACGCCAATGCCGCAAACACTGTACCGCTACCGTCAGGAAGAAGAAAGCGCGTTAGCTTGCGCTCGTTCCAAAATGAGCTGGTGGCGCGCCTTGCCGCGCGCAAAAACGCGCCGGAGCTTTTGTCCCAGCTGGGGTTTCAGGCGATGAAGGAGCGATTTTTATGTAACTTGCTTGAAGTCGAGGAAATCTTGATGCCGCAGGCGATTACGTCGGTCCCTTTGACGCGCCCTTGGTTTCTCGGACTGACCAATGTGCGCGGTAACCTTTACGGTGTGATTGATTTTTCGCTGTTTCTCGGGAAACAACCCACTTTGATTGACGACGAGACACGGATGTTGTTGTTGGGGCGCGCTACTGGCGCGGGCAATATCGCGCTATTGGTGCAACGGATTTACGGTTTACGTAATACGCAAGGGTTTGCGGCGACCGGACAAAAGCTTGAAGACTCTTCCTGGAATGTGCAAAACTGGATGGATGCCGAAGGGAACATCTGGAAAGAAATCCGTTTTACGAAGTTGGCGCAAAGTTTGGCTTTTCAATATGTCGGACGTTAATCATTTTTCTGAATTTCTAAATTGTATCGCGGGGCAATTATGGCACTACAAAATCCCATTTATAAGAATCGACCAATCGGCAAAATTCTGACCATCGGGTCTTTTCTTTTGCTTTTATTTCTGGCGGCTGTCGCCGCTGTGACATACTTTCAATATCGCGCAACCTTGCAAGAGTCGCGCAATGCTTTTACGATGGTCGAGATAGATAACTTAGTATCGTACATCAAAGACGATTTATTGATGTTGACCGGTTCGGACAGCGAACAGAGGATGGATCGTCTGCGGAAGAATCGCGATGCGGTGACGACAAAACTGGAAGAGCTGGGTCACGAAGAAGACATTATCTTGATCGCTCCTCTCATCAAGCATTCCCCCGAGGTCACCACAAAACTTAAGGATATCCGTAGCGAATGGCAAGAGATATCGCTCAATATCGACGCGTTGTTAGAGAAAAAAGAAGCTTGGGAAAGATTAAGCGGCGCGCGTAACACCATGTTCAGAGATCGCTCCCTTGAGGGGAACTTGTTCCGTTTGTCGCGTGAAGTCGGAGAGATCGCCGTTCGGGAAAACGAACAAACCAGCCTCATCGAAGGCGCGACGCAACTGGACGGATTGATTTTCCGCATATTACGCAATGCTGAAGTAGCGTTGTCATCCAATGTCAGGCGGTCGCGCGTAGGGCTGGAACAGTTGCAGCAAGACATATTGCAGTACCGTAGTTTGACGACGCGCTTACTGCGCGGCGACGCCGCGGCAGGGCAACCGGCGCTCAAGGGACAAGCCATTCGCGCCAAACTTGGCGAACTCCTGAAAGTAGGGGAACCCTTTGAAAGCGGTTTAAATGTGATTGTCAATGATTTGCCGGCGTTGAACGAATTGATCCAGGTTTTGGATCGCATGAACAAATCGCGCGGCTCTATTTCGGATGAAGTAGTGTTGATGTCTCAAATTTATTCCCAGACGATTATAGATCCACGTGTTATTTTAATTATTGTGGTGATGGTTTTGTTCATTCTGTTAACGTTGTTTTATATGGTATGGCAGGTGCTGCAAGATTTGCGCGGACGCAAACGATCCTCCGAATTTGATAGTAGAAGAAATCAAGACGCTATTCTCAAATTGCTTGAAGAAACGATGCCGATGAGCGAAGGCGATCTTACGGTGCGCGCGGCGGTGGACGAAGCGATTACCGGCGCTATTGCTGACGCGCTTAATTTCATGCTTGAGGAAATGTCAGCCGTGATCCGGCGCATCAACAGTACAGCCGACCAAGTCACGCAGGAAACCGAAACGGTGCAGGAGGTTTCCGAACGATTGTATCTTGCGTCGCAAAAACAAAACCAGGAAATTAAAACGACCGCAAATACGGTATTGCATGTGACGCAGTCGATTGGCGAAGTCGCTGAAGCGGCGGCGCAGTCGGCGAACGTCGCGCAACAGTCTTTGGGTACGGCGGGCAAAGGCGCCGAGGCGGTGCGCAGCCAGATTGACAGTATGTCCGAAATCCGCGCGCAGATTCAAGAAACGGCGAAACGAATCAAGCGGCTCGGCGATTCTTCGTTAGAGATCGGCGAGATCGTGAACTTGATTTCGGACATTACCGACCAAACCAATGTGTTGGCATTGAACGCGGCGATTCAAGCGGCGTCGGCGGGTGAAGCCGGGCGCGGTTTTGCCGTCGTTGCCGAAGAAGTGCAGCGATTGGCGGAACGTTCCGCAGAGGCGACCAAACAAATATCGGCGATCGTGAAGATGATTCAGGCAGATACGCAAGACGCGGTTTCCGCGATGGAACGCTCGACTTCCGGCGTGGTGGAAGGAACGCGGCTTTCCGAAGAAGCCGGCGAAGCGTTGGCGGATATCGAACGCGTATCCAACCAGTTGGCGGACTTGATTCGCAACATCTCGCGGTTGACGCACGCGCAGGCGATGTCCGTCGATGAAGTGCGCACGGCAATCGAGAGCAATTTGAAGGCGACTGAAATGGCGACACAGAGCGCGGAGCAGACGGCGACTTCGGTGAGTCGTTTGACGCAAGTGGCGGCAGAACTCAGAGCGGCGGTATCGGGCTTCAAAGTGTAATGGTTGAGTGACTGGGTATTGACGAAAAAGAGATAAGGAAAAATCCGATGAGCGATACGGTTTCGGGAATTGATCTGAGCGCTCTGTCTTGGGTACAGGGGGAAATCGACCAAAGTTTGACGCATGGTCTGGAGTCGTTGGCGGTGTTCAAGCAGACGCCATCGGATCATACGGCGTTGCAGCGGACGCGGATGCACTTCCGACAAGCCGTCGGCGCGATCCAAATGATTGGTTTGGAGTCGTTGGCGGTTTTTTCCGGAGAAATCGAATTGCAGCTCGATCGGTTGGGCGCTTTGCCGCCCGAGCAGATCAGACCGATCGCCGATTGCGTCGAGCGGGCGAGTCGCAAATTACAGACGTTTCTTGCCGAAACCAATCAAGGCGCGCAATTATCGCCTTTGATGTTGTTCCCCGAATATGAGGCGATGCAACAGCAAAGAAATCTGAGGGAAAGCAATCCGGCGGACTTATTCTTTCCCGATCTTTCTTATCGGCTCGACGATGGCGGTCCGCAAATTGCCGTCGATCGAAAAGTATTTCCGGTATTTCTGGTCAAAAAGCGGCGCGTTTATGAGCGTGGCTTGCTTGATTGGCTGCGCGGCAATCACGACGGTGTCGAAGCGATGCGCGAAGTTGCGGAAGACGTTCAAACGGTTACGGCGCAACACGCCAACCGCACGTTCTGGTGGTCGGTCGCGGCGCTGTTCGACATCATCCACGCAAGAGCCATCGATGATACTTTTTCGTTGAAACAATTATTGGCGCGCATCGATTTGCAAATTCGCCGTTTAACGGAAGGAAGCAACAATATTGCCGAGCGTCTTTGGCGGGAAACGCTTTACTTTATCGCGTTGAGCGGCAATCCGGTGAACGAGCGCGTACAAAAAGTTCAACAATCGTTCCATTTGGTCGCGTTGCTGCCCTCCGCCTCGCACGGAGAAAACGCGTTGGTCGTGTATCGGGTGATCCGCGAATTGCAAGCGCGCGTGAACGTGCTGAAAAATATTTGGGCGCGCGTGATCGGCGGGCAATTGGGCTTGGTGGGTAATTTCAGAGGGGAATTGATGGCGGCGTGCAAACATACGGCGGCGTCTTCTTATCCTGAAATGCAGGTGATTTTCGATGTTTTGAGCAGAGGCGTGGCGCATTTCCCGCCGCGGCAAAACATCCCCGAAGCGATCGCGATGGAGTATGCCACCGCGCTGTTATTCGCCGAAGACGTTTTCGCGCAATACGGCAACCCGATTACCGGTTTACCGCAGCAGATACGGATTATCCGCGAGCGTATCGATATGGCGTTTGCCGGACAAATGCCCCCGCCATTGGATTCGCCGCAATTTGGAGAAATCACGCGGCGCGCCGAAGACAAAATATTGTTGCCGCAACTGGCGCGGGATATCCAAGCCAATTTGCGGCATATGGAACAGGAACTCGATCTCTTCTTCCGCGACAACCGCCAACGGCAAGGTTTAGCCGATCTTGCCAAAGACGGTCAGGAAATCAGCGGCGCGCTGCGCGTGCTTGGGCATTCCGAAGCCGACGAATTGCTGCATGCGTGTATGGAGCAAATTGCTTCTTATCTTGATCCGGAAACGCCGTTGGTTCATGAAGATTTTGAATTGTTGGCGGAATCTTTGTCGGCATTGGGATTCTATGTCGAGGCTTTGGAACATCGGCGTCCGCAAAACGAAATGCTGATCCGACCATTGTTGAATCGTTACCGCCGCCGCGGCGGACAGCCGCCTTCGGATGATGAACCGCCTTCGGGTGGGGTGCCGCCTCAGGGCACATCCTTTGGCGAAGGCAGAGCGTTCCGGACAGAGCCGTCGGTGGGTGGCGCGGCGGCGCAGGGCATTTCGACGAGCGCGGAAACGAAGCCGTTGCGCGCGGAAGCGGATTTGTCCGACCGAGAAATTCCCGCGTTGCAAGAGGAAGAAACACCTCAACAAGCCGAACCCGAACCATTCGTCGAGGCGCTGCCAGAAGAGGTGACCGCAGACATCGCGCCGGAAGAAGCGAAATGGGGAGAAACGGTAACGGTCGAAGAGCTCGTCAACGCGCTGCATCGCTTAGGAGAGCAGTTGCGCATGAATCCGAGCGACCAATCGCTTTTGGCGCTGATCGACAAAAATGTGCAAACTTTATACGACGATACAAGACTCGTAGGAAACGCGCCGTTATTCGGTAAAGTCAAAGCGATTCGGGAAATCAGAAAAACCGGCGATGTGGCGACGTTGACGGTGATGTTGGAAAATATTCTCGATACGCCCGTAATCGAGCCGCCATCAGAAGAAACGCAACGCTTGTTGCGTGTCGACGCCAACGAACTTGACGCCGAGCTTTTGGATATTTATCTTGCCGAAGCGATCGAAGTGTTGGACGGCGTGCGGAAAAACGAAGCGTTACTGACGAGCAGTCCGGGCGACATCGAAACACTCAGAAACATCCGTCGCGCTTTCCATACGCTCAAAGGATCGGGACGAATGGTCGGATTATCCGAACTAGGCGAGTTGGCTTACGATGTAGAGAAAATCCATAATAAGTTGTTGGAAATGGGTTACCCGGCAACATCGGCAGTACTTGCTATGATCGGAACGGCGGAAAGGGAATTCCGCTCGTGGATAGAAACGCTAGAGCGAACAAAAGAAGTGACGCCTGATCCGCGTGCGCTTCATGCCGTGATAGCGACGGTGGAAACGGAGCTGGCGGGCGGTGCCGCGCCTACGCCGCCGCCTGTAGTATCTGTCGCGCCGCCCGTATCTACGCCGCCACTCGCTGAAACCAAGCCTGTCATGCCGCGTGTGTCGATAACCCCTCCGCCAGCATCCGTTGCGTCATCGGCGCCTGTTTCGTCTGCGCCGATAATGAAAGACGATTCGCCATTATCCAAAAGCATGTTGGGAACGGCATCGACGAAGCTGCGAAAAGAAGCGCCCGCTTTTGGAGAAGCGCTGGAGCTGAAGCCGGAAGGGAAAGTCGAAGTAAAGCGCGTTGCCGGTACGCCGCCGGAAATCACGACGGCTTTGCCGGTGGTGGATGAGTCTTCGCCGTTGGCGAAAGTAGATTCTGTATTGCCCAAAACAAGCGACGTAGGCGGAGGACCTTCTTCGCAACCTCAAATTATCGCGCAATCGCCGTCGAAGAGAGAGGATGACGGCAATTTCAGTCTTGATGTGTTCTTGAAGAAATCCGCGCCGGAAAAGAAAACGGCGCCGATTGAGGAGCGTATCGCGGACACGGAAGTTCTTTTCGAGATACCGCTAACGCCGAGAAAAGAGCCGGAGCGCGTTGCCGATACGCCTACGACTATCGGCGCGACGACGCTAGACGCGCCAAAGCCGTCGAAGAGAGAGGATGACGGCAATTTCAGTCTTGATGTGTTCTTGAAGAAATCCGCGCCGGAAAAGAAAACGGCGCCGATTGAGGAGCGTATCACGGACACGGAAGTTCTTTTCGAGATACCGTTGATGCCGAGAAAAGCGCAGGAGCGCGTTGCCGATATGACGATCGGCAAGGCAAAAGCGAAACAGGAACGAGAAAACGATCCGCTCAGTATATCGGTTTCCTTACCGCAAAGCGAACGGATTGCGGCAACTCCGAGGGAGCAAAAGCTCTTCGAGCGAATTTCCGAAGATGAAATCGTGATGACTGTGCCGCTCGCGCGGTCGCGTCGTTTCGCGGAAGTTGGCGCGCATCATGAGCCGCGCCAGCCTTCGAAAACGGACGATGATGAAATCATCAATATTCAGATACCGTTGACCCAACAAGCGCAAGCTCATCCGACGGGGAAAGTTGAACTTCACATTGCCGACCATGATGTATCGGTCGTCGACGTTAGAGCCGAATTGACGCCGCCACCACCACTGCCGCCGCAAAAAGTGACGGCGGGGAACATTACGATGGCAGCCGGACGACCCGCAGCAAGAGCGTCAGAGACGCTCGCCGGACAACCCGCAAGCGACGACGTTCATATTGGCAATATCGTGTTATCGCAAACGCTTTATAAATTATTTATTGAAGAAGCGTCCCAACACTGGTCGGTATTGAACCGTCAGATGATGTTGATGCGGATTGATACCTCTCGTGTTCCAGATGAAGAGATGATCCGCGCCGCGCACACGTTGGCGAGTATTCACTCGACGACGGGCTTCATGCAAGTTTTTGATGTTGCGAAAGCGCTGGAGTTGTTGCTGATCGCCGCGAAAGAAAGAATCAAAACGGGTGCCAAGCCAATATTGCGGATGATCCCCGTCGTTGCCAGAGCGGTTTCCGGTTTGCGCGTGCTGATGGATCGTATTGCCGCGCGAGAAGTCTTCGCGGCTGCGGAAGAAAGAGAAGCGGAAGCCATCGTCGTCGAGATCGGATTGTTGCAGGAACGAGAAATGCTGCAAGTCCCCGATAGAGTCACCGATGCGGAAGAGGCGATATTACGCAAAGAAGCGGAGATCGATCATGTCGAACCGACACTGCCGGAAAACCGGCGGCAGCCAGTCACGGGTGCTCCCGATACATCATCGCCGCCGGTTGCCGAAAGCGGTGATACCGCTCAGTGGGAGACCCAAAGTGCGGAGATTCCTGCCGACGCGGATATAGACGTCAAATCACTGCTTAAAGATGTGTTTAAGGAGCAACAGCGTCCTGTGTCGGAAGTTGCCGGTGAGCGGGATGGGCTGTTGGTATTGCGGGATGAAATTGACGCACAGCTTCTCCCATTGTTCCTGGAAGAATCCAGAGACTTGTATAACAGCATGGCGAACGCGTTGCATATGTGGCGGGTGGATATTGGCAACGAAAACGAGTTGCTCAAACTCAAACGGAGTCTGCATACCCTCAAAGGAAGCGCGCGCATGGTAGGCGCAATGCAATTAGGCGAACTGGCGCACAAGATGGAAACGCGGGTTGACGAAGGTAAGCCGGATGAAACGCTGTTTGCGACGCTCGAAGAAGGTCTGGAGCATATTGAATATGTTCTTAAACGGTTGCGCGCCGGAGAAACCAACATCAGCTTTCCTTGGCTGAAAAAGGTAGAGGAAACGGAAGCAGAGGCGGAGTCAGAGAGGGAAACGGCGGTTTCGGAATTGACGGCGAATCTTGGAGATGATAAGGCGCAAGCCGATGAAATTCTGGCTAAAACCGATCAAATGCTTGCGCCAACGATCAAGCGCGGCGAAACGCTTTCGTCGACGGAATTACCGCAAACGCAGAAATCTGAAATGTTGGATGAAATATTGTTGCGCGTTCCTTCTTCTCGGGTCGATCAGTTGGTGAACGAAACGGGCGAAGTCATCATCTCGCGCACACGTGCCGAGGGCGAATTACGCGAATTAAAAGGCGATTTGTTGGAATTGACCAACAGTGTGATTCGCTTGCGTCAAAATGTGCGTACCATCGAGATCGAAGCGGAATCTCAAATTCAGGCGCAACTCGAGCATATGCAGGAAATCTACGGTAAATTCGATCCGCTGGAATTCGACCGTTATACTAAATTGCAGGAAATGACCCGTTCGCTGGCGGAAGGCGTGAATGACGTCTCCACTATTCAGCAAGCGATGCTTGGGCATCTCGATACCGTTAATCAGGCGCTTTTTGCGCAATCCAGAATATCCCGCGAAGTGCAGCAATCGTTGTTTGCCATTCGTACCGTGCCATTCTCTAGCGTGAATGATCGGCTCTATCGTATCCAGCGTTCGCTGACCAAAGAATTGCAAAAACGCGCCAATCTTGAAATCAAAGGCGGTCAACATGAACTGGATCGCGCGATACTGGATCGCCTGATCGTGCCATTGGAGCATTTGCTGCGTAATTCGCTCGATCATGGCATTGAAGTGCCGGAAATCCGGCGCGCTGCGGGCAAACCCGAGTATGGCGAAATCACGATCGATGTCGGGCAGGCAGGCAATGAAATCGTTGTCGCGATTTCAGACGATGGCGCCGGACTGAGCCTGGAGAAAGCGCGCGAAAAAGCGCGCGCGAAAGGAATGGACGAAGCCAAACTCGACGAGGCGCAATTATTGAATTTGATTTTTGAGCCGGGCTTTAGCACGGCAAAAACGATTACGGCGATTTCGGGACGCGGCATAGGTTTGGATATCGTGCGTTCCGAAATTTCCTCGTTGGGCGGTCGTATCGAAGTGAGCAGCGTACCCGGGAAAGGAACGCGCTTCACCATCTTCCTGCCGTTGACCGTTGCCGTATCGCAAACCGTTTTGCTGCGGGGTACGCAAACGCGGACTTGGGCGATTCCGGTGGCGATGGTCGAACAGGTCGAACACGTCAGCGAAGAAACGCTTACCGCGATGTATCGAACGGGCGAAGCCGTGCAGCGCGGCGAAACTTACTCGTTCTTTTATTTCGACCGTCTCGTCGATCGCGCCGATACCTTGCCAGAAATTACCCGCTACAATCCGGTGATTTTCTTGCGTACCGGTCACGGGCGCGTCGCGGTGCATGTCGATCAGATCGTTGGCAATCAGGAAGTCGTGATTAAAAGCGTCGGCACGCAACAAGTGCGGCGGGTGCCCGGGCTTCTCGGAGCGACGATCCTGGGTACGGGAGAAGTCGTGCTTATCGTCGATCCGATTCGGCTCGCGCAGCGTGATGAGATTCCGGCGGCGATGGCGCAACGATCGGCAGCGATTGGGCAATCCCAAGCGGAAGACGATGTTGACGCGAAATTGGTGCTTATCGTTGATGACTCGTTGACCATAAGGAAAGTCACCTCCCGCCTGATGGTGCGTGAAGGTTATGCCGTCGAAACCGCCAAAGACGGTTTCGACGCGCTGAAGGTGCTGACCGAACGTCGCCCGGACATCATCTTGTTGGATATCGAAATGCCGAGAATGGACGGCTTCGAGTTCGCCAAATTGGTGAAAAGCGATTCCAAGTTATGGGACATTCCGATCATCATGATCACTTCGCGTACCGCCGATAAACATCGTGAACATGCTGAGGAACTCGGTGTCGAAGCGTACTTCGGTAAACCGTATCAAGAAGAAGAATTGCTGAAAAGCATGCGCGAATTGCTCAAGGAGAAAGTGGTTCATTGATCGCCGCGCCGCTTGGGCGAAATTGAGCCGCGAGTTCAATTTTTGGCAACATTTCAAGATCAGGTAATATTTGTCGCTGATCGTGAAGAATAGAACACACATCAAAAAAACAACAATAGCCGACCGTTCGTTCTATGACGTATCCCGCTTATCGGGGGACGAAAATTCTAGAATATGAAGGAATTACCATCTAACCGTAGTGTATTGTGTTTATCGAAAAGAGAGCGGAAAGATAATCGTACGCAAAAAGTTTCGGTGAAAAACAAAGCGTAAACGTTGCGCGAACGGTAGCCCGGTGGAGTAGAAATTGAGGGGCAGCCCGAATGTGCGGCGGATATATAGGATTGATGGCTTGTTTTAGAGAATTCGGCAAGACGTGATCAGAGTGAGGTCGAATATGGTATCGCAAAAACGCAAAAAGATTCTTCCCAGCCCAAAAAGGGCGCGGGGTTTTATGTTGATCGAGGTATTGGTGTCGATCCTGATTTTCGCGCTGGGGATTCTTGCGTTGGTCGGGTTGCAGGCGCGGTCGATGTCTTCGATGAGCGATGTGCAGTATCGCGCCGAAGCGATGCATCTTGCCAATGCTTATGTCGGGAAGATGTGGGCGGCGGGGGTGAGTGGTGACAATCCGAGTTCAATAACTCCTTTTTCAAGTGACGGTACTGAATTTATCAGGTTTAAAAACGAAGTCGATAACGCTCTACCGGGAGCGTCTGGAACGAACGAACCGACAGTCACAGTAACTTTGGGTAGTGACGACCCATCTCTGTCGCCGAGAAGTGTAAGCGTCGGTATCACGATTTTCTGGCAAGCGCCAAATAATAATGATGTAAGGCATCAATATTTTCAGCAAAGCGGCATTGGAGTCGATCCATAAAACGGGAGAAATGAAATGAAACGCTATTGGGTACATAAACAACACGGGTTCACGCTCATAGAGATTCTTGTCGCGCTGGTGATTGGATTATTATCGATTTATGCCGTTTATACCGTATACGAGGGTTCGGAACAAGCAAAACGAAATATTACGGCGGTTGGCGATGCTCAAGTCTCCGGACTTTACGCCGTCTTTCTAATGACGAGAGAATTAAGCAATGCTGGTGCCAGTATCGCCAGTAACGGAACGCAACTGTCCAATTGCGCGGAAGGAGATACGCTTCTCAATAGCCCCGGAAGCGATTTATCTCTGCGCCCGGTTCCTGCGCTGATAAGGAGTAATGCGGGACTTGCGCAAATCGAGGTTTTTTATGGCGACGCCGTTGCGTTGCCAGTTTCTTTGACAGTAAATAACGTAATCGGCGGCGTTGATAATCAGATCATAATTGAGGCGCCTACAGGGATCATGTCAGATAGCGTACTTGTTTTTGCCAGAGGAGGAAATTGCGCTGTTTATAGAGTCCTTCCTTCTGGTGGCGGTCTAATCAACCCACCCGATATGACTACTAACTTAGTTACTGTGAGGTTGGACGGAGTGCCGACGAGCGTAGCGGCAAATGATGACATTATAGTTTTAGGCACACAACCGATACGCCGTCATTTTTACGTTGACGCGAGTGGGACGTTACAAATGCAAGAGTGGCGTTTTACTAGTGCCGCCGCCGGATGGGAGTATGCGCGTACCGATTCGATCGTGGCGAATGTCGTGGCTTTCAACGCGCAGTATGGGGTTGATAATAATAACGATGGCGCAATCGATAGTTGGCGTTATGCTACTGATGGTTTTAGTTTCGATACAGTACGAGGCGCTCCTCTGGCTACGTTGCGGACGATCAAAGCTGTCCGTATCGGCATCGTTATTCGAGCCGATGAGCCGGATCGAGAATTCAAACAAGGTTTTACAAAAACGTTTTTTACCGATTGTCCACCCGCAGGTACTTGTGATTCGCAATTTACGTTTACTCAGGCGGCTTTACCTCCTGACGCGCCGTTTGGCTGGCGTTATCGCGCTTACGAAACGGTAATTCCTTTGAAAAACGTGATATGGAACTAAACGCTTTGAGGAAATAAGCGTGGATTTTATGAGAGACTGATATGAAAAACGCAAAGATTTCATCTTATAGAAAGAAACAACAAGGCATAGTTCTAGCTATTACGTTGTTGGTGCTGGTGGCGATGATGCTTGCCGCGGTCGGGATGATGCGATCGGTGGATACATCGGTAATCGCGGTGGGTAATTTATCTCTTAAACAGGCTGCGGAAGGTCCAGTAAACTTGGCGATTGAAGAGGTCATCCAACAAGCGTTGGGTCTTGCTGCCACGCCAGAGGCGCTTGATAACAATGGCGGGCTTGGCGGCGATTATTATTACGCGTCCATTCAACCGACAAACGATAAGGGAATCCCTGACGTTATGGCAAATGGCACCGGGAATTTCTTACAGAGAACAATTAATGGAATGACACTAAATACTATGGTAGAGCGGATGTGCCGCGGAACGGGGGCGGGGTCGCCCGCTATTTGCCTTACCAATTTGATCGGCACCCCTGATGATCGGCATAAGGCGGGTGAAGAACTTGCAATCTTGGGTGGTGGCGCGACGAATTATTTATATAGGATTACTATTCGTGTTGACGGCGCGAAAAATACGAGAGCATATGCGCAGGCGTATGTTTTCCTTTAATTCTTAGAGAATATTGGTGATTGAGTTTTGATGATTAAGTTTCAATGATGGAGACCATTATGTTAACCAAAAGATTTCCTTTCGCGATGCGCAAAACGACGTTGTCGCTTGTAGTGTCGTTGGTTTTTGCTCAAAGCGCTTTGGCGGATAATATTCCATTGAGTGACGCGCCATTGATCAAAAGCAATACCGAACAATTCCAAAAAGCGCCGACCGCGTTGTATTTGATTGCGGACGACTCTGGTTCGATGACCTGGAATTTCGCGCCGGACGACGTGATCACGCTGAGGAATGCGTGCTGGCGGCATTTTTCTAATGACGCCATCGCGAAGAGCGGGAAAGCCGAAAATTTCGTTGAAGGTTTCGAGGATACGACGGAAGCGCTCATGGATAAATGTTTTCCTGTTTTGACCGCGTTGACGAAAGCCAATGCTGAAAGTGACGCTCAAAAAGTGATCGAGGCGCAAAGGGTGCAATTGCCGCCGATGGCAGCGGCGGCGTTCAATAAATTGGCGTATAACCCCGAGATTACCTATAAGCCTCCGTACGGGCTTCCGAATCAGACTGATTATACCAAGGTAGGTTGGCCTGATACTTATAATGGATTCACAAGACCCGAAGGCGTTCCGATCACGGTCAATATGAAAACATGGAGCGACGAAGCCGCCGCGACCAAGGGTGTGCGGACTTATACGGAAACGTCGCAGCTTCCCGCGCTACTTTCGCGCTATATGCGAGACGCGCCGAGCGCCGAGTTGAATCTGTTGAAAAAGCCGATGGGACCGCATTATTTTATAACTCATGTGCTGTGGTGCAAGGATCTTCAGAAAGAAGGCGCTCCCGGGTATGAAGAAATAAGTTTTGTGGGATCGGCTTCAACGGGCGGCGATGCGGACGCAAACTGCCGGAAATATCGTGATGATACCTACCAATATCCTTATTATTATGGGCGGGAAGCGAGCAAGGATGGGCGCCATCCCGCTTTCAAGTTGGTCGTATTGAATACGGATCAAGTGAATGACGAGATGACCAACTACGCCAACTGGTATGCTTATTACAGCAACCGCGCCGCGGCGACTAAAACCATTGCCTCGCGCGCGTTGGCGAATGGTGACCTTAATAATCAATATCCGCTCATTCTTGAGTTGTGGACGACAAGCGTAGTCAAAAGTAAAGGTTCGGTGACAGTGAACGATGCCCAACTCGAATTGGACAGTTGGCTTGAAAAAGATAGCGATAGCGGTCCCTATAAGAGAAGTAATGAAATTTTCAAACAACTGTACGCTTATAATGTCACCCCCGATGATGGCACAGATACTGAGAATAATAATCAGCCGACGCCATTGAGAAAAGCGGTTAATAGTGTGAGCGCCCTTCTTTTAAATGGCATAAAAGATAAAAGCAGGCAAAAAAATACATGTCAGAGAAATTTCAATGTTTTGCTGACCGATGCTTTATGGAATGATCAAAAGAAAGATATTGGCATTGCTAATTTAAACGAGGATAGGACGACGCCCGCTCCCGCCACGAAACGTCTTCTTTATCCTGTGGTGTTTTATGGCGCGGCTGTCCCAACCACGCCATCCCAAAACTGGCCTAGACCGATTTATGAAGGACCTACGGCAGTCTACGGTACCTTGGCGGATGTGGCGATGAAGTACTGGCTTTTCAACAAGCCCAGTGGTCTTCCCGGGGATTATCAGATGAACGTTTTTACCACGGAGACTGATCCGGCGACCTGGCCCCATAGCTCAACCATTGCGTTTGCTTATGGCGCGGAAGGGAAGTGGGCAAAATCCAGTTATGGATCAGAGCATAATCGCGTTCTCGACGACGCTTTGAATCAGATTAAAAACGACACAGCGAATAATTGGCCCGCGCCTCAACAAAACGATGTCACGACGGTGGACGATTTGTGGCACGCCACGGTGAATAGCGGTGGCGCGTTTTTCAATAGTATTGATCCCGATAAATATATTAGTGGTCTCAAAAACATCATTCGTGATATACGACTTGGCGATGATGAAGAAAGCGATCTCATCCGCGCCGGAACCGGCAGAATCAATGAGACAGATGAGTATGCGTATTTTCCGAGTTTTTCCGGTTCATGGTCGGGCGACATCAAGAAGAGAAAGAGAAACTCTCCAGTACAGGCTGTGCCTGTGTGGAGCGCTGCTAATAAGTTGAATACCAAACTGACACCGACTGGCGATTCCGTACCTTGGATGACGGCGCGCAAAGTGTTTACGATGAAACGGGATGAGACTGGGAAGAGTTTAGGCGCTATCCCGTTCACTTATGATGGGCTTTCTGAAGCGCAAAGGTTGATGCTCAGCAATGATCTTGACACTACTCAGAAGACGGATCTTGGCAGCGACGAGGATCAGCAAAAAGCGGTGATCGCTTATTTACGCGGCGACAAGAGTAAAGAGAATAAGAGCATATTCAAAGCGCGCACGGGTTCATTGGGGGATTTCGTCAACGCGACACCCGCCGCGTTGGGTCAGCCAAGACAATATTATGGCGAAGGGGCAAATCCTGGTTATGGGCAGTATAAGAACAAACATGCCAATCGCGCTGTGATGATTTACGCGGCGGGCAATGATGGAATGGTGCATGCCTTTGACGATGATGGAGAAGAGTCGTGGGCGTATATGCCATCCGAGCTACTCCGCCCCAAAGACGAGAATGGCATTATCAATTTGACCTATCCGGTGAGAGACGACGGGGACGGGTTTAAACATTTGTTCTATGTGGACGCTTCGCCGCGTCTCATGGATGTGAATGTGACCGGTGAAGAAGGCGGTTGGGCGACTTACTTGGTGGGCGGATTGGGTAAGGGCGGCACCTCTTATTATGCTTTGGATGTGACCGAAGCGTCGGGATCTTCCGTTGAAGCGGATCTGGCTAAACAAAAGCTGAAATGGGAGTTCACTCACGACAATATGGGTTATACCTATGGACGTCCGATTCTCGCGAAAACATATGGCGAAGGAGATGGTAATAAAGGAGGGAGCTTTGATAAAGAAAAATGGGTTGCGATACTTCCTTCCGGCTTGAATAATGGAAATGGACCTGATTCCGCCAAAGGGACGGGAAACGGAAAAGCCGCTCTTTATTTCGTTGATTTGGCAAGCGGCGACTTGATCCACATCGTTGAGACAGGCGAAGGTTTGCCGTCCGATCCGTTGGGAATGGCTTATATTGCCGGTTATGTCAACACCGCAAGTGATCAACGTGTCACGGAGGTTTATGGCGGCGATCAAAAGGGCAATTTTTGGCGGTTTAATTTGAGATCGAGTAACCCAGATGATTGGAAAGCTGAAAAGCTGGCTGTTTTTAAGTCCGAAAAGGGCATAGAACAACCGGTCAATGTCGAACCGGATTTTGATGTTTTGTGTACTTCGCCCCATAACAGTTCTCCTTGTTATCGATGGGTATTCGTCGGAACAGGGCGGATGTTCCATCAAAAAGATATTGAGTCGGGGGTAGGTCAAACCATGTACGCCATGAAAGATGCTATAGATAATGTTCCTATTTCGGCGGGGTTACCTATTACGCGGGCGGATTTGAAAGACATCGGCGGTGAAGTGACGCCGGACTATGATGCCAGTACAATCGATGGGTGGCTACACGAATTGGATGAAGACAGTGTTGGTTACAAGTACCAGATGATTACTATGCCGGTTTCCCGTTCAAGGCAAGTCGCTTATGTCGCTACACGTTTTGCGGATCCGCCGGATGGTGATCCATGCAAATCCGGAGGTTATCAAAGCCGTCTTTATGTGCGGAATATCGTTTCTGGAAATAATGCGTTGCGGAATCCTGAACCAGGGAAAGATTATCTCCAGTTACCTGATGGCATCAGAGAGATTTTTTTCAACGCGGACCATACAGGCGTCAGTTATACGCAGGATGATAGTACGCAAGACATAGCCGACATATTCCCACCCGATGGCGTAGCCGGGCTGGTCATCCAGCCGAATCGGCTGAGCATTCGTTATATTGATTGATGAAAGATGGACACAGTTTTAATTTATCGAGAAATGATTGAGGAGAGGCGCATGAAACGCTTATATTCTTTACATAAAACAGTTTGGGCGATATTGTCGGCGATAGGCGTATCAATGATATGCGTTGGCGGCGCGTATGCGCAGGCTGATGAGGTGAAGCACGATAATGATCCAGTGATTGGTCAATACAATCCTCCCAAAGTTAAGGTCTCCGGTATCGCGACGGGAAATTCGATCGATACGTCGTTTTATGCCGCGGCGGATCCAGATCATAAGGGGAAAAGCGTGGTTCATGTCATCGGTCACCGCGATGTAGGATTATCCGGCACGGGAAAATATACTGTTTTGAGCACGAACGCCGGAACAGGCACGTATCCCCGCGCGAGTCAGGTTGGAGGTGATTCATACGGCGGCGCGTCGCAGGGTAACTTTTTTGCTAATAAATCGAAAGTGATTAGGATCCATGCCGCCAGATATACGGCAGCCGCGTTAACCGAAACCGGCGACCTATACGCTTGGGGGTATGGCGAATATAACGGAAGCATCTTGGGATGTGATGATAATAATGTTGCCAGTGACGCTGTAGTTTTTATTATGAATGAGGAAGGCGAGCTTGTTGAAGATGAAGAACGTGACCCGACCGCGGTGAGAGATGCTGATGAGGAGAAGGGTGATCCTGCAATCGACGCAAATAAAACCGCTGAACGACCTTGTCAAGTTCTTGGTACGAATTACAGGGACAAGGATGGAAACCCGGATGAAAGATTTAACTTTGCAGTAGAAAATTTTGACGGCGGGGAACATTGGTTTATCGCGATAACCAAAGCAAAAGAGGAGGGCGGCAGAAAACATGTATTCACTTGGGGGCATAACAATGCCGGGCAGCTCGGTATTGGTAATCTCTCTAGCTCTAACGAAGGCACCAATAAAACTCACGAAATTGATGGGACGACTCCAAGACCGGAAAAAGATAAAAATGCAGGGTATCCTTCGAGACCCCTGGATATTACAAGTAAATTTGGGGAAAAAGAATATCCGCAGATCATCGGCGGCGGTTATGAAACCGCTTATGCCGTTACCAGGAATATAGATAGCGGTGAATATACGCTCTGGAGCTGGGGCGATAAAGAAGGTTGCGCCACTTTATTTGCCGGTGAGAACGAGGAGACCTTCGACAAGAAAAGAAATGCCAATTGTCCAGCGGGCGTTCATCCTCTTAAGACGCCCGCAAAAGTTTCCCAGAAAGTCATGCCCAGCGCGCTTGTTGAAAAGATCCAATATATCCATTCAGGGCAAGCCTGGGGCGCCGCGCATTTGAAAGATACGGAATATGTGTACGAAGAAAAAGACGTTGTTTCCGAAGAGGTAGAGAAAAAAACAGGCTACCGCGGGCGCGTTATCGGCTGGGGGCGCCTTGCTTCGATAGGGCAGGGTTATACGTATACAGCCGCTGGTGGGGCGGTGCCTTTCCCCATCGAGATTCGTATTCCCGCGACGGCCACCGAACCTACCAAGGATATCGAGTTGCTGATTTGCCGGTATGTGGGATGCGTCGCCGTCAAAGGAGTGAATGTTTATTCATGGGGGCAAGCCGGCAGTTCGGCTTTTGGCGGGTTATACGCGCCCTGGCCTACGCCTAGACCGACACGGGGGATAGTAAGCGCCATAGGCGTCAGCAAAGAATCCGTTTTGTACAGCAACACTGCGGGGGATCTTTATCATGTCGGTTATAACGGCGCCGGCGGGCTGCGCTCGAATATTTGTGCCCCAATGGTGCGCTCGTACAATTACGACACGGAGCGCTGGGAACACAAAGGATCCATGAACTGGCCCGGGCGCAAATTGCCAGCGAGTTTCGAATCACCCTGGATGGTTTTGGATCCAAAATTTTGTAATGGCAGCACGAAAATACGAGGGATAGCCAGGGATGAATATAGGAAATGGAGCAATTTTGACACTCCCGATCCAGACGAAGGTCCGTATCCATCGCATGTTACAAACTGGCACGCAGCCTGTGTCTACACCGATGGGGCAACCAGACGGTGGTCGATGCCGACCGATGATGCATGGAAGAGCAAAGCCGCGCCTTGTAACGACAACGGCGACGCGGCGACGCACAACGGTACGCCAACAGCGACTAGTTTTAAGAAAAGCGACGACGCGAAGAATCTAAGACCATCGGAAGCGACATCGGTTTCTTGGTAGGTAGGCAAAACTCATAGAAAGCGCGACGCTTTCACTAAAAAAACAGGCGCGTTACGCGCCTGTTTTTCTAAGTGCCTGTTCTTCAGGGGTCTATTTTTTTACGCGCCTGTCTTTTCAACATTTTTAACGGCGATTCACTTCAATAGTGACATGCGCCAATTCGCCGTGTTCGCGCAGGAGCTTTTTGAAATCGTCGGGGGTTGTCGGTTCGTCGGCGACCAGGGCGAGGATCACGGCGTATTTTTCCCGCCCGACGCGCCAGACATGCAAATCGGTGATTTGCGCCGACGGCGACGCTTTTTCGATGGCTTGCCGAATTTCGGTGACGACAGGCGCGTCCATTTCGGCGTCCAATAGTATGCGCCCGCTGTCTTTGAGCAACCCATAAGCCCATACGGAAACCAGGATGCCGCCGACGATACCCATCACCGGATCAAGCCACGCGGCGCCGAATAGTTTTCCGCCAAACAGCGCGACAATCGCCAGCATCGAGGTCAGCGCGTCGGCGAGCACGTGCAGATAAGCCGAGCGCAGATTGAGATCACCGTGATGATCGTGATGGTGATGCGCGTCGTGATGATGGTGGTGATGATTTCCGCCGCGCAGCAGCCACGCGCAAATGAGGTTGACGAGTAAACCCGCCGCCGCCAAAGCGATCGCCTGATCGTAATGAATTTCGACGGGCGCGATCAGTCGCTCGATGGAATGATAAAACATGAGGAGGGCGACGCCGACCAGAAAAAGCGCGCTGGCGAAACTGCCCAAAATTTCGATCTTCCAGGCGCCGAAAGTGAATCGTTGGTCGCGGGCGAAATGGCGCGCCGCCGCGTAAGCGAGCACGGCAAGCCCGAGCGCCAGCGTGTGCGAACCCATGTGCAAACCGTCCGCCAGCAGTGCCATCGAATTGAAGATCATGCCGCCGGCGATTTCGAAAATCATCATCGCCGCGGTCAACGCGACCGCCCAACGGGTATTTCTTTCGGCAAGCGGATTGCCTTCGTCAAAAACGTGCGTGTGTATCCAGCGTGTGGCAGAATCTTGGGCGCGGGGCATTTTTTGCGGCGGAAATGAAAACCGGCATATACTATACCCCAGTATGATATCGGTCAAGGAGAGTCAAGAGAGCTATGGCGCATACGATCAAGTACAAAAAACCACTGTTGACGCGGGTCCGCCGCATCAAGGGGCAGATCGTCGCACTGGAAAAGGCGCTGGAAGAAGAAGTCGATTGTTCGGCGGCGCTTCAACAAATCGCGGCGGTGCGCGGCGCCGTCAACGGATTGATGGTCGAGGTGTTGGAAGGGCATATCCGCGAACATTTGGGCAATGAAGAATTGCCGGAAGCGCAAAGAAAAAATGATTTGGAGCATGTCGTAACGGTTTTGCGTTCTTATTTGAAATAACCGTCTGGAATTATAGCGCGCCGGCTATGCGGTTCGACGCCGGGTTGGACGGAACGCCGCGGGAATCCTTTGACTTTAAGCGGGGGAGAATGTCAAGTCCGATCTCTAAATCCCGCGTTGCCATTACAATAGCGCTATGAAAATTTTAGCGCTGGATACTTCGACCGAATGGCTGAGCGTCGCCGTGAACGACGGCAGCGCGACAGATTGGCATACGCGCGACGTCCATGCCACGGCGGGTCATTCGGGGCAGATACTGCCGCTGATTCAAGATGTTTTGAGCGAGGCGCAGACGGCGTTACGGCAACTCGATGTGATCGCGTTGGGAATCGGTCCCGGATCGTTCACCGGCGTGCGTATCGCGTGCAGCGTGGCGCAGGGTTTGGCGCTGGGCGCGGGGATTCCGTTGGTGGCGGTTTCCGGTTTACAGGCGATGGCGCGCACGGCGTCAGAAAAACACGGTTGGGCGCGAATATTGACATTGTTGGACGCCAGAATGAACGAAATCTACGCTACGGCTTGGTGTGTGGAGAACGGCGTTTGGCAAGAAGACGGGGAGACGGGCGTTTATCGACCGGAACAATGGCGGCGCCTCTGGCAAGAACGAATCGGCAGCGAAACATGGCATGGCGCCGGAGACGGGTTGTCGGTTTTCCCCGAATTGAAAGAACTTTTTCCTTCCGGTGGGACGGATGAAGACATTCGCCCGACGGCGCGGGTTATCGGCGCTCTGGCAAGAGGCGCGTTTGAGCGCGGAGAAATATTGCGTCCCGAGCAAACGCTTCCGCATTATGTGCGTCAGCGCGTGGCGTTGACGATCCAACAACGCGCGGCGGGAGAAAAATGGTGAGAGAACCGACGCTCGCTTTGTGGCTCGAACAGCCGTATGCTTCGCCGCCATCCGGTTTTCAAATGCGCATGATGCAAGGAGAAGACTTGCCGCAAATATTGGCGATTGAAAAGGAAGCGCATTTTACGGCGTGGAGCGAACAGGCTTTTTTGGACGCGATCAGCGTGGAAGATATTTTGCCGGTTGTATTGAGCCATGAAAAAATAGTTGCTTACGGCGTATTGAAAATTCTTTGGCAGGAAGCCGATTTATTGAATCTTGCCGTAGCGTCAGAGTGGCGGCGTCACGGACTGGGGCGGTTTTTGGTACGCCATTTACTGCATAGCGCGTACAAAAATGGCGCGTTTCGGGTTTTTCTCGAAGTGCGCCAATCTAACATTGTCGCGCAACATCTTTATCGCCAGGAAAAATTTACCGTGGTAGGCGTGCGTAAGGACTATTACGCGACGGCGGACGGTGGGAGCGAAGACGCGTTGTTGATGCAATGGATGTGCGATGATGAAACGCAATGAAATTTTAGAAGAAATGGGATTGACGCCGATATGGAAATTGCGGCGTCCGCCCGAAAAAAACGACGCCGGAACGATTGGCGATCGAACGAATGATTGGTCGGCAGTGGCGACAGTGGTGGTCACGGCAAACGCGCAAGACGCGCCGCGTGATATTTTTGCCGAAACCGCGCCGCGCAATGTGCTTGTTGCGGGGGACGAGCGCGCCCGCCGCATCGCCGCGTTGGCATGGGAAGATTTTTCTAAAGATGTCGCGGCTTGTCGCGCTTGTGTATTGTGCGAAAAAAGAAATAAGGCAGTCCCCGGCGTTGGCGACATCGACGCGCGTTGGCTGTTCGTCGGCGAAGGTCCGGGCGCGGAAGAGGATAAAAAAGGCGAGCCGTTTGTCGGGCAAGCCGGGCGTTTACTTGATCAGATGTTGAAGGCGTTGAAGATGACGCGCAATCACGATGTGTATATCGCAAACGTGGTGAAATGCCGTCCGCCCGGAAATCGCGCGCCGACACCGACGGAAGCCGAGGCGTGTCGCCCTTATCTCGAACGTCAGATTGCGTTGATTCAACCGGAGATCATCGTCGCGCTGGGGAAAAGCGCGGCTTCATTGTTGCTGAATACCGATGCGAGCATTGCCAGTTTGCGCGGTCGTGTTCATTGTTACCGCGATGTGCCGCTGATTGTCACTTATCATCCCGCGTATCTTTTGCGTAGTTTGACCGAGAAAGCGAAGTCGTGGGAAGACTTGCTTTTTGCGCGGAAACAATTGACGCAAGAAACGGAATAAGCGTCAACGGCGGATGCGCCGCAAAACTATTTGCGCATGGCGCGAAGCCCGTTGGCGACGACCACAAGGCTTGTGCCCATATCCGCGAATACCGCCATCCACATCGTCGCTTGTCCCATGAAAGTCAAAGCGAAGAAAATGATTTTGACACCGAGCGCCAGAGCGATATTTTGCAGCAGAATGGTATACGTGGCTTTGGATAGACGGATGAAACGGGGAATCTTGGTAAGATTGTCATCCATCAGCGCCACGTTTGCGGTTTCGATGGCGATATCCGTTCCAGCAGCAGCCATCGAAAAACTAATATCTGCTTTTGCGAGCGCTGGCGCGTCGTTGATGCCGTCGCCGACCATGCCGACTTTGCCGGTTTTTTCGAGACGCTCGATAATAACCAGTTTGTCTTCGGGGAGCAGATTGCTTTTGAAACGGTCAACGCCCGCTTGTTCGGCGATGACTTTTGCCGTATGTTCGTTATCGCCGGTCAGCATGATGGTTTTGACGCCCAAGGCTTTCAGTTCTTTGATTGCGTCGATACTGCTTTCTTTCAATGTATCGGCTACGGCAAAGAGACTTTGCGCGCCTCGTTCATCGATCAAAGCAACCACGCTCTTTCCTTGTTTCTCCAAAGTGACAATAGCTTCTTCCAATTCGGCGGAACATTGTTTCAGGTCTTCGATCATGCGATGGTTTCCGAGACGCCAGGTTTTACCGTCGATGACGCCTCTTGCGCCTTGTCCGGGGATTTCGGCGAAATCGGCGATGTCGAAAAGAGGAATGTCGTTTTCTTTCGCGTGATTAGCGATAGCTTTGGAAATGGGATGATTGGAACGCGCGGCGATGCTGGAAGCGATGGCGACGACTTTGTCTTTTCCGAGATCGCTTAATTCCACGATGTCGGTCAGATGAGGTTTGCCGTGTGTGATCGTGCCGGTTTTGTCGAGCGCCAGCCAGTCGAACGAACGCCCTTGTTCAAGGTATGTGCCGCCTTTGATCAAAATACCGTGACGGGCTGCCGACGCCATACCGCTGACGATACTGATAGGCGTGGAAATGACTAAAGCGCAAGGGCAACCGATAACCAGAATAACCAACGCCATATAAACAGATTTCGTCCAGACGCCGTTCATGAATAAAGGAGGAATGATGGCGACGAGTAAAGCAATCATCAATACGATGGGGATATAATATTTTGCGAATCGATCGACGAAACGTTGTATCGGGGCGCGAGTACTCTGGGCATTTTCTACCGCATGAATGATACGCGCCAGAGTAGAACGGGTTGCTTCGGCGGTGACTCGGAATTCGAAAGAACCGGCTTCGTTGATTGTTCCCGCGTAGACTTGATCGCCCACAGTTTTTTCTATCGGTATGCTCTCGCCGGTGATCGGCGCTTGATTGATTGTCGATTGCCCTTGCGTGATGATTCCGTCGCAGGCGACACGTTCGCCGGGTTTGACGCGCACCCGACGACCTACGGTGATTTGCCGGATATCCATCTCCGTCCATGCGCCATCGAGGTCTTGTACGGTCGCTTTTTCAGGCGTCAAATCAAATAATCGTTTGATGGCGCTTTTGGCGCGTTCGAGCGATTTGGCTTCAATGGCTTCTGCCAGATTGAACAATATCATGACCATAGCCGCTTCAGGATATTGCCCGATGATCAGCGCGCCGGTCACGGCGATGGACATGAGCGCGTTGATATTCAAATTCAAATTTTTGACAGCAACCCAACCTTTCTTATAAGTGGTTAGCCCGCCCAGTAGAATAGCGACGATAGCCAAAATTATAGGCAAGTATTCGATTACCGCGATTTCGCCGATTTTCCATGTCAGCCAATCGTCACCGAACGGACTGACGCGCCATGCTTGGGCAAGTTCAAAAATTTCCGAAAAAACAGCCAATATTCCCGCGACGGTCAATCTGCGCCAAGGAATCGGCGCGTCTTCGTGTTCGTAGTCGCAACAACTCTGGAGCTGATCGCGCGCACAACAATCTTGATTTTTATCGGGACAACAGGCGCTATTCATCGGTTTTCATCCATTTTTCATTATCGGTGGCTCTGAGCGCTACGAAATACCCGCCCAAAGCCGCTACTTTGACAACTTTAATGTCTATATCTACTATAGAGTCAAGACGCAATGGAGTAAAAAATGAAAATCGGAGAATTAGCGGAAAAAACGGGCTGCCGGATCGTGACGATTCGTTATTACGAAAAGGAGGGGCTGCTTGCCGAACCGGAACGGACAGAAGGCAACTACAGAATATACGGGAAAAAAGATCAGGAACGTTTGGAGTTCATCATGCATTGCCGCAGGCATGGTATGAAACTTTCCGAGATCCGCGAACTTCTGGCTTTCAAGGACACTCCGCAAGGTTCGTGTGATTGGATCGACGCGCTGATCGAAAAGCACATTGACGAAGTGAGCGCGCAAATCGATTCGTTGACGCGGCTAAAAAAACAATTAACCCGTTTGTTGCGCCAATGCTCCGGCGTCAAAAAAGAAGAATGCGGAATCATCAAGAGTTTGAGCGATGTTGAACACTGTCCACATTGCGAGGACTTTCGGTGCCGCTCATCGGGGTGAGATAGGGAACTACAACCTGGTTGGATTACCAAACTCATGAACGACTATTATAACTTTCCGGGGTGAGAGCTGCTTTCCGATAATAATCATATAATATTACATGGGTGAAAATTGACGAGGATCGTCACCGATGTCCCGTATTGATCGTCTTTGTAAAATAAAAAGCATGTTGCAAACGCGGCGTGCCGTTCCGATCGAGCAATTTCTTGATGAACTAGAGATTTCCCATACTATTATGTACTGCGACATACCATTGTTGCTACTTGGCGACAATATGCGGAGTATTAGTAAATACCAAAGAGACAATGGAGGAAATGAACCGGAACATCCTTTCCAGCGGTAATTTCAGACTGCCGTAAAAGCGTTCGAAGCTATTTTTTCCCATGATTGAAAACAGTAAGAAGCGAAAGAGGGTGATAGGTAGTTTTGCGCCGAACACGTATAAATAGTATTTGTGTTTAGCGAGCCATAGGGAACATCTGCTTTTACCGTGCGTCAGACGCATATTGAGACGCGCATTGACAATGAGAGACGTTTCAAATATGCTGGATACCGTTAGTGAGGATACTGTTTTATCCGTAATGGAAAAATCTGTCGGACACGCAGATGGCGAAGTAGCACATTCATGAGCGGATAAAATTCGATACTGCGTTAAAAATTGTCCCTAATTTTATGTTTACCGACGATCCCATCCCTCTCTCTGCTTTACAGCATTATCTATATTGTCCGCGTCAATGTGCGCTGATTCACTTAGAGCAAATTTGGATAGAGAATCGGTTTACCGCGGAGGGGCGGGTACTGCATGATCGGGTAGATATTGTGCGTACCGAACGGCAGCGCGGCGTACGTACAGTATCGGCGATGCCGGTGGCGGATTTGACGCTTGGTATTGCGGGCATTGTCGATGTGGTAGAGTTTCACGAGACGCCGGATGGCAAATGCGCTTACCCGGTTGAGTATAAGCGGGGACGTCCGAAGGCGCATCGCGCAGACGAAGTACAACTGTGCGCTCAGGCATTATGTTTAGAAACAATGCTGCGGCAATCGGTACCGGAGGGATCGTTGTTCTATGGCAAAACGCGGCGGCGTAAAATAGTAATATTTGACGAAGCTTTGCGCGCGTTGACACATGAAACTATACGTGCCATTCAGGATATTTTTGTTACTAAGCAAATGCCTGGGGTGAAATACGATCCCAGTCGTTGTAATGCCTGTTCGCTGATAGAGAGTTGCCAACCACAACTATTGAATCGGCGTCAATCGGTCGACGCATGGTTACGCCAAGAGTTTATCGAGGAGGAAGGCGATGCGCCGCCAGCTTAATACACTTTATGTCACCACCGAAGGGGCATGGCTGCGCAAGGACGGAGCTAATATTGTTATGGAGGTTGAGCGGCAGGAACGTGCGCGTTTGCCGGCGCATATGTTAGAAAGCATAGTATGTATTGGCAATGTCGGTGCCTCTCCTCAATTATTGGGTTACTGCGCTGAACAGGGTATTGGCGTCTGTTTCTTATCGATGTATGGACGTTTTTTGGCTCGTGTCGAAGGAGCGGTATCTGGCAACGTATTATTGCGGCGGGAACAATATCGACGCATGGATGATGAAGCAAAGTGCAGTCTCATCGTTCGTAATTTTCTTCTAGGCAAAGTACACAATCAAAAGCAGGTATTGGGGCGAGCGCTGCGCGATCACGGAGAATCGCTCTCAGAGGAACGCCATAAAGGGCTTTCCTACGCACATAAGCAATTGGCTCGAATCGGAGATAAATTATTTCACGAACTTCGATTGGATGGTTTGCGTGGATTAGAAGGCGAAGCGTCGCGCATATACTTCAATGTATTCGATGATCTTATTCGGGTGGAAAATCCTGCGCTGCGTTTTTCTGGACGCAATCGTCGTCCGCCGTTGGATGTGGTAAATGCTTTACTTTCGTTTTTATATACGTTGCTTACACATGATTGCCGTAGCGCGCTGGAGACGGTTGGACTCGATCCTGCCGCTGGGTTTTTGCATCGGTTGCGGTCTGGTCGTCCTAGTCTCGCTCTTGATTTGGTAGAAGAGTTTCGCCCATTCCTTGCTGACCGTTTGACGCTATCGCTGATTAATCGTCGACAGGTCAATGAAAAAGATTTTCGTACGCTCGATAACGGCGCGGTATTGATGAAAGACGAAGTACGAAAAGTGGTACTGACTGTCTATCAGGAACGTAAGCGAGAAATGCTGAGACATACCTTTTTAGATGAAAAGATAGAGATCGGATTATTTCCGTTTATTCAGGCACAATTGTTGGCGCGCCACCTGCGTGGTGATTTGGATGCTTATCCACCGTTTATCTGGAAATAAAGGTATATCGCAATGATGGTTTTGGTTAGCTATGATGTTTCCACAACCGACTCGGAGAGCAGTCGCCGACTTCGCCACATCGCTAAAGCTTGTAAGGATTATGGGCAACGTGTGCAATATTCTGTATTTGAAATCGAAGTCGATCCGGCACAATGGATTGCGCTTAGACAGAGGCTAATGGATATTATTGATCAGAAACAAGATAGCTTGCGTTTTTATTTCCTTGGTAAAAATTGGCAGAATCGCGTCGAGCATATCGGCGCTAAATCTGTGCCTGATTTGCATGGTATATTGATCTTTTGATACAGTGCGAACCGGAAGTGTTGAATCAAACGTAGAGAGGTTCGCAGTTCTTTAACAATTTGAATTTTCATCTATCTGGATCAGAAAGAAGAAAAGAAACTACGAAAAAGGAGTTATTTTTGACTCAATCGCAGTTTTCATGTTATTTTTTCTGATATATCAGGCATTTGCCTAGATGGAGTCGCGCCCTCATACGGGCGCGCGGATTGAAACTTTATCCACCGTGTCCTGCCGGAACTGGAGAGGGTGGTCGCGCCCTCATACGGGCGCGCGGATTGAAACCACAAATCACATGCGCCGCCGTCCACATGATAGCGTCGCGCCCTCATACGGGCGCGCGGATTGAAACGAGAGTGTCGTCAACACCATCGCTCTGCACGGAGTCGCGCCCACATACGGGCGCGCGGATTGAAAATTTATCCCCAGTGTCCTGCCGGACATGGAGAGGGTGGTCGCGCCCTCATACGGGCGCGCGGATTGAAACGGATCGAGCTTGTCAAATTGATACGCGCCGTCCTCGTCGCGCCCTCATACGGGCGCGCGGATTGAAACTATGTATTCGTCAACAGAATTGTCGTAGCCATCGTCGCGCCCTCATACGGGCGCGCGGATTGAAACATTTTCGGTAATCCCCGCCTGTTTCGCACCCAGATGTCGCGCCCTCATACGGGCGCGCGGATTGAAACATTGTACTCAACGCCAAACCTCTCGAATGACGCTTGTCGCGCCCTCATACGGGCGCGCGGATTGAAACTGCTCCTGCTGCAACTGTTTGAGGTCGCCCAGCGCGAGTCGCGCCCTCATACGGGCGCGCGGATTGAAACGGTTTCAATCGGCGTGAGCTGTGAATTGGCGACTTGTCGCGCCCTCATACGGGCGCGCGGATTGAAACGCTCGACACGTATTGATAACGCTCGCGCACCTGCGTCGCG
>JAISYH010000024.1 GCA_031270015.1 Burkholderiales bacterium | reverse complement strand
TCTTTCCCTTTATTTTTGAAGGAATGTGAGTTCAGATTTAACTACGGCACACCATCGCAACAACTCAAAATTTTGAGGCTGTGGTGTGATATCTAAACCCCTTATCTACTTCAGCCCCTTTAATTTTTCCTTTGAAGCGACGAGAGGGGGCTAACACAGCGGCGGCGTGGGCGACGCTGCCAGCCACAAAATACAGGCATCAAAAAGGCTCTCCCGTTCACGCCGTGAACGCAGAAAGCCCTTGTATCAAGCGGTTTTCGCCCCTGTTCCACGCACGTCCAAGGCTGAATACACCTACGCCAATTATATCAAAGACGGGGGCTTTATAGACCCCTGCTGCGGCACGGGCGGTTTTCTCGCCGTGGCCTACGAGCACATCGCGCACAAGCTGAAATTGAAACGAAAGAAACGGCCATCCGCGAACAGGAAAAGGCGGCACGCGATCTTGAAGCCGAAGCCGCCGCCATTGACGCGGCAGTATTCGACCTGAAGGCGGTCAACCCGAATGCCGTGACAACGGTCGATGAACGCGCCCCAGCGCAGATCATCACCAGCATCGAGGAACAAGGCCGCATCGTGACGCAGGCATTGAGGCGATTGAATGCGTTGTTGACTGTGACGCCGGGGTAATCCGGGACTTCAACGCAAACAGCGCGGCGTCGGCGTGACGCGGATTCAGATCAACCTTGACGCCGGACATGGCGGAAACCAGTCCGTCAATACCGGGCTGAGGACGCCTCAACAGTATTTGCTCCGCAAAATACCGGGCTTGGCGCGGCGCATATCCTGTCATACCGCGCTTCCCATATCCGCCTGGTTTTTACGCGCGTCCAGGTAATCAAGCCCAACCGTTTGCAGGTAAGGATTGATATGATCGGCGTTCAGCGTCGCCATTTCCTCATACAACGCCCAGCGACGGTACACTTGCTTTTGCGCTTCCGTCAGAAATTTCTCCGCTTCTTCAGGATGTTTACGCCGCAAATCGCTGTAACGTGTTTCGCCACGCCGGTATTCTTCTAGCGACACGCTAGGGCGCAAAGAATCGAGTATGAAAGGATTCTGATCCACTGCGCGTAACTCAGGGTTATAGCGGAACAGGGGCCAGTGTCCCGATTTCACTGCCAGCTTCTGTTGTTGATTGCCTTCGGTCATGTCGATACCGTGCGCGATGCAATGGCTGTACGCGATGATGAGCGACGTGCCACGATAAGCTTCGGCTTCGCGCAAGGCGTTGAGCGCTTGTTGCGGATCCGCCCCGAGCGCGACATGCGCGACATAAACGTCGCCATAAGCGACCGCTTGCATGGCGATATCTTTCTTGTACGAATGTTTGCCGCCCGCAGCGAATTTCGCTACCGCGCCGAGCGGCGTGGCTTTGGACATTTGTCCGCCAGTATTAGAATACACTTCGGTATCCATCACCAATACATTTACATCGGCGCCGCTGGCTAATATGTGATCTACTCCGCCGTAACCGATGTCGTAAGCCCAGCCATCGCCCCCGACGATCCAAATGCTTCGACGGATGAGTTGGTCGGCGATTGATTGCAGATTACGCGCTTCTTCAGAATCGACATGGTTGAGTACGCGCAACAGTTTGTCTACGCGCTGGATTTGCGCCTGGATTTGCGATTCTGTTTTTTGTTCTGCGTTCAGGATCGAATTCACCAATTCCACCCCCAGTTGCGGGCGTAATTTTTCCAGCAAGCGTGTCGCCGATTCGTGTTGCTGCACCGCCGCCAAACGATAACCCAAACCAAATTCGGCGTTGTCTTCGAATAACGAGTTCGACCACGCGGGTCCTCTCCCTTGCGCGTTCTTCGTCCATGGCGTCGTGGGAAGGTTGCCGCCGTAAATGGACGAACAACCGGTCGCGTTGGCGACCATCAGCCGATCGCCAAAAAGCTGGGTGATGAGCCTGAGGTATGGCGTTTCGCCGCATCCCATGCACGCGCTGGAGAACTCGAACAGCGGTTCGAGATATTGCGCGCCACGCACGTTGGAGAAATCGACGCGCGAACGGTCGTTATACGCGATACGGAGAAAGAACTCAAAACTATTCTTTTCACGCGCCAAATGCTCATGTTTGGCGCGCATATTGAGGGCTTTGCTTTCTTCACGGTCATCATACATGGGACAAACGTCCACGCACAATGCGCAACCAGTACAATCTTCAGGATAAACCTGCAAGGTATAACGCGCGTCGGGAAATCCGCGCGCCGTGACTTTGCTGCTCTTGAATCCTTTCGGCGCGTCTTTGAGTAGTGACGCGTCGTAAAACTTGGCGCGAATCGCCGCGTGCGGACAAACCAGACTGCAATTGCCACACTGGATACAAAGCTCTTCGTCCCAAATTGGAATTTCTTGAGCAATATTACGTTTTTCCCATTGCGACGTACCGGAGGGCCAGGTGCCGTCCGGCGGTAATTGCGATATAGGAATCGTGTCGCCTTTGCCCGCCATGATGCGCGCCGTCACTTGTTTGACGAACGCGGGCGCGGTATCCGCCACGATAGACATTGGCGCTTGCATGTTGGTAATCTCGTTTCCCACCGGCACTTCGTAGAGATGCGACAACGTATGATCGACCGCCGCGAAATTTTTTTGTACGACGTCAACGCCGCGTTTGATATAAGTTTTCTCAATCGCTTTTTTGATACGTTTGACCGCTTCTCCGCGTTCCAAGACACCGGACAGAGCGAAGAAACATGTTTGCATGATGGTATTGATACGCGCGCCCATGCCGCTATCGCGCGCCACCTTATAAGCATCAATGACGAAAAAACGCATCTTCTTGTCAATCAACGTCCGTTGGATACTGGCGGGCAGGTCGTCCCAAGCCTTGTCTTTGGGTACCGGCGTATTGAGCAAAAATGTACCGCCTTCAGTCGCCCTCTCCAGTAAATCGGTAGTATGTAAAAAAGTGTACTGGTGGCAAGCGATAAAGTTTGCCGATTGCAGTAAATATGGACTTTCAATCGGATGCTTGCCGAAACGCAAGTGCGAAATGGTTTGCGAACCGGATTTTTTCGAATCGTAGACGAAGTAACCTTGCGCATAATAATGCGCGTCCTCACCGATGATCTTGATGGTGTTTTTGTTCGCGCCAACAGTGCCGTCAGAACCCAAACCGAAAAACATGGCGCGCACGATATCGTCTGATTCAATATCAAACGCGGGATCGTAGTCGATGTGGTTCTGCCCGATATCATCGACGATACCTATTACAAAATGATTTTTCGGTTTGTCTTTCTTCAGCTCATCGAATATGCCTTTGACCATCGCCGGCGTGAACTCCTTGCTTGAAAGTCCATAACGTCCCGCAAACATGCGCGGCACGGTCGCCAGTTTGTCTTGATTATCCACCAGACAAGTCATCACATCCTGATATAACGGATCACCGCCACCGCCCGTTTCTTTGGTGCGATCCAATACCACCAACTTTTTGGTCGTGACAGGCAAAGCCGCTAAAAAATACTCGGCGGAAAGCGGACGATACAGGCGTACTTGTATGCAGCCGACCTTCTCGCCCTGCTTCATTAGATATTGCGCGGTTTCCTTGATCGTCTCAATACCCGAACCCATGGCGACTAACACATACTCAGCGTCCGCCGCTCCGTAATATTGGATGGGCAGATATTCGCGCCCTGTGACTTTGGCGAAATGTTTCATCGTTTCGTTGACGATCCCCGGCGTTTTTTCGTAATACGGGTTGACCGTCTCGCGCGCTTGGAAGTACACGTCTGGATTCTGCGCCGTGCCGCGTATGAACGGCGTATCGGGACGCAATCCTCTCCGGCGATGCGCGCGCACCAACTCGTCGGAAATCATCGCGCGGATTTGCTCCTCATCCAACAGTTCGTACTTGTTGACTTCATGCGAAGTGCGAAAACCATCGAAGAAATGCATGAAGGGCACTCGCGCCTGCAATGTGGCGGTATGCGCGATCATCGCCATGTCTTGCGCTTCCTGTACGCTGGAAGAAGCCAATATCGCAAACCCGGTGCTGCGCGCCGCCATTACGTCCTGATGGTCGCCGAAAATAGATAACCCCTGTGTCGCCAACGAGCGCGCGGCGATGTGAAACACGGCTGAGGTCAGCTCACCCGCGATCTTGTACATATTGGGAATCATCAACAGTAGACCTTGCGACGCGGTAAACGTCGTCGTTAACGCGCCGCTTTGCAGCGCGCCGTGTACCGCGCCGGCAGCGCCTCCTTCGCTCTGCATTTCAACCACTAACGGCACATTGCCCCAAATATTGGGTTGATGTTCCGTCGCCCATTGATCGGCGAGTTCCGCCATCGTGGAGGATGGTGTAATGGGATAAATACTGCATACTTCGCTGACTTTATAAGCCACATAAGCAGCGGCTTCATTGCCGTCGCCGCAAGTCATGCGGGATTTCTTGTTCATTGTCTTCCTCCTTGACTAAGCCGCCTGGGCAACCATTTCAATGGCGTGACAGGGACATTGCAAATAACACGCTTCGCAACCCGTGCATTTATCGAAATCGACTTGATAACCTTTGCCTTTGCCCAAACGAATCACGGCATCCTGCGGGCAAGCGCCAAAGCAACCATTGCATTCAAAGCAATTACCGCAAGAATAGCAACGCTGCGCTTCGTAATGCGCTTCTTCGGTATTCAACCCCCCCATCACTTCGTCGAAACTGCTTTCGCGCTGCTTGAGTGAAATGACGGGTTGCCCGGCTTGCGCGGCGTCAGTTTTGTACCAGAGATGCAATTGCCCCGTGTTGACTTTCGGTATCGTCGGCAACTTCTGGAATCGGATGCCCTTGAGAAAAGCGTCGATATGGCGCGCCGCCTTTTTGCCGTGACCTACGGCGGTCGTCACGGTGCGCTCGCTGGGAATCATATCGCCGCCGGCAAACAACCCGTGATAGCCCGTCATCATCTGATCGTTGACGATCACGGTACCATCTTTCTTGTACTTGACATCAGATATTTTGGTGGTCAACAAAGTATCGATATTCTGCCCCAGCGCCAAAACCAGCGAATCCGCCTCAATAGTTTCAAACACACCGGTAGGTTGCGGGCGTCCCTCGTCATTGAGTTCCATGCGCTCCAGCGTAAAGACGGTTTCCTCGATCTGATTGATGGTACGTAACCAAAGAAACGCCACGCCTTCTTCCATCGCTTCGGCGCATTCAAAGTCATGCGCCGGCATATGCGCACGGTCGCGGCGATAGACTACTTTGACTTCGCTGCCAAGACGGCGGATAGTACGCGCAGCGTCCATTGCGGTATTGCCACCGCCATAAACCACGACGCGCTTGCCCAACTTGGGCGCGACATCCAATTCAATCTCGCGCAAATAGTCGATCGCATCGACCACTTTACCGGCATCGCGGGCAGGAATATCCACCTTGTTGCCCTTATGCGCGCCGATAGCGATGAACACGGCGTCGAACCGACCGCGCTCTTTTTCATCCAACAAGTCGGTGACCAAGTGATTGGTCACGATCTTGACCCCCATTTCCGCGATGCGCTCGATTTCCTCGTCCAGCACTCGACGCGGCAGCCGATACGCGGGAATACCAAAACGCATCATGCCCCCCGCCTTGTTGCCCGATTCGTGGATTTCCACTTCATGTCCGCTCAGGCGCAGATGATAAGCGGCAGCCAATCCGCTGGGACCGCCGCCAATGATCAAAACGCGCTTTCCGGTAGGACGCCCGATATTCCGTACCGTCCAGCCCCGCTCCAGCGCGAGATCCCCGAGAAAACGCTCTACGGCGTGAATATTCACGGCTTCATCCACCTGAGCGCGGTTGCATTTCGTCTCGCACGGGTGATAACACACCCGTCCATGAATGGCGGGCATCGGGTTATTTCTGATCAACTCTTGAAAAGCTTCCTCATAGCGCTCTTCTTGCGCCAGCGCCAGCCACGCTTGTACGTTACTCCCCGCCGGGCAGGCGTGATTGCACGGAGGCATGGTATTGACCCAGACGGGAAATTTAGTGCGAACCGGTCCCGTGCCCTTACGCTTTGTGAGATCGGGCGGGGTGGTCATATCGACATAACTGCTCATGACAGAACTCCTTACATCAGGTAAAAACAGCGGCTTTTTATCGCTCGCCGTCATTGTACTAGTTTCAATTTAATCTGGAAGACGACTCGTAAAAGAAAGGAAAACCGCCTGTTCCCCGATTGGGCAATAGAGATAATCGAAATATGAAAAACCGGCGACAAGACCAACTATGTCAGAAAAGCTCATTGACGAACGGTCAACAAAAATACCGTGAGCAAGAGCGGATCATGTCAACGATCCGTGGCAATGCCAATCACAAACTAAAGTAATCCTTGTCAGTCAATACAATCAATGATGATCCCGATTCGCATTCTTATTCTCGTAATCTCTCAAAGCATTTCGCTCTGCCATATAGCTATTCAAGACAAACCGGCGCACGGGTAAAACTGCCTGCGAAATATTGCCATCCTCTGGTAACACCTCAAAAGATAACGCCGGTCGTTCCACAGCGCGCCACGTCAAATCACTCCGCTCAAAACGCATTTCTTCGCTAACGCCCCACTGGCAAGCTGCTGCGAAAAACACCAAAGAACAGAAAAAATACGCACTCGCGGCAAAAAGTATACTAACGAATAATACGACGCTCAACCGCGCCCGTCTTTTAAGAATGATGACCGCGCTCACCATTGACGCAACAAACAATAATACAAAAAGATATTTTGGAGAAGAAAGCAAAAAATAGTCTTCACCATTCCATCTCATCACCCACAATGCCACAGCGAACAGAAAAGCTGCGGCAACGATAAACCAGCCTGCCGCTTCCCCGATGTCTTCGTAAAGAAAATTCGCCTCTTGTAAAGGCACTCTTGTGCGCCAAACCAATAGAAAATCTTTATAAATACGATAAGGACGCATCCCGTTTTCTTCCACATGGTTTCTGATTGCATCCAACAGTGAAACATGAACGCCGCTCGCCGTCGTAAAAGTATCGTCCGGTTGCCATAAATCCGCCCACGGTATGGAAAGTAATTCTTTTTTACGATTGATAAAATATAAATGAGCCAACCCGGATAATTTGAATTTGATAAATCGTGGCAATGAAATAATTACCGGCAAGTTGACGTCGCGCCACGCCAGTCTTTGCGAAAAAAACCTCCTTTCGTAGCAAATACCGGTATCGTCGACCATAATCCGTTCACGGCGAAGCAACCAAGGTATGAGCAACAAAAAGCACCCAGAAATTATCAAACAAGCAATGAATGACATCTTTAATAAATCCAGATGCTCTATTTTCATCACTATTTCTAGTATCACCGATACGCTGCTTCCCGAATTTTTCAGGAGCACGATTACTATGAGAACAATATGTGCGATATAGATCATAAGAGTAATTACGATCCACGCCAAAACGTTTCTGGCGAAACAAAGTAACGAAACAGGTTTGATTCGATAAGCAGTCATCTCATATAGTCCCTTTACATGAACCTACTTTACCTTGAAATCATGGTTACGGATACACCCAAAGTAACCTGAAGGCGACAAACTTGATAGAGGCAAGATATTTCGAAAAAATCGCGCGAGAAAGCGCGGCAATTCATGATATCCGAGCCAATAAAATGCTACCTGTGCTACCAATGCTTATTCTTTTTCACATATCCCTTTTATATGCGCAAACTTATTTCACACCGGGTGATCTACAGTTTCAATCCGCGCGCCCGTTCCGATATTTCCCATATTTTATCCATCGTTTCGTTCATGTCGATTTTGATTTCGCTAAAAATGCGATCCAGTAGTACGCAACAATTCCGCACATCCTGTAATGCTGAGTGCGCATTTTTGAGTAGCTCGCGCGCTATGACCTCATCGGTGACAAAATACATCATCGCGCCCAGCGAGTATGAATCAAGGTCAGGCCATAACATTCTGGAGAGCGCCTGCGTACAAATACGTTTCACGTCCGGTTTGCCAATAACCGTCCAGTTAAAATCGACGTTGTGACCGATGATGTATTCGGTTTCCGGCGGCAGCCTAAACGTTCCAGACGGAGGACAATCGACGAGTTCACTGTCGAGAATGTGATGCGTCGCTTTCGCGCCCAACGAGATCGGCTTCGAGGGTTGGTATCGTTGGATAAATTCCACGAAATCGCCATCCACTGAACAATAAGCGACTTCAATAGCTTCCGGTTCAACCAGTCCGGTTGTTTCGGTGTCGATAATGATAACTTTCATGGTTTCGTTTCCTTTTCGGTTTTAACTATTTATCTTCGGTATCATATCGTGAATCACGCCGTCGAGTGTGCGACCTGCGCTCTTTGTGCCAAGTCGTAATAAACATGTCAGATCGGAATAATGTCGTTCAATCCCGCGTTTGCCAATGCCACTAATTCCTTGATCAAAGGCTTGCTGCGCGTCAATATATTCTCCCCACTGTTTGAAAAAGAACGGCACATCCGCATCATTGCATTGATCGCGCGGGCTGCGAACCCAATCGGGGTGCATTGGGCGTACTTTCGCGCCCGTATGAGGGCGCGACCTCTGAATGATGTCCAACGATGACAGGCTGTCCAGTTTCAATTCACGCGCCCGTATGAGGGCGCGACCGCTTCAGATCGTCGCTCTCTCTCATCCAGTTGTTGTTTCAATCCGCGCGCCCGTATGAGGGCGCGACTATCGGTACGTTTCAGGTATTGGCAACGTCGGCGGTTTCAATCCGCGCGCCCGTATGAGGGCGCGACAGTTTGCGATGACGTTGCCCGATGACGTTACCGTCGTTTCAATCCGCGCGCCCGTATGAGGGCGCGACGTCCCCCCGTACAGTAATACGGGGGGAAAGTTCTCCGTTTCAATCCGCGCGCCCGTATGAGGGCGCGACCACTCAAAACCCGCAATTAATTGATAAACACGACAGTTTCAACCCGCGCGCCCGTATGAGGGCGCGACGAGCGTCTGACATCCACATCGAAGATAGTGATGGGTTTCAATCCGCGCGCCCGTATGAGGGCGCGACTAAATTGGGAGTTGATCGAACCTCATTCTTGGTATGTTTCAATCCGCGCGCCCGTATGAGGGCGCGACGTTTTTGTTCGTCGCCCGATAGACGGGTTTTCGGAGTTTCAATCCGCGCGCCCGTATGAGGGCGCGACAATTCTAAGATCGCGGGATAACCGTAAGGATAGTGTTTCAATCCGCGCGCCCGTATGAGGGCGCGACTAAATTGGGAGTTGATCGATCCACATTCTTGTTTTGTTTCAATCCGCGCGCCCGTTTGAGGGCGCGACGTTTTTGTTCGTCGCCCGATAGACGGG
>JAISYH010000008.1 GCA_031270015.1 Burkholderiales bacterium | reverse complement strand
TCATTAAAACGTTACGCCCGTGGGGGGGTGGTGGGAGGGCCCCACGCAATGGCTATTATGGGGGGGGGGGGCGCGGGGCTTTATCCCCGCCCCCCCCCCGACACTAAGATGGAGCGCATTGAGATTAACCATGCTTATGAGTATTTGGACTTGAAGTGGAGATTCTCATTGCTAATAGCAACCGTTCAAACAGGATTTTATTATGGCACAACACTGCGTCTACCGCTTCTATGCGGAGTTGAAAGATTATCAGCCGAAGATATGGCGGCGGTTTGAGATAAACGGCGAGAAGACAGTCGCCGAGCTTGGTTACGCGCTCATGCTGATGTTTGAAATGCAAGCAAGCCACCTGTTCTGCTTCAACGAGAACAGGGAGGAGGCGCTGCTCGACGAGCTACGAACGCAATATACCGAGGCAGAGATAAAAGAAGTGTGGGGCTACTTCTGACTATTCGTATTACTCCGAGCAGGAAGACGATATCACCGAAGGCAATTAAATGGCGATATCACCCGATTATATTGAGTTTGTCGTTGAGCAAGTCAGGGATTGCGGCGCGGTCAGATACAAGAAGATGTTCGGCGAATCAAGCTGGTCGACATCGCTATTGCCGATGGTTGACGGGACGCGCTTCATCGCCTTGCTCGCAAAGGTCAGAGCAAAGGAAAAATTATCGCGGGGTGACGATGTTAAGGTGTCGTTTGAACTTTGAGAAAAAGCAAAGAAATGAGCAAGAAAGCAATACCGCCATCTATCGCCACTATTATGGTTGTTTCTATGTTGATCGCCTGTACGTCGCTTAATGAACCATCGCCCGACCGAATCACCTATTAACGTTGCGCACCCAAACACACAGTAAAAACCGTCTTGCCGCCGTCTGAAAAAACAGAAAATGGTAGCGGCTCCAGTGCTAGAATGGCGCGAAACCAGACAGGAAATCTGAAAACAACCAACCCAGCGAAAGGAGTCGCCATGGATAACGAACCGCTTAAGATATTTACCAATGAAATTACAAAAATCAGCGGACTGCTTGAGACGTTTGTCAAAGACGTTACAAAAATTTTTGAAAACATAACAAAAGAAATAAATATCGAACTGCTCCCGGAGGCAGCAAGGCTCGCCTCGCCAGAAGCAACGTCCGACGTTACCTTGCCGAGCTTCATCATACCCGCCATAGGAGACGAGATCGTTTGCACTGTCGGAAGGCATAAAGGCGTTAAGCTCATGGTAAAAAAGCGCCAGTTTTCAACGACGGACGAGAATCGTCCTGGGGTAACGCTGTTCCTTGGGTTTCCACCGGAACAGGAACGTTAATCGCGCACAACAGCAGAAATGGGGGCTTCATTCGATTGCTCCCATAGTTTCGATACGTCGCGCCAGCCGCGTGATTTGCCGCATCGCTTCGATGTGTTCACGCAATAACGTGGCTTTTTCGTCTTCAGGATTGATCGGCGTTGCCGAGCGTATCTGGCGCTGCTATCGTCGTTTCCTGCCTATTCCCACTCGATCGTAGCAGGTGGTTTGCCGGAAATATCGTACACCACGCGATTGATACCGCGTACTTCATTGATGATGCGGTTCGAGACACGCGCAAGTAAATCATGCGGTAGCGGTGCCCAGTGCGCGGTCATGAAATCGGTGGTTTGCACTGCGCGCAACGCGACGACATGTTCGTAGGTTCGACCATCGCCCATGACGCCGACCGAGCGTATCGGCAAGAATACCGTGAACGCTTGCGCAGTGGCGTCGTACCATGTTTTGTCGCCGTCTGTTTTTGTCGCGCGCAATTCTTCGATGAAAATCGCGTCGGCGCGGCGTAATAAATCCAGGTGCGCGCGCTCGTTGATCGCGCCCAGCATACGTACCGCAAGTCCTGGTCCCGGAAACGGATGGCGGTAAACCATCTCCGGCGGCAATCCTAAAGCGACGCCCAATTCGCGCACTTCGTCTTTGAATAAATCGCGCAGCGGTTCTAATAGGTTTAGATGCAATGTATCTGGCAAACCGCCGACGTTGTGGTGTGATTTGATCGTATGCGCTTTTTTCGTTTTTGTGCCCGCCGACTCGATTACGTCGGGGTAAATCGTTCCTTGCGCGAGCCAGCGCGCGTTGGTCAGTTTTTCCGCTTCGCGTTGGAATACGTCGATAAAAAGTTTGCCGATGATTTTGCGTTTTTTCTCGGGGTCATCTTCGCCGCGCAACGCGGTCAAAAATTCGTCGGAAGCATCGACATAAATCACCCGCACGCCCATGTTGTCGTGAAACGTGCGCATCACTTGCTCGGCTTCGTTTAATCGTAATAAGCCATGATCGACGAACACGCACGTCAATTGGTCACCAATGGCGCGATGAATGAGCGCCGCCGCAACCGACGAATCGACGCCGCCGGACAATCCCAAAAGCACTTCATCACCGCCGACTTGTTGTTTGATCGCCGCAATCGCTTCGTCGGCGTAAGCGATCATCCGCCAGTCTTCGCCGCAACCGCAAATGTCGTGCGCGAAGCGGCGCAAAATCGCGACGCCTTGCGGAGTGTGCGTGACTTCGGGGTGAAACTGCACGCCGTAATAATGTCGCGTTTCATCGGCAATCGCGGCAATCGCGCACGATGCCGACGATCCGGCAACGATAAATCCTTCGGGCAATCGCATGACTTTATCGCCGTGGCTCATCCAAACATCGAGCAATTCATGTCCTTCTTCATTCGTTTTATCTTGAATCCCGCGTAGAAGCGCGGTGTGGTTTCTCGCTCGGACTTCGGCGTGACCGAATTCGCGCACATCGCCCGCTTGTACGTCACCACCCAACTGCGCGACCATCGTTTGCATCCCGTAACAAATACCTAATACTGGTACGCCAAGCGACCAGACCGCCGTCGGAGCGCGCGGTGAACCGTTTTCGGTAACGCTTTCCGGCGAACCAGAAAGAATGACGCCACGCGGCGCAAACGCGCGAATCGCCGCTTCGTCCATATCGGAAGGGTGTACTTCGCAATAAACGTGCGTTTCGCGCAGGCGGCGCGCAATCAATTGCGTCACTTGCGAGCCGAAATCAAGAATCAGTATTTTATCGTGGTGCATCGAAGTTAGTTTATATTTACGGAGAAAAGAAACCTTTATGTACGGTTTGCTCCTCAAGATTGTTTCGCGTGGACGAAAACAAATATTAGCGTACCCAATAGTTGGGCGCCTCTTTGACGATCTGCACGTCGTGGACATGCGATTCGCGCATTCCCGCCGAAGTGATTTCAACGAATTTCGCGCGCGTTCGCAAGGCTTCGATATCGGGACAACCGCAATATCCCATTGCCGCCCGTAATCCCCCTATCAATTGATGAATGATCGCCGCCAGCGGTCCTTTGTATGGCACGCGACCTTCGATACCTTCGGGCACCAATTTTTGCGCCGCTTCGGGATTGCCTTTTTCCAACTCTTGGAAGTAACGGTCGGAACTGCCTTGTTGCATCGCGCCGAGCGAACCCATGCCGCGATATGTCTTATAGGAGCGTCCTTGATAAAGCTCGATCTCGCCGGGGGATTCTTCAGCGCCAGCAAAAAGGCTGCCCAACATCACGGTGGACGCGCCCGCCGCAATCGCTTTTGCGATATCGCCGGAATAGCGGATACCGCCGTCGGCGATGACTGGAACCCCCGCTTTTTCGGCAGCTTCGCAAGCGTCCATCAGCGCCGCTATCTGCGGCACGCCGACACCGGCGACAATACGCGTGGTACAAATCGAGCCGGGTCCAATTCCGACCTTTACCGCGTCCGCGCCATGATCGATGAGCGCCTGCGCCGCTTCGCGTGTGGCGATGTTGCCGCCAACGACTTCGACCTGCGGAAAATTTTTCTTTACCCACGCGACGCGATCCAAAACACCTTGCGAATGTCCGTGCGCGGTATCGACGATGATGACATCGACGCCCGCTTCGACCAGTTTTTCAGCGCGCAACTCGTTATCGCTCGCGACTCCAATTGCCGCGCCGACGCGCAAACGTCCTTGCTCATCTTTGCACGCATTCGGGTGTTCGGTCGATTTGAGAATGTCTTTCACCGTCACCAATCCGCGCAGCCGCATTTCATCATCGACGACCAGCACACGCTCGAGCCGATGCTGATGCATCAAGCGTTTTGCCTCATCAAGTGATGCGCCTTCCCGAATCGTCACGAGGTTTTCGCCTTTGGTCATGATCTCCGAAATCGGTTGATCGAGCCGCGTCTCGAAACGCAAATCGCGGTTGGTGACAATGCCGACCACGCGCCCGTCATCGATGACCGGCAAACCGGAAATCTTGTATTTTTGGGTGATTGCCAGCACGTCGGAAACCTTCATCGAAGGGGAGACCACAACCGGGTCTTTGACGATACCGCTTTCAAAACGTTTGACTTTGGCGACTTTGTTCGCTTGTTCTTCTGGCGTCATGTTTTTGTGCAATATTCCGATGCCGCCTTCTTGAGCCATGCTAATGGCAAGCCTGGTTTCGGTCACGGTATCCATCGCCGCCGACACCAAGGGAGTGTTGAGGTCGATATTGCGCGTTAACCGTGATTGTAAAGATACGTCGCGGGGAACGATGATTGAGTGTGCCGGTACCAAAAGTACATCGTCGAAGGTGAGAGCTTTATGAATGGGTCGCATATGCGTCGATTCCTCGCAAAAGTGGATTATACTCATGTTGTGGATTCCACCCAAACTTCAAGGTTAAACAATTATGAACGGATTATTTTGTGCCCGACATTTTCTTTATGTCATCGTTGCGAGTTGCGCGCTGACTTTATCCTGTCTATCGGGTGCGGCGATGTATAAATCGGTCGATGAAAAAGGCAACGTCACATATTCCGACAAGCCGCCAATGAAGCCCAAAGATGATAAAACCATACAAATGCGTGATGTGCCGCCTCCGGGTGATCCCGACGCGGCGAAAAAAATGATACAGCGGGAAACGGAGTTCCAACAACGCGCCAACGAGCGTGAAAAAACCGCTGCTGAAGCGGAAAAACAGCAAGAGCGGCAAAGGGAATTGGAGCGTTTCTGTCGTGAGGCGCGGATGAGCGTCAACCAATACCGCGACTTGGCTAGACCGCTTTATCGCGCCGGTGAAAATCTCGGCGAGCGTGTTTTGCTGGATAGTGCCACCCGTGAGAAAGAAGCGGCGCGCATGGAAGAAGAAATGAAAAAGGCTGGTTGCTCGTAACCGATCGATTCGCTTTGTCCGAGCGCGTGTTAGTTTGATTTTATTGTCGCCAGGCGCTTAAATCGCCAGCAATTTGTCCAATAACTCGCTGATCTCGGGCGATCTCGGTTTTTGTCGTAAATCCTGCAACACCATATATGCGTTATCGCGTTGCGGGAGCGAGAATTTGCGCCACGAGCGAAACGCGTTCAACAACATCGCCGCGCTATGTGGATTGCTGGCGTCCAGCGCATCGATATAATGCGCGATGAACCGATAACCGCCGCCATCCTCGTCGTGAAATGCCGGAAAGTTACGCAGCGCGAAACTTCCGAGCAACGCGCGAACGCGATTGGGATTTCTCAGAGTGAATGCGGGATGTTCCGTCAGCCGCTGAACGCGCGTCAAAACGTTTGCGCTATCGCGCGTCGCTTCCATTGCGAACCATTTATCAAGCACCAAAGGCGTGGAACGCCAGCGCCTTTCAAAATCGGCGTATGTTTCTTGCCGGAACATTCCGTCGTTGTCTCTCAATGCGGTCAATGCAGCGATCACGTCGGTCATGTTGTTTGCGCTTCGGTAAATATTCGCCGCGAGTTTTAATGCCGAACGATCTCCATTGGCGCAACAGGAAAAAAGCGCGTGCGCGGCGAGCCTGCGCCGCGCCGCTTGTTCGTTCGTCGGCGCATAAAGTTGATCGGCGAGATATTCGATTTGACGTGCCAATACCTTTCTGAAGAAGTCCTGCAATTCGTCCGCTAACGACTTGAGCAAATGACGGCGCGCCGCGACAAATGCCGCGCAGTCGAACGGAGCGTAATCATCCACCAACGAATCGAGATCAGGGCAAGTCAAAGCCAACGTCCGAAACATAGGATCGCTGTTTTCGTCATCGAGCAACGCTGAATACAATGTCAAAAAGTGTTTGGATAACCGTAACGGATCATTGTTTTTCCACGCTTGCGCCAATGTCACCAATTCGGCGATCAAACAGCGTTGCATCGCGTCCCAACGGTTGACCGGATCGCTGTCGTATTGCGCGATACGGCGCAATTCTTCGTCGTGGTATCGATACGCCAATTTGACCGGCGCCGAACCGCCACGCAATAACGAAGGGGTCACGTCGGCAGGGATGGGTTGAAAACAAAAGGTCTGCCGGTCTTTTTGTAATATGAGCATCCGGCTTTCCGGCGCGCTGCCGTCTCCGTCTTTCAACTTCAAAGGCACATGCGCGCCTTGTGTGTCGAGTAACGCGAACGCGACGGGAATCATCAATGGTTTTTTCTCGGTTTGTCCGGGCGTAGGCGGCGTATATTGCTCGAGCGTCAACGTATAACTTTGCGTATTGGCGTCAAGGTCTCCACGCGCGCGAACGATAGGGGTTCCGGCTTGTTCGTACCAGCGTTTGAATTGCGTCAAATCCGTGCCGGACGCATCTTGCATCGCTTGCACGAAATCGTCACAAGTCACGGCTTGCCCGTCGTGCCGTTTGAAGTAGAGATCCATCCCGCGCTGAAACGCCACTTCGCCCAATAGGGTATGTTGCATCCGAATGACTTCCGCGCCTTTTTCATAAATGGTCATCGTATAAAAATTATTGATTTCCCGATATTCGTCGGGGCGCACCGGATGCGCCATCGGTCCGGCGTCTTCGGGGAATTGTCGCCGTCTCAAAAAATCCACCACCGCGATTCGCTCACTGGCAGCCGATCCCGTATCCGCAGAAAATTGCTGATCACGAAAAACCGTCAACCCTTCTTTCAACGAAAGCTGAAACCAATCACGGCAAGTTACGCGATTGCCCGTCCAATTGTGAAAGTATTCGTGCGCGATCACACTTTCTATTGCGTGATAATTATCGTCCGTCGCCGTTTCAGGATCGGCGAGAATGAGCGCGCTGTTAAAGATATTCAGCCCTTTGTTTTCCATCGCGCCCATGTTGAAATCGTCGGCGCAGAAAATCATGAAACGCTCCAAATCGTATTCACGGCGATAACGGTTTTCGTCCCAGCGCATCGCCCGCTTTAACGCATCCATCGCGTATCGGCAACGAGGAATATTGGCGGGCGTCGAATAAATTTCGAGCGTTACCCGTCGTCCCGAACAAGTCGTAAAATGATCACGCAGTACGTCAAGATCGCCCGCAACCAACGCAAATAAATAACAAGGTTTTGGAAAGGGGTCTTCCCAAACCGCGAAATGGCGACCATCGGGCAGCGCGCCTGCGTCGCATAAATTTCCATTCGCCAACAATATCGGCGCCGTTTTTTCGTTCGCGCGGATCGTCACTTTGAAGCGCGACAACACATCGGGACGGTCAGGGAAATAAGTAATGCGACGAAATCCTTCAGCTTCGCATTGGGTGCAAAAAACACCCGATGAAATATATAAACCTTCAAGCGCGGTATTGTTTGCGGGCGCGTGGCGCGTTGTGATCGTCAATGTTCCGTCATCGCCGATATCGTCTATGATCAATCGCGTGTCGCTCAGTCGGTAGCGGGACGGTTTCAAAGGCTTGCCGTCAAGCAAAACTTCGAGCAGCGTTTGGTTTTCTCCGTCGAGCGTCAGTGTTCGTGACGGTGTTTCCGTTTCGTGATTTCGTTTGAAAAACAGGGTTGCGCTGACTTTCGTTGCCTCGGGATCGAGATCGAACAGCATTTCAACGCACGGAATGAGGAATTCCGGCGGGCGATAATCATGGCGGTATTTAACGGTATTCTGATCAGACATAAATCAATCAGCAATAAAAACTCAACGAATCAGTCTCGAAAATGATACGGCATCACAAAGTGATGCCGTATCGGCAAAACACATCAGAGATGTAGTGCATATCTCTTTGTTGTTGATTACTCCTTTCCATCCTCCCCCGCTTCTTCGAGTTCGTAGTCTTTCCACTTGCTTTTTACGGTACGGCTGAGATTACGGTACAAATCGGGTTGATTCGCTTTCAGATGCTTGATGATTTCGTAATCAACACGTTTGATTTGGGTTAAATCGATCTGTTCCACATGCACCAAACGCAATAATTCACGAACCGGTTTAGGCATGGAACGACCGCTTTCATAACGGGAGCCACCACTCTGAGTAACGCCCACTTGCGACCAAAAACGCTCCTGATTCAGACCGCGGCGCAGTCTGATTTCGCGTGGATTCAATGTTGTATCAGTTTTCACAATACTATTCCTTCTGTTAGTTTAAAAATTAATTTTTGATAGATACCTCGTTAAATTGATGATTCACAAAACGATCTCTCTCCTTGTTGTGGTTTACAAAATGATTTCTTTCCTTTTCAACCGCCCTATTTCTCTTACATATCGCATCTTCAGAACCACTGTCATCATTGCGATACGTATTTTCGAAAATTTCTACCTTCTTTCTATTCAACACTTAACTTAAAATGGTTATTGGTGGCAAAAAGTGTTTCCTTTTGCCGACAAAATGCACGCTCATTTTAATATAATATTTCCGATTGTACATGACTATCATGAATTTTAACCCGATGTCCTTAAGAAATACAACAACAAAAAGTCCAAAACTCTGTTATTTTCAAAATAAGAACGGCTATGTTGCATTTTGATGGCACTCGTTATTCCTGTATCCTTGAGTCATTGCTCAGGGCGTTATGAATTCAATACGGATTTAACTATTTACACGTTTTATTCTTATAGCAACTTTCATTTTGTTCAAGTCCTTTTGATATGTAGTGACTAACTTTTTTTTGGCATATATGTTCACTTATAGGGTGTAAAAAATATGAAATTATTCTGATTCTCGAATAATGATGACAATTTTTTCTTTGTTTTATCAGTGTTTTTGTGTTTTTTTATGTCTCTCTACGATCTACATACTCATTCCACGGCATCGGATGGTTTACTTACTCCGAGTGACTTGGTCGAGCGTGCTACGCGACGATGTGTTACGCATTTGGCTTTAACTGACCACGACGATATTTCTGGCTTGGCGGAAGCCAAAGCCGCCGGAATGGAAAATGCGGTGTGTGTGATCAATGGCGTGGAACTTTCCAGCGTTTGGGAACATAAAACGATACATGTCGTCGGTTTATTCCTCGATGTCGAGAGTGTTACGCTGAACAACGCGCTGACCGATTTAAAAAACGCGCGTCACCGCCGCGGCGCGCTGATCGCCGAAAAGTTTGAAAAACTGGGCATACATGGCGCACTGGAAGGCGCACAACGTTTTATGACCAACGAGCGATTGATTTCGCGCGCTCATTTCGCCCGTTTTCTGGTAGACGCAGGATATGTCGGCAGTCAACAAAAAGCGTTTGACCGTTACCTTGGCGAAGGCAAGCCCGCTTATGTCCCCAGTCCCTGGTTTACATCGGAGAATGCCGTTGTTACCATTCGCGCCGCAGGTGGCGTTGCCGTGCTGGCGCACCCGGGGCGTTATAAACTGACCGGAGCGGGAATGCGTCGCCTGATTTCCGAATTTCGGGATTGTGGCGGCGAAGCGATCGAAGTATTTTCGCCCGCGCATACGCCCGAAGATGCCGAACGATTCATTGAGTTTGCTCGTTATTTCGGTCTGAAAGTTTCTTTGGGGTCGGATTTTCATGGTGCGCGCGAAAGCCGGTTCGATCTCGGAGAATTGCCGCCGTTGCCCGTCGGCGTGCCACCCGTTTGGTCGTTGCGGCAAGACCTTTTCTTTGATTGAGATATTTGATTTTATGAAGCATCATCCTGTTCAGCGTCGCATCATCGGACTCGATCCCGGATTGCGCGTCACCGGTTTTGGCGTTATTGATATCGATGGTAATCGGCGCGTTTATGTCGCCAGCGGCAGTATTTCTACCGAAGGCAAAGAGCTGTCGACCAGACTTGGCGTGATCGCCCGTGATCTCACCTACATCGTCCAGCAATATCAGCCGCAAGAAGCGTGTATCGAGCAGGTTTTCGTCAACATCAATCCGCAATCGACGCTGTTGCTCGGGCAAGCGCGCGGCGCGGCGATTACCGCGCTGGTGATGGCAGGATTACCGGTCTATGAATATACGGCTAATCAAGTCAAACAATCGGTCGTTGGTCACGGAAAAGCGCAAAAGAGACAAGTGCAACACATGGTACAGCGACTTTTGACGCTCCCTGTCGCGCCTGCCGCCGACGCTGCCGACGCGCTTGCTTGCGCGATTTGCCACGCTAATAGCGCCATTAATACGGGCGATATCGTGCAAATCACGAAATCACGACGACGCAGCGGAGGACGGATTATCGTTTGACGATGGCGTCGTCGGACGGAGGTTGGATCATTATCCGGGACGATTTTTTGATGTTGCTGATGATCAACAAGCCAGCGGCAATAAAAAGGCTGATGGCAGACAGAATGAAGGCGAGGGAAAATCCTTGTCCTTGCGCGGTGATTCCAGCGATCAGCGGACCGATGATCTGTCCTACGCCATAAAGCGCGGTCATTACGGCGACCGTATGCGCGCTAGGTTTGCCGCTCAACGTTATTCCATATTGTAACGAAAGCGTGGTAATACCCATGAACGTGCCGCCAAGCAACAAGCCCGCGCTCAAAGCCGCGAATATAGAGTTTGATATCACAGGAAGCAAAATACCGATACCCTGTACCAGAAAAGCCAGAACTAGCGCGGGGAGATAACTTTTTCGGACGGCGATACGCCATAGGGGCGCGCTGAGCGCGGCAGCGCATCCGGTAACGATCCAGGATATTCTGGCGATGTCTGGCGAGTGGGTGACGGTTTGCACCAGAGTGACAAGAAAGGTTGCGCCGATGATATAGCCGAAACCTTCCAGAAAATAAACGATGAGTAGAATGCCATATTTATTTCGTGGTTTGCCGTTTTGCCATACCGTAGCGCTTGCCATCGACAATTTCGGTACCGGAGCGCGATTTATGGCGGGGCATGAAGTCATGGTCGTGAAGGAGATGATCGCCAAAGGCAAACAAAGCGCCGCCATGCCTAGCCACGCAGTCGCGGGACCGCCCATGGCTTCGAACGGTTTTGCCGCGATTCCTCCCAACGCTATTCCCGCGCCGACACCGCTGTATAAGATTCCCGCCAACATGGGTTTATTGATGATGATCAAGGTATCGAGAACGATGGCGGAACAGAGGACAAAAGAGGCGCCGGACGCAAAGCCCGCAAGGAAACGCATCGTGTGCCAAAGCAAATTCGTTTGTACGAGCCCCATACCTGCCGTCGTAGCGACGCTAAGAAGCAGAAAAAAGACAAATAACGCATCACGGCGCACGCCCGGCGTTTCTTTTCGCATCGCCAGCACGCCCGCGAGATATCCCGCATAATTCCAAGCCGCCATCACGCCCGCCACATCCTCACCAAAGCCGTGTGTATCCATCATACCGGGGAGAAGCGCCGTATAAGCGAAACGTCCGATACCCATCGCCACCATGAGCGCGCATAAACCGCCCAAGACAGGCAACAAGCCATTACGATACAGTCGGTTCATAGGTTCGCCGAACTTATTTGCTGTGGATTACGCGCCATCGGAAAGAACGTCGAGTTTGTGTAATAAACGAGCGTAATGTAATCGAAAAGAGAAGGTAAGTCCAATAATAATTAAGACATTGGCTGGATAATGAAAATCGCTTATACAAAATATCGCCATCACATTGATATTAAACGCTTGTTTCGATAAACGATATTGAAAAAATCGCAAACGATACTCGGCAATCTCAACCGAGAATCGTTTCCGAAAACCGGGGTCGCCAATCTGAGTCATTGATTAGAGAATCATAAGGAAATAGGAAAATATTGATATAAATCAATGGAAAAACCTTAAATGGAATAATCAATATAGAGAGTAATGATATTAAGAAAAAACATAAAAAGCCCTTTACTTCGTAACAATATTTCTTTACACGGAAAATTTGTCGCCAAAAAGCGAAATATTGATATTGTTGTCAATATGGTTTATTTTAGCTTATATTTCCACGACAGCATTTTATTTTTTAAAATTTTTTTAAGGAGACTATTTATGAAAAAGCTTTTCTCATTCCTGATTTTGATGTTGTTTTCGTTGAGTGTTCTTGCCGCCGTTAATGTCAATACCGCGACCAAAGAAGAATTGCAAACTTTATCCGGTATCGGTCCTGAAAAAGCTCAAGCGATCATCGATTACCGGACGGAACATGGTCCTTTTAAATCCGTCGATGATCTGACCAAAGTCAAGGGTTTGGGCGAAAAAACCGTTGAAAAACTAAGACCCGATGTCACCATTTCCAGTAAAGGGAAGGCAGAAGCCAAATCGGAAACCAAAAAGAATTAAAAAGCGATGATCTCAACAAAAACGGTTCGGTAATTCGAGCCGTTTTTGTTGGGTAACGACAAAATATATTAAAACCCAATAACACGGTTAATTGTTTTTTTGACGGTCTTACTGGCGTACTACCTTGGCGCCGTTCATATATTTGAGCAACACTTCAGGGACAACGACCGAACCATCTTCTTGCTGATAATTTTCAAGTACTGCAATCAATGCGCGACCGACAGCAAGCCCGGAACCGTTTAGAGTATGCACCAGTTCAGTTTTGCCTTGCGCATTGCGGAAGCGCGCTTGCATCCGTCGCGCTTGGAATGTTTCGCAGTTAGAACACGATGAAATCTCGCGGTACGTGTTTTGCGCCGGCAACCA